>DRNU01000022.1 GCA_011374975.1 Gammaproteobacteria bacterium | reverse complement strand
CGCTGCGCGCCTGCGCACGGCGCTTCTGGACATGAACACGACGCCGGCCGGCCGTGCCCTGCTGCGCCATCTCGACTGGCCCGGTTTTGCCACGGTAGCCGCGGACGATTATGACGCACTCGGGCATATTGCCGAACAACTGGATGCTGACTGATGCTGGTCTCCCCGCTCCGTTCGCTGCGTGTGCGCCTGATTGTCAGCGTGGTGGTCATCGAAGTGGTGATGTTGTCGCTGCTGGTATGGAGCAACCTCGGGGTTATCCAGCAGGCGCACGCCGACCGGCTGTGGGATACCGCAACCAGTATGCTGGAACAGATCGCCACCACCTCGGGCGGTTACCTGGTGGAAGTCGACTATGCGACGCTGGAAGAATACCTGCAGAACATCGCGCAGCACGATGAACTGGATTACCTGGTGGTGCTGGATCGTGACCAGCGCCCGATCGTGACCCTGGGTCAGGCGCCCCGCCCGCCCTGGCCGGATACTGAAACCGAACCGCTGGAAGTCAGCGACGGTGTGCTGGATGTTTCCGGGGATATTCGCATCGGCGGCCAGTTGATGGGCGAAGTCCGGCTGGGATTCTCGCTGGCGCAGATGGAAAAGGCCATCGATGCCGCTCGCCTGCGCAGTATCGCCATCGCCATCACTGAAATTACCCTGACCATCCTGGCCACGGTGTTTATCGGCGTGCACCTGACGCGCCGGCTGGGACGGCTGGCAAATGCCGCGCACCGGGTAGGCTCCGGTGACTATAGTGTCAGCGTCGATGCCGAGATCCGTGATGAGGTGGGCATGACAGCGATGGCTTTCAACCGCATGGTCGAGGAAGTCTCGCGACGCACCCGGCACCTGCAGGAAGCGCTGGCACGCGAGCGTGTCATCGAGGCCACCGCCATTGACGGCATGGTCACCTACGGTGCGGCCGGCACCATCCTGTCGGTCAACCCGGCCATGGAGGCCCTGTTCGGTTACAGCGAGCAGGAACTGGTGGGACAGCCCGTGGCTATGCTGCTGGAAGCGGTCGACGCGGAAACCTGGGAAAAGCCGACCGGCAGCCGCATCGAGGCCACCGGTGTGCGCAAGGACGGCCACTGTTTTCCGCTCGAGCTGTATATAGGTCACGTCGACATCAATGGCGAAGCATTATATGCCGCCACACTGCACGATATAACCGAGCGCAAGCGTGCCGAGCGTGAATGCATGACGCTGCTGGAAGGCAACCGTTTCCTGATTCATAAATCGCTGGCGGTGCAGGAAGAAGAACGTCGTAACCTGGCGCGTGAACTGCACGACGAGCTGGGCCAGTGCATGACCGCAATCCAGGCCGATGCGGAAAATATCCGAGACCTCTCCGCCAGCAGCAACACGCGCATCGAGACCAGTGCCAGCGCCATCCTCAGCGTATCGGCGCGTATCTACGACGTGGTGCACTCCATGATGCAGCGCCTGCGCCCCAGCGTGCTGGATGACCTCGGACTGGTTGCCGCGCTGGAAGAGGAAATCAGCGCCTGGCAGGCGCGCCACCCGGACATCGATTTCAGCTTCACCAACGCCGGCGACCTCTCGGCACTGGGCGAGGCCATCAATATCAGTATCTACCGTATCGTGCAGGAAAGTCTGACCAACATATCGAAACATGCCGACGCCGGCCGTGTCAGTATCCGGATGGCGGTGCAGCAACAGGACGGTAAGCCCTGTGTGGTGCTGGCTATCGAGGATAACGGCCGTGGCATGGACCCTGCCCTGCGCAGCCGCGGGCTGGGCCTGATCGGGATGCGCGAACGCATCCAGGCCCTGCATGGCAGTCTCGATATACAGTCATCGCCCGGCAAGGGTTTGCGCATCGATGCCGTGATCCCGCTTGCGGACAACGGGTAGAATAGCGCCATGAGCACCATCACCGTCCTTCTTGCCGATGACCACGAAGTGGTACGTGCCGGTTATCGCCGCCTGTTCGAGAGTACCGATGATATCGAGGTCGTTGCCGAAGCCACCAACGGCGAGGAAGCCTACCAGTTATACCTGGAGCACACGCCGACGGTCGTGGTGATGGACCTGACCATGCCCGGTATCGGCGGCCTGGATGCCAGCCGGCGGATACTGGGGCGCGACAGCAATGCGCGCATCCTGGTGTTCAGTGTGCACGAAAACGAAGTGTTCCTGGAGCGTGCCATGGATCTCGGCATCCTGGGTTATATCTCCAAGCGCAATGCCTCACGGGTCATGATCGAGGCGATACGCTGTGTGGCGCGCGGCGAACCGTTTATCGGCCAGGAGATGATGCCGCACCTGGTACAGCGCAGGCAGTCACAGGACGGCGAACGTGTCGCCGGTCTGTCGCCGCGTGAGTTCGAGGTGTTCCGCCTGCGCGCCGATGGCAAGTCGGTGAACGAGATTGCTGAACTTTTGTTTGTCAGCCCCAAGACCATCGGGCACCACTACACCAGCGTCAAGCAGAAACTCGGCGCAGCCAATTCAGCCGAGTTGACCCGGCTGGCAATCCGGCTGGGTATTATCTCTCCCTGACACGAAAATACATTAGCCAAGTCTTAAATAAAGTATAAATAATATATATCAAATAGATATTAGGTATATCTAAGATAGTAGATTAATCCTGGTCAGCTTTCCGCCCACGCCTTTTAAGGATTTTCCCTATACCTCCGGTTTACCCCGGCGACTAGTCTGTCGCGTGTTTTACCAGTTTATATAAAGAAAAGTCACCGGAGGAGAAGATATGGTTATGCACGACTTTGTAAAGAAGGCGGGGAGCGGCGCACTGGCGTCAGCACTGTCCCTGACCCTGCTTGGCCTTTCCACGGCCCAGGCGTCCATGGATTCAAGCGTCACACTGATCGAAATGGGTGATCTGCACGGCACCCTGGTTCCACATGCCGCTATTATGAAAAACCCGGACGGCAGCGAATATGAAGCTGCCAGCGCAGGTGGTCTTGCCCGCCTGAAAACCGTGGTTAACGAGATTCGTGCCGACGATCCTGAAGCTGTCCTGCTTTCCACCGGCGACATGACCCACGGCAGTGCCGAAACCATGTTTACGGTTGGCGATGCCATGATGGTGCCGATGAATGCATTTGGTATCGACGTCTATACACCGGGTAACTGGGATTTCGGCTACGGCGGCGCTGTATTCCGCAACCGTTTCACCAACTTCGGGCCGAAACCGACCATCCCCGGCAACCTGCGCACCATGACCTCCTATATCGGTTGTGACGATGTGCCGGTTATCGACGGCCTGACCGATGCGGCCAGCGGCTATACCTGTGAAGAAGTCACAGCGACAGCCCCTTTCCCGACACCTGAGGGAATGGGCGTTATCAAGGCGAACTTCCCGGCTGTTGCCGCCAACTTGTATAACGCAGCGCCGTTACCGCCGGCACTGCACGGCAAGCCCGTATTGCCGGCGTTTAAAATGCTGGAACGTAACGGTACGACGATTGCCGTAATCGGCATCACTGCTTCCATCGTTCCGCAGCAGGCCGATACTTTCAATATCGGTTTACGCTTCACGCAGGGTGTTGAAGAGCTGCCCGGTCTGATCGAGCAGGTTAAAAACCTTGGCGCGGAACTGATTGTTGTGCAGTCCGAGCTCGGTCTGTCGCAGAACATCAAGATCGCACAGAACTTTAAAGATATTGATGTCATGTATTCAGCGCACACCCATGAAGTGACCCTGGGTGCCCTGCTGGTGCGCAAGAACAAGGTTGTCCGGACTACGCCGGGCGCCTCGCTGAGCCATCGCGAGCGTCGACTGCTGCGCAAGGGCGCTGCGATCGTGGTGGAAACAAACCGCGACATGTATGTCGGACGCCTCGATCTTGACATGGATGACGGGCGAGTCACCAACTTCAGCTGGGAAGCCATTCCTGTCGATGAATCTGTCGCTGAAGATCCTGCCATGGCCGAACTGGTTGCCGCCATGGAAGAAGACTTCATTGCCGGTGAAGACGGCGATGTTATTCGTCACACCTTCCGCCCGGGTGGTTTCATGCCTCCTGCGCTAAAAGGGCTCCAGCTGGTGGATGATCTTGACACTGTCGTCGGTTATACCGATACACTGCTGTTAAGGCACCACGTACTGGAAGATACGCTGAACAACTTTATTGCCGACGCCATCCTTGCTGTCAGTGACGGTGTGGCCGACGTGAGAAATGTTCCGGGATGGGAAAACGGTGTGGACATTTCCATGGCCAACGGTTTCCGCTTCGGTAACGCGGTATTGCCGGGTGGCGAGATCACCCTGCGTGACCTGTACACCTGGTTCCCGATTGCGCCGGCGGTCAATATCGCCGACTTCTCCGGCCAGTCCATCCAGAACAGCCTGAACACCATCCTGGGTGCTGTGTTTGACCGTAATGTATTCATGCAGCGCGGTGGCTGGTACCTCGGCCTTGCCAACATCGAACAGAAGATCGACCTTAAAAACCGGCCGTTCAGCAGTTCCGGCAGCCGGGTCGTGGAAACCATGATTGGCGGTCAGCCGCTGGATCTTGGCAAACGCTACGTATTTGCCTCCTGCTACGGGCACGGTAATCCTCTGGATGATGTCTGCCGTACCGGCGGTGGTGCGAACCACAAGTTCTTCCAGCTGGCCGATCCGGACGATTACACCAGTGCCATCACGCTGGCTGATCCGGTTAACAGTGAAGGCGTTATCGTGGGCCCTGTCGTCAAGCAGGTTGCACCGGATAACTTCCTGCACCCCGTGCATGCGCTGCGCCGCTACCTGGACAGCCTGCCGAACAACACTGTAACTGAAGCACAGTTCGGCGCCGGCCAGGGCCGCGTGGTTACCGTGGATTCGAAAAACCCGGGCAACCTGCCCCAGCCTGAAAGTGAGCAGATCGGTCAGCCTGACAACACGCCTGATCCGACCTTCGTACAGCCGCCGTTTGGTGCGGGCCCGGAGTTCTTCAGTGGCGTCATCCATGACTGACAGATAACGCTGTTCGTCAGCGTCATTCAGGGGCGGCCATGTGCCGCCCCTTTTTTTTTGCCAAGCCCCCTCGAATTATCCAGTTTATTTATGTGCCGAATTTCTGCACACTTGTCCCCTGTTATCGCTACACAAAACCGGAACCCATGCAGGAATTCACACCACACAACGACCTGGAACAGCAACTGCTGGACGCACAACAGGGCAAGCTCGGCAGCGAAACCTTCATGACACAGCTGCTGGATCACCAGTTATTCATGCCGGTTGAGGATGAAGCCAGTGAAATCCAGGGTTTTCAGCGTTCTACCAAAGCCAACCCGCTGACGCTGGAAGACGAGGACGGCACCCGGGTACTGATCCTGTTCACCAGCCCGGAGCGCGCCAAGGTCTTTGTGGAGGATTTCCCGGCCTACCGCGGCGGCCTGCTGTCGGAATTCAGCTGGATCCTGGAACGGGTCGGCAGCGGCATCGCCATTGCCATCAATCCCGGCCTCGAGGTCGGCCTGGACCTGGAAGCGGACAGCGTCGCACAGCTGGTACAAATGAATGCCGCCCGGCAGCAGGGCCAGGAACCGCAGACCGGCGCCTGAACGCCGTCCGGCAGCCCTGCTCCGGAACCGGAATTCAAGATTTCCGTCCGGTGTCCACTATATTAGGAATGGCTTCAGGCAACTTCTTCAGAAATGTGCGCATCACGCTGCTTCTGCTGGTGCTGTTTATTGTCGGCATGAACAACTGGCTGACCCAGCTGCGCAGCACCGACTGGGAAGAATCGCTGTGGGTGGTGGTCTACCCGGTCAACGGCGACAACAGCCGCGTCAGCCAGCAGTATATCGGTACGCTGTCAGCAGACACCTTTGATGCAATTGAAACCTTCCTGGCCTCGGAAGCGCAACGCTACGGCCAGGCAATCAGGGAACCGGTAAGCATCTACCTGGCCCCGCAGGTATCCAGTCATCCGCCCATGCCGCCGGCCGGGGGCGGTACGCTGTCGATCATGTTATGGAGCCTCAAGTTGCGTTACTGGGCCTGGCGCAACGATACGTTTGACGGGCCGCCAGCTGATGTGCAGATGTTTGTGGTCTACCATGACCCGCAGACACACTCGCGCGTGCGCCATTCTCTGGGCTTGCGCAAGGGCATGGTCGGTGTGGTCAATGCCTATGCCGGGCACAACATGGCGCAGCGCAACAACGTGGTTATTGCGCACGAATTCCTGCACACGGTAGGCGCCAGCGACAAGTACGATGTGACAAACAACCAGCCGGATTTCCCGGACGGTTATGCCGAACCGGACAGGACGCCCCTCTACCCGCAACGCAAGGCCGAGATCATGGGCGGCCGCATACCCCTGTCGGAGCACGATGCGGTGATGCCGACCAGTGTGGCAAGAACCAGCGTCGGCAATAAAACAGCGCAGGAAATAAACTGGATCAACTAGGGTTGTACTCCCCTGGCGCACAATTTAGGCGTTTTTATACGCCTGATTTTTCGGTAAGGTAGTGTTCCGAACCAGGAGCGCAGCATGAGTCCAGCCTTTCCCGAACACACCGGTATCCGCGAACAGCACCTGCTGCGCATGAAAGACAACCCCCTGTTCGACAGCGACAGGCGCGAGGTCAGCAACGAGGACCTGGCCCGGGCACGGCTGGAGGATGGTCTCGAGATGGACCGCTTCATGGCCGATTTCCAGGGCCTGGTGCAGCGGGCTGTCAGCCTGGCACCGAATACACCCAGCGAAGTCATCCTGGAAATCAAGGAACAGCTGGATCTCAGTTACCAGCGCTGCTGCACTCTCCCCGTTGAACAGGACAAGATCAAGGACGCTATCCGAACCCTGATTACCACCATAATGCGCGCCGTCGAGGCCGGTATCGGGAACGATGCCTATGCCAGGCAGCAGTTGCTGGATGAGGAGATTGCCCGCAAGCTGCATTTCGAGATGCAGGAACTGCCGCTGGTGGCTGCGCTGACCGCGCAGGATTCGCCGGTTGCCGAAGACGAGCTCATTCCCTCCCTGCTCAGCGAACCGCTGGAAACCCTCGCCGGGACACTGCAACTGTTCGATGAGAGCCAGCTGGCCAGCATCTATAGCGATGCCGAACAGTTCCTGCAGCAACGCGACCCGCAGCAGCAACTGGCAGCGGCCTGGCAGCGCCTGCACCTGATCCGGGAAGTGTGGCAGGATATGCAACCGGGAACCTCAGTCAGCCAGGGATAAGCATGGGCAAGGATATCGACTCAAAACGCTGGAGCACGGGCCGGGTACGGGAACTGCACCCGTGGACGGACAAACTGTTCTCGATCCGCATCGATGCCGATACGGATCCCTTTACCGCGGGCCAGTTCACCAAGCTGGGGCTGGTCATTGGTGATGAATTCATCAGCCGGCCCTACTCTTACGTCAATGCGCCCGGTGAGGAACCGCTGGAGTTCTATTTCGTCACGGTGCCCGATGGCCCGCTGACCGGCGCCATGCTGGAGCTCAGGCCGGGAGACAGCATTTATGTCATGCGCAAGGCGGCCGGATTTCTTACCCTCAATGAGGTTCCAGCTGCTGAACAGCTTTGGATGTTGTCCAGCGGGACGGCAATCGGGCCGTTTCTCTCCATGCTGAAAACCCGCGAGCCCTGGCAGACCTACCAGAGCATCGTTCTGGTGCATGCGGTGCGACTGGCCGGGGAACTCAGCTTCCAGGACACCATCGCGGCACTGGGCGAACAACACCCCGGGCAGTTCAGTTTTATTCCCTTCGTCAGCCGTGAAGACACCGATTTCGCCATCCGTGCGCGGATTCCGGCGGCTATCGAGGACGGGCGCCTGGAACAGCGCGCCGGTCTGGAAATTTCACCGCAGCGCTCACAGGTCATGATCTGCGGCAACCCGGATATGGTGAAATCCACCCAGGCGGTGCTTGAAACACGCGGTCTGACCCGTAACCGGCGCCGCACCCCGGGGCATATCACTGTAGAAAATTACTGGTAATCACTACCGGAAATATTAGAAAACTTTTATACTGCGATGTTCTCAGGGTTGAATTGTCCACCAATGGATTGTGAAGCAGGCGCACTATGAAACAACAACGCCGGTCATCAGACCGCAGACGCTATGCCGACCGCAGGGACAGTGAGGATCGGCGCTCGAAGCCCGAGGACTACAATTCGGACTATCGTTACCCGACCTGGCAGGAACAACAGATACAGTTTTTCACCCGCTACGTGTTCCTGCTGCTGGGTTTTCTGTTCTTCAACACTGTAGAAGGTATTAAACCTGCCTACTGGAGCCTCACCCAGCTGAATGTCGTACTGGGCGCTTACCTGATTCTCAATTCACTGCTGTACCTGCACGCGGCGAAACACCACATCCATCCCAGGCGCTACCATATCGCCATGTGGGTGGATATCGCCATGACAGCGGTTTCCGTGCTTAACGACCCCTACCCCATTCCGCCTTCGCTGCTGGTGTTCATCATGGTCGTGCTGGGCAACGGCATGCGTTACGGCATGCGCCTGTTTGCCGAATCACTGGTGGGCTGTTTTACCGCCACCATGCTGGTTCTGTCGGCACGCTACATGATCAGCGGTGCCGCACTGTCGCCGGGGCTGATCTTCCTCAACCTGTTCGGCGGTATCATCCTGGTGTATGCCTATATCCTGATGGGGCGCATCGAATGCAGCCGGCACGAGCTGGAACAGCACAGCAACCTGGATACCCTGACCGGCCTGCTTAACCGGCGGGCGCTGCTGGAAGTGGCGCAAGCCATGTTCCAGCGCATGCAACGCAACCAGCAGAAGTTCGTCCTGCTGTTTGCCGACCTGGACAAGTTCAAGGCGGTAAACGATGAACTCGGCCATGCTGCGGGCGACCTGGTACTGAAACAGTTTGCCGAAATCGTTCGCAGTTCGATTCGCAGCACCGATATCGCCTCACGCTACGGCGGCGACGAGTTCATCATATTGATGGAGGATACCAGCCTGGCCAACGCCGAAATCGTTGCGATCCGCATCCAGGAGCAGGTCAACAGCTGGGCACGCGAAAACGCCATTGATTTCAGCGTTACCTTCGGCCTGGGCGAGGCGCCTACCCACGGCGACAGTTTTGCCAACCTGCTGGAACAGGTTGACCAGGCACTGTACCACTCCAAATCAACACACACCGGTGGCGGGCTGGCACAGGCACGCGCCCAGATAGCACACTGAATTCAGTCAAACCTTTCGAACATCCCGGGTAGATATATGGAACAACAAGTCGATGTTGCCATCATAGGCGCCGGTAGCGCCGGGCTTTATGCGCTGGGCCAGGTCAGGCGCAAGGCAGACAGCTTCGTGCTGATCAACGGCGGTGAGCTGGGTACCACCTGCGCCCGCGTCGGTTGCATGCCGTCCAAGGCACTGATACAGGTCGCCGAGGATTTTCACCGCCGCAAGCTGTTTGACCGTGAAGGCATCAACGGCGGCGACCAGCTGACAGTAGAAGGCGCCGATGTGCTGGAGCACGTACAGGACCTGCGCGATATCTTTGTCGACAAGGTGCTGTCGAACAGCACGGACAACATGGATGACACGTTCATCGAGGGTTATGCGCAGTTTATCGAACCCGGCCTGCTGCAGGTCGGCGAACGCCGGATCCGCGCCAGGCGCATCGTCATCGCCACCGGCTCCACCCCCATTGTGCCCGACGCCTGGAAGGCACTCGGTGACCGCATACTGACCACCGATGAAATATTCGAGCTCGAAGAACTGCCTGAATCCATGGCGGTGATCGGCATGGGCGTTATCGGCCTGGAACTGGGCCAGGCGTTCCACCGCCTCGGTGTGCAGGTGACGGGTATCGACCAGCTGGAAACGGTCGGCAGCCTGGACGACCCGGAGGCGAGCAAGACGGCTATCCAGATCCTGGGCAAGGAAATGCCGCTGTGGCTCGGGCACCCTGCCAGTATCGAGGACGCCGGTGATGGCAGGCTGCGCGTCAGTGCCGGCGACAACTCAGTGATTGTCGACAAGGTCCTGGTGAGTATCGGCCGCCGTCCCAACCTGGACCGGCTCGAGCTGGAAAAAGCCGGTGTCGTACTCGATGCCAACGGGTTGCCGGACTATGACCGTCATACCATGCAGATCGGAGATACTGCGTTGTTCATCGCCGGCGACGTGAACAACGAGCGTCAGTTGCTGCACGAGGCCGGTGACGAGGGGCGCATTGCCGGCATCAATGCGGCAGCCGACAGCCCGCGCGCGTTCCGCCGCAAGACCCCCCTGTCCATTACCTTCTGTGATCCGCAGATCGTGCTGGTCGGGCAGCGTTATTCGGAGCTCGACCTGGACAATACCCTGGTCGCCGATGTCGCCCTCAATATGCTGGGCCGTGCGCTCATTATGGGTAAAAACAAGGGCATCCTGCGACTGTACGCAGACAAGGCCAGCGGCCGCTTGCTCGGTGCGGCGATGGTTGTTCCGCACGGCGAACACCTCGGCCACTTGCTCAACTGGTGCATGGAACAGCAACTTACCGTGTTGCAGATGCTGCGCATGCCGTTCTACCACCCGGTACTCGAAGAGGCTATCCAGCCGGTGCTGCGCGAACTGGTCGGGAAGGCGGGACTCAACCCGGATGATTACCCGGCAGACCTGGAACTGTTGTAACCGTGTATGACCGGGCCCGGCAACGCCTGCAAAGGCTGATTGACCTGAAGCATTCGCACCTGATGCGCAACAGCGCCATCGGTGTGGAAAAGGAAAGCCTGCGCGTCAACGAAGAAGGCGGGATCGCGCAGACGCCGCATCCGCCCCGGCTGGGTTCCGCCCTGACCCATCCCTATATCACTACAGACTACTCCGAGGCGCTCACCGAATTTATCACCCCGCCGTTCCACCATATCCGCGAGGTGCTCGATTTCCTGCGCGATACCCAGCAGTACGTCTACCAGCACCTGGACGGTGAATACTTCTGGGCCACCAGCATGCCCTGTGTGGTTGGCGGTGAAACCAGTATCCCGATTGCCGAATACGGCAGCTCCAATCCCGGCATGATGAAACACGTCTACCGCCAGGGCCTCGGTTACCGCTACGGGCGTGTCATGCAGGTCATCGCCGGGGTGCACTTCAACTATTCTTTCCCGCCCGAGTTCTGGCCGGTCTATGCCGAGCTGGAAGGCAATCGTCTGCCCTTGCAGGATTTTATTTCTGAATCCTACATGGGCCTGATCCGTAACCTGCAACGCTTCGGCTGGCTGATCCCCTACCTGTTCGGTGCCTCGCCGGCGATCTGCAAGTCTTTCCTTGGCGGGGCATCGACCACCTTGCAGGAGTTCGATAAAACCACCTATTTCGAACCTTATGCAACCTCGCTGCGCATGGGCGACATCGGTTACCAGAACAACAAGGAAAACGAATACGGCATCAAGGCCAACTACGACAGCCTGGCGGCCTATATCGACAGCCTGACCTGTGCCATCCAGACCCCCTGCCCCGAATACGAGAAAATCGGTGTGGTGGTGGACGGCAAATACCGGCAGCTGAACGCCAACATCCTGCAGATCGAGAACGAATACTACAGTACCATTCGCCCCAAGCAGATCCTGAACGGCAATGAAAAGCCCACCCTGGCGCTGAAACGGCGTGGTGTGTCTTACGTTGAGTTGCGTTCACTGGATGTCAATGCTTTCGACCCGCTCGGTATCAACGAGCACCAGCTGTACTTCCTCGAGTGTTTCCTGCTGTTCTGCCTGCTGCACGACAGCCCGGTGATCAGCGAGGCGGAGCGCAAGGCGATCGATGAAAATGAATTGCGCACGGCACACCGGGGCCGTGAACCGGAACTGAAACTGGTGCGCGACGGCGATTCGATTACCCTGCGCGCCTGGGCCGGGGAACTGCTGGAGGAGATGCGCGGCGTCTGCAAACTGCTGGACCGCAGTTCAAGCGAGACACCCTACTGCTCGGCCCTGGATATGCAGCGGCAGAAGGTGGAGGACCCCGACCTCACGCCGTCGGCGCGCATGCTGAATGAAATGCGCGAGCGTGGCGAAGGCTTTTACCATTTCGCCAAACGCATGTCCGAGATACACCGGCATTTTTTCAATAATCTGCCGATGAGCGAAAGCCGCGAACGTTATTTCTCGGAGCTGGCGACCAAGTCGCTGGAAGACCAGCAAGCCTGGGAAGCGGCGGATGAATTGCCTTTCGCGGATTACCTGCAACGTTATTTTGCCCAGACCTGACCGCCATGAACAATACAGACAGAACCCTGGTACTCGCCTCCACGTCCCCGTTCCGCCGTGAACTGCTGCAGCGCCTTGGTATCGAGTTTGAAACCATGGCCCCGGATGTCGATGAAACCCGCGGGGCGGACGAATCCGCCGAGGCGCTGGTGGTGCGCCTGTCGGAAGCCAAGGCACGCGTTGGCGCCTCGCAATACCCGGATGCACTGATTATCGGTTCCGACCAGGTGGCGTTATGTGAAGGCGAAGTGCTGGGCAAACCCGGCAATCATGAAAATGCCTGCCGGCAACTGGCCCGGCTGGCGGGCCGGCGGGTAAGTTTTATGACCGGCCTGTGCCTGTACGATGCTCGTAGCGACCAGGCGCAGGTCGACCTGATTCCCTACCATGTGATATTCCGGCCGTTGACGGAGCAGCAGATCGAACGCTACCTGCGCCGCGAACAGCCTTACAACTGCGCGGGCAGCTTCAAATCGGAAGGGCTTGGCATCAGCCTGTTCGAATCGATGCAGGGCGAGGATCCCAATGCGCTGATTGGTTTGCCGCTGATCCGGCTGACCAGCTGGCTCAATGCGGCCGGGATCCAGATTCCGTAGGGGTTGATTCGGAGAAAATCCGTCATGCCGGAGTTGATCCGGCATCCAGGTTTTGATCGCTGGATTCCGGCGTTCGCCGGAATGACGGGTCCCCGCGGGATCCTACTTGAGCGAGAAGTTACCGCCCAGCACCTCACCCATACCACGCCCCAGTGCAGTACCGAAGCGCTTGCCGAACTTCGTCAGCCAGTCCTCGGACACGGTGTAGTCGACGATGGTTTCCTCGCCGATCACTTCGCGGGCCACGTAGCCGGCGCTGCCCAGCTCATCCACCAGGCCGAGGTCGATGGCCTGCTCGCCGGTCCAGACATAGCCGCTGAACAGGTTCTCGTCTTCTTTCAGGCGTTCGCCGCGCCCGGTTCTGACCACGTCGATAAACTGGTCATGGATATCATTGAGCAGGTTCTGGACCTGTTGCACATCTTCCTGCTTGACCGGCTGGAACGGGTCGAGGAACCCCTTGTGCTCACCGGCGGTCAGCAGGCGGCGTTCCACGCCCAGTTTGTCTATCGCCTCGACAAAGCCGAAACCGTCCATGCGCACGCCGATGGAGCCCACGATGCTGGCCTTGTCCGCGTAGATCTTGTCCGCTGCGGCGGCAATGTAATAGCCGCCCGAGGCGCAGATATCGCTGATCACGACGTACAGCGGGGTGTCCGGGTATTCCTTGCGCAGGCGCTTGATTTCATCGTTGATATAACCCGCCTGGACCGGGCTGCCGCCGGGGCTGTTGATACGCAGGATGACACCGACGGTGTTCTTGTCCTCGAAGGCATCGCGCAGGCCGGTGGCCACGTCATCGGCATTGGCTTCCTGGTCGGCTGCTATTACGCCCTTCAGGTCGACCAGTGCGGTGTGCTTGCCGGTTCCCACTGATTTCAGGTCGGAGTCGGGTGTATAGAGATACAGGATGGCAGCCAGGTAGACGAACATCAGCGACTTGAAAAAGATGCCCCAGCGGCGCGCGCGTTTCTGTTCGTTAACCGCCGCGAAAGCCAGTTTTTCCAGCAGCTGGCGGTCATTGGTTTCCTGATTTGATTCCATGTTGCGTTACCTCAATCTGCCGCTACCAGCGGCGGTGACAATAATTCCTGTGCGACCAGGCATTCTTCGGCCAGCCAGTCGACCAGTTCCCCGATATTATCCAGGCACACCAGCGGCGCATGTTGCAGCAGACGCTCGCGTGCATGCACCCCGTAACTGACCGCAACCGATCCGACACCGGCTTCGACAGCCATGCGCATATCATATTCAGTGTCACCGACCATCAGCGCATGCTGCGGGGCGACGTCCAGTTCAGCCAGGATTTCCTCCAGCATCTGCGGATGCGGTTTGGAGCGCGTTTCGTCCGAGCAGCGCGTGGCGGCGAATACGTCCGCCAGGCCGGTCGTCTGCAGGACCATGTCCAGCCCGCTGCGCCCCTTGCCGGTGGCAACAGCCAGTTGCAGGCCGGATTCTCTCAGCACGCGCAGTGTTTCCAGCGCGCCGGGGAACAGTTCGGAAGTATGCGCTATCGAAAACCAGTGGTGCCGGTAGCGGTCCACGAACTGCTCCAGGAATGCGTCGTCGCGCCCCGGGTAAAGGGCGTCGATGGCCTCTTTCAGCCCCAGGCCGATGATATCCCGGCACTGGTCAGGGCTGCGCGTCTCCAGCTGCAGGTCGTCAATGGCGGCATGCATGGCGTGTACGATCTGGGTTTCCGAATCCATCAGGGTTCCGTCCCAGTCGAAAATAATCAGGCGTACGCTCTCCGGCTGTGGCTGTATTGTTCCATTATCCATACTACTGCTGTCCTTCGTGCCCTGTATCGGGTGTAGTTTCCAATTGCTGAACCAGTTTTCTCAGCCCGGGGCCAAGCGGTGCGCTGACCTCGACACTGCGGCCGCGTTCCCGGTCCTCGAATGCCACGTAGTGAGCATGCAGGAACAGGCGCTTCAGGCCCATATCGCGCATCCGCCGGTTAAATGCCGCATCGCCGTACTTGCCGTCACCGGCCAGCGGGTGTCCGGCATGCGCGGCGTGTACCCGGATCTGGTGGGTACGGCCGGTTTTCAGCACGGCTTCCATCAGGCTGGCGCCGGGATAGCCTTCCAGGAAGCGGAATTCCGTCAGCGCCGTCTTGCCCTCCGGGTCGACCCGCACCATGCGCTCGCCGCCATGCAGCAGGTTTTTCCGCAGCGGGGCATCCAGTCTGAACGGCCCCTGGCTCCAGTCACCCTGCGCCAGCAGCAGGTAGCGCTTTTCGACCGCTCCGTTGCGTAACAGTTCGTGCAGGGTGCGTAACTCACTGCGGCGCTTGGCGATCAGCAGGCAGCCCGAGGTGTCGCGGTCCAGGCGGTGCACCAGTTCCAGGTAAGGCGCATCGGGGCGCAGTACCCGCAGCGCCTCGATCACCCCGTAACTGAGCCCGCTGCCGCCGTGTACCGCCATCCCGGACGGTTTGTTCAGCACCAGCAGGCGCTTGTCCTCGTAAATAATAGCATCGGCCAGTCGCTGGATGGCCGACGGGTCCGGGGTCGCCGGTGCCCGTTCAGATACCCGTACCGGGGGTATGCGCACCTGGTCACCCGCCTGCAGGCGGTATTCGGGCCGTATACGCCCCTTGTTCACCCGCACCTCGCCCTTGCGCAGCAGGCGGTAGATACGGCTTTTGGGCACGCCTTTCAGCGTGCGCAGCAGGAAGTTGTCGATCCTCTGCCCCGCCTCACCGGCCGAAATATCCATCCAACGCACGGCCGGCTTGCTCGTTTTCTCCATGGCGGCGCATTCTAGCAGCCCTGTGCCTGAATCGCCCCTGTAAAAAGCCCCTCGGAACAGCGGAATTTCATTCCATAGCATGGGCTTGCACGATCCGGGGTGTTGTCGATAAGCGTTTGATTTAACAGGACTGGACTGCTATAGTCGAGACCGTCTGGCGAGTCCGGGCGGACCGGATATTCCGCATCGCTCTGCCAGCAAATGAACCCAGATTCTTTCCACCGCCTGCGTAGCAAGCGCACGCGAGGGATCGAAAACTAAACGAACAAACTGGTTGCTCCTGTGTCAATAACGCTTTTCCTGATAGCTGGCCTGATCACCGGACTGCACGCCTGGCGCATGCAGTCTGTCAGCGCCTGTGTTCCGCAGCGCCGATATTCGTCGGCCCGGATCTTCAGCTTGCGTCACGCCGCAGTTGAGCACATGAGAGATAAATCTAATGAAACGTATGCTAATCAATGGCACGCAGCCCGAAGAACTGCGTGTTGCACTGGTCGACGGCCAGAAACTCTACGACCTCGATATTGAGGTACCTTCCCGGGGACAGAAAAAATCCAACGTTTACAAAGGTAAGATAACCCGCGTCGAGCCCAGCCTCGAAGCCGCCTTTGTCGATTACGGTGCCGAACGGCACGGTTTCCTGCCACTGAAAGAAGTCGCACGCAGCTATTTCAGGGAAGGCGCCACCCAGGGCGGTGGCCGCGTCGCCATCAAGGACGCGCTCCGCGAAGGTCAGGAAGTCATTGTCCAGGTCGAGAAAGAGGAACGCGGTAATAAAGGCGCTGCCCTCACCACCTTTATCAGCCTCGCCGGACGTTACCTGGTCCTGATGCCCAACAACCCGCGCGCCGGCGGCGTCTCGCGCCGTATCGAGGGCGAAGACCGCAACCTGGTGCGCGACGCCATGGCGCAGCTGGATATCCCGGAAGACATGGGCCTGATCGTGCGTACCGCCGGCATCGGCCGGGTCGCCGAAGAGCTGCAATGGGACCTGGATTACCTGCTGCAACTCTGGAACTCGATCGATGCCGCCGCGCAGGACCGCCCCGCACCGTTTCTTATCTACCAGGAAAGCAACGTCATCATCCGTGCCCTGCGCGACCACCTGCGCAGTGATATCGGCGAAATACTGATCGACGACGAAGAGATCTACCAGCGCGCCAGCGAGTTCATGACCCAGGTCATGCCGCATAACCTCAAGAAGCTGAAACGCTACGACGACCCGGTACCGCTGTTCTCGCGTTACCAGATCGAAAGCCAGATCGAATCGGCCTTCCAGCGCGAAGTCACCCTGCCCTCCGGCGGCGCCATCGTGATCGATCATACCGAGGCGTTGCTGTCGATCGACATCAACTCGGCGCGCGCCACCAAGGGCAGCGACATCGAGGAAACCGCGCTCAATACCAATCTGGAAGCCGCCGACGAAGTGGCCCGCCAGCTGCGCCTGCGTGACCTGGGCGGCCTGGTGGTGATCGACTTTATCGATATGCAGCCGACCAAGCACCAGCGCGAGGTGGAAAACCGCCTGCGCGACGCCCTGCGTGTGGACCGCGCACGCGTCCAGGTGGGCCGTATCTCACGCTTCGGCCTGATGGAAATGTCGCGCCAGCGGCTGCGCCCGTCGCTGGGAGAATCCAGCCAGATCGTGTGCCCGCGCTGCATGGGCCAGGGTACGGTACGCGGCGTTGAATCGCTGGCACTGTCGATCCTGCGTATCCTTGAAGAAGACGTCATGAAAGAGAAGACCGGCCGTGTCATCGCCCGGGTTCCCGTGGACGTTGCCACTTACCTGTTGAATGAAAAGCGCGACATCCTGTACAGACTGGAACAGCGCCACAACCTCAGGGTCACCCTCATCCCGACGCCGAGCCTGGAAACCCCGCACTACGAAATCAAGCGTGTGCGCAGCGACGAGCTGGAAGGCGAAGACGGCCTCGTCAGTCATAAAATGATTGTCGAGGAAGAAGACAGCAGCAAGGAGCTGTTTGCCGAAGGCGAGATCAGCAAGGCCCCGGAAGTTGAAAAACCCGCCGTGCAGACCATCGCGCCGCATGCACCGGCCCCGGTGGTCGAACGTCCGCAGGCAGCACCGGCGCAACAGCAGAAGCCCGGCCTCATGCGCCGCATGTGGGACAGCCTGTTCGGCAAGGGTACCGCCGAAGTTGAAGAAGAAGAGCCGAAACCGGCACGCCCGCAGCGCGCCAGGAGCAGCGGCGGACGCAGCAGCGGTGGCGCCGGTCGTGGTCGCCAGGGCGGTAACCGCCGCCGTGGCCAGAGCCAGCAGTCCGCACGCCGTAGCGAAGGCAACAAACAGCAACGCACCGGCGGCGGCAACCAGGGCAACCGCTCCAGGAACGCCAGTGCGGATAACAAGGGCAATAAACAGGAAACCCGCAAGACCACGACAGAAGCCGCGACCCCCGCCAGTACTGATGACAAACAGCAGGGTGCACAGCAACAGCAACAACAGGGCGCTGATGGCAACAAGAGCGGTGGCCAGGGCCAGACCCGCAGCAGACGCGGACGTCGCGGCGGCCGTCGGCGTTCCGGCCAGCGGCGTGACGGTGCACAGAACCCGCAGCGGGAAGAAGCCAATGGCAACACAGTTCAGCCCGCACAGGACGTGAAAACCGACACCCAGCCCGACAATGTGGGCAACCAGATGCCGAAAGACAGCAAACCGGCAGCCAAACCCCGCTCACGCCCGGCGGCGAAACAGAAGGATGTCAAACCCGCCGGCAATGACAATGCGGCGCCAGCACCGAAAAAGCCACAGGCGGCGGAAACCGCATCCAGTGCGCCGCCGGCACAGGCGCCTAAACCTGCCGCAGAAACTGCTGCACCCAAACCCGCAGAAAAACCGCAGGCTGCCAAACCCGTTGCTGAAACTGCCCCCAAACCGGCATCGAAGCCTGCTGCAGAAGCCGCTCCCAAACCGGCAGCGGTACCGAAGCCTGCTGCAGAGGCCGCCCCCAAGCCAGCACAAACACCGCCGGCATCAAAGCCCCCTGCCGCGGTAGGTGACGAATAACGGGAACCCCCCTCCGTCATTCCGGCGCAAGCCGGAATCCAGAGAACCAGACACATGGATCCCGGCCTACGCCGGGATGACGGGATGACGGGGTTACCGCCCCAAACCCCCAGTTTTTGCGCCAGGTCGGTGGGGCCTTTCCTGCGCCTTGCGCCCGCGCCTGAAGCCGGAAAGGTCCCACCGACCTGGCGCAAAAGGCCCAAACAGACAAGAGGAACTCCGGGCTACATTACCAACCTCAACCCGGGATATTGCCGATTCCCGCGGGCCACCTGGTAAACCGCCTCAACCCGATTTCTGTCGAATAGTCTGCAACAACCCTCGCGACCCTTGCTCCACCAGATCAAGCACCTGCTCAAAACCACGACTCCCGCCATAATACGGATCCGGCACATCCAGCTGAGCCGCTTCCTCGGCAAACTCAAGCAACAGCCTGACCCGGTCCCGGTACTGCTCGGGACACAGCGCCTGCAGATCATCGAGATTACTGCTGTCCATCGCCAGGATATAGTCGAAACGCTCGAAATCATCCACCGTGACACGCCGGGCACGCTGACCGCTGAGATCAATACCGCGTTGCGCAGCCGTGCGGGTGGCGCGCTGGTCCGGTCCTTCCCCGACATGATAAGCATGCGTACCCGCCGAGTCTGTTTCGATAAATTCATCCAGCCCGTCAGCCGCAAGCAGCGATTCAAAAACGCCCTGGGCGGTGGGCGACCGACATATATTGCCCATACAGACAAATAATACCCTTGTTTTTCGCATAGTTATATCTGCTTATTTATCTAATTTCCAGGATTGTATTGCGCCTGATAATGCGTACCATGAACCCGTGATCGATACCCAACTCCTGCAACAACTGCGCGCACTGATCGGCAAACCTGTCAAACATGCCGGCCAACCCTGTCGAGTGATCGAGGTGCTCGACAGCGAGCAGGCACTGGTGCTGCGTTGCGAACACAGCGCAACCGTTATCCAGGGCAACCAGTATGGTGAAGCCGCGCGCCGCGTACCGCAATGTCACACCCTGCCGCTGTTCGATGAGGACGGCGAACTCGATGCCGTGATCAGGGAGTGGCTAGGCTAGGCGCTGCCGTTCAGGCGGGCCTGTAACAACTGCTCCGCAATCACCAGGTCATCTTCCGTATCCACCCCCGGTCCCGGCCGCTGGGTGGCTTCCGCCACATGAATGCGTTCGCCGTACCAGAGCGCGCGCAGCTGCTCCAGCTGCTCGGCCTGTTCCAGCGGGCAACTGCGCATTTCCGCGTAGCGGCGCAGGTAGCCCACGCGGTACGCATAGATGCCGATATGCCTGAGCGGAACGATACCGATGGGCAGCGCCTTGACGCCGTCCTGCAGCAGGTCGCGGTCCCAGGGAATGGAAGCACGGCTGAAATACAGCGCGAAACCGGCACGGTCGGTAACTACCTTGACCACGTTGGGGTCGAAGAACTCGCCGGCGGCAACCATCGGGGTGGCGATAGTCGCTATGGCCGCGGCGGTATTGTCCGCCAGGTCGCTGGCCACCTGGTCGATCAGGGCCGGTGGCATCAGCGGTTCGTCGCCCTGCACGTTCACCACGATTTCGTCATCCGCCCAGCCCAGCTTGTCCACCACTTCGGCCAGCCGGTCGGTGCCGCTGGCGTGTTCGCTCGAAGTCATGCAGACCTCGGCCCCGAAACCTGTCACAACGGCTTCGATACGCGCATCGTCAGTGGCAACCACCACCTGCTGCGCGCCGCACTGGCCGGCCGCCTCGTAGACATGCTGCAGCATGGGTTTACCCAGCAGTTCGCGCAGTGGCTTGCCTGGCAGCCGGGTCGATGCATAGCGCGCGGGTATTACGACTTTGTAGGCGTGTGCCATGAGCGCTAGACGTCCTCGTCCGCGGGCAGCTGACGTGCTTCTTCCTCAAGCATGACCGGGATGTCATCGCGGATGGGATAGGCCAGGCGATCCACCTTGCAGATCAGTTCCTGCTTCTCCTGGTCATAGACCAGTGGGCCCTTGCACACCGGGCAGGCGAGTATATCGAGCAGTTTTTTATCCAAGGTTACGGTTCCTGATCAAGTATTTCGGTCAACCATGCTTCCAGACTGGCATCCAGTTGTGCTTCGACCGGTACTGACCACCAGTTCGGCCGGGCGAAGGGTTCGCATTTTAGCGCGTCTTTTGCAGTCATTAAAACCGGTGCATTATCGCCAAAATCCAGCTCCGCCGCCTGGAACGGGTGGTGGTCGGCAAAGATGTGCGGCCGGATGTTCAGCCCCGCCTCGTGCAGGCTGTCAAAAAAACGCTGTGGGTGGGCAATGCCGGCCACAGCATGCACGTTCTGGCCGCGCAGGCTGTTGAGGTCGCAGGTTTGTGACGGATCCATGATACAGCGCAGCGGCAAACTTTGCAGACGCATGGAGAAAGCGGCATCGGTATTATCGCGTAGCGTGACAACAGCATCGACTTCGCGCAGGCGCGCAGCGGGTTCACGTAACGGGCCGGCCGGCAGGCAGTAACCGTTGCCTGTGCCGTAGGCGGCATCGACGACGGCAATTTCAGTATCCGCCTGTAATGCCAGGTGTTGCAGGCCGTCGTCGCAGATAATGATGTCACACGGGCCGGCCTGCAACAGTGCGCGCCCGGCGGTTATCCGGTCCGGCCCGGCAAAGACGGCAGCCCCCGTCTCCCGGGCCAGCAGGACGGCCTCGTCGCCGACCTGGCGCGGGTCGCTGTCAGCGTGGACCGCCTGTGGCCAGTGCCGCGCCCTGCCCCGGTAACCGCGCGCCAGTATGCCGACCTGCAGCCCCATGTCCTGCGCCCGCCGGGCGATGGCGGTGACCAGTGGCGTTTTGCCGCTGCCGCCGACATTGATATTGCCGACCACCATGACGCGGCAGTCCAGGCAGCGCCGCTGCAGGATGCCGCAGCGGTATAACTTCCGGCGCAGCCACACCAGCAGACAATACAGCCAGGACAGCGGCAGCAGTGCGAGCGCGGTACCGGACTTGCCGTACCAGACTGCGTGCAACTGCTGTTCCAGCCGGCTGCGGTTCATACGCCGTTATCATCCCTGAACTGCAGGCGATACAGGTCTGCGTACACGCCCTGCCGGGCCAGCAGTTCGGCGTGGTTGCCGGACTCCACGATGCGCCCCTGCTCCAGTACCAGGATACGATCGGCGCGTTCCACCGTCGACAGGCGGTGGGCGATGACCAGCGAGGTGCGGTTCTGCGCCAGGTGTTCCAGGGCATCATGCACCAGGCGTTCCGATTCACTGTCCAGCGATGAGGTCGCCTCATCGAGCACCAGTATCGGTGCGTCCTTGAGTATGGCGCGCGCAATGGCGATGCGCTGGCGCTGCCCGCCTGACAACAGCACGCCGCGGTCGCCGATACGGGTATGGATGCCCTCCGGCAGTTCGCGGATAAACGACATGGCGCAGGCGGCCTCGGCACTGGCAATAATGTCCTGTTCCGGAACCTCACCCTCCCGGCCATAGGCGATGTTGTGCGCAATGGTGTCGTTGAACAGGGTCACGTCCTGCCCGACCAGCGCGATCTGGTTGCGCAGGTCGGCCAGGCGATATTCGCGGATGTCCCGCCCGTCGAGAAAAATGCCCCCCCGGCGGGGATCGTAAAAACGCACCAGCAGGTTTGCCAGCGTGGTCTTGCCGCTGCCGGAACGCCCGACCAGGGCCAGTGTCCGGCCGGGTTGTACACTGAAGGAAACATCCTTCAGCACATCGCCCTTGGCCGTATCGTAAGCGAAACTCACGGCGCGGAACTCGACAGTGCCATCTGCGCGGGCCAGGGTCAGCGTACCCGTGTCCTGTTCCTGCGCTTCATCCAGCATCTCGAAGATACTGCGCGCGGCAGCAACGCCGCGCTGGATGGAGGCGTTGATATTGGTCAGGCGCTTGATGGGCTGCATCAACAGCATCAACGCCGCGATGAAAGAGACGAAGCTGCCGACGCTGATCTCCCGGGCCACCGATTCCAGCGTGGCCAGGTAGATCACCAGCGCCAGGATACAGGCCGCGATGAATTGCACCACGGGCGTACTGGCGCCCAGCACCGCCGCCATTTTCATGTGCAGGCGACGGTTGCGTTCATTGACCTTTTCGAACTGTTGCTCCTGCCACGATTCGCCGGTGAAAGACTTGACCAGCCGCTGGCCGTGGATCACCTCGTCGCTGTACTGCGTCAACTCGCCCATGGACTCCTGGATACGGCGGCTGATGCGGCGGAAACGGTGGCTGACAGAGCGGATCAGCACCACCAGCACCGGTCCGATGAGCAGGAACAGCAGTGTCAGCCAGCCGCTGACCCAGAACATATAGGCAAGCAGGAAGATCAGCGTCAGGGTGTCGCGGATCAGGATGGTCACGGCGTTGGCAGTAGCCTCAGCGACCTGTTCGACATCGAAGGTCAGGCGCGACAGCAGGCGGCCGGAAGGGTTACGGTCGAAGTATTGCACCGGCAGGCGTAACAAGCGGTGGAAAAGGTCCTGTCGCAATGTCAGGATCACGCGCCGGCCGATCCAGGTCATGCCGTAGCGCGAGATAAAACCGGTAATGCCGCGGAATGCAAACAGCAGTATCACCGCGATGGGCACCAGGCGGATCATGTCCCTGTCGCGTTCGATAAAGCTGCCGTCCAGCATGGGCTTCATGAGCGCGGCAAAACCGGTGTCGGTCGCCGCGAACAACGCCATGGCCAGTACCGAGAAGGCAAACACGCGCCAGTGGGGAACGGCGTAACCGAGCAGGCGTTGGTAGAGTTCCGTTGCCGTCAGCGGCTGCGGCTTCACTCTGCGGCGTTTTCCGGCTGGCTGGTAGCCAGGGACATATGTACCAGGCCCAGTTGTGCGGTGGCGTCCATGGCGCGCACCACGGCTTCATAGGGGGTTTTGCGGTCAGCCCTGATCACCACCGGGATTTCGCTGCGGTCGCCGAGGAATTTACTGATCGCCTTCTTCAGTGTCTCCAGTTCGGTGTTGACGACCTGCTCCTGATCGATGAAATAGCGCCCGTCGGCGTCGATCACCAGTTCCAGCACGTCTTTCTTTTCTTCCACCGGGTCGGCAGTGGCTTCCGGCAACTCGATCTTGATTTCAGATTCTTTCTGAAACGTGGTGGAGACCATGAAAAAGATCAGCAGGATGAACACCACGTCGATGAGTGGCGTCAGGTTGACTTCCGGTTCGTCGCTGCTGGACTGACGCAGGTTCACATCGCATCCTCGATCACGCTGTCGCGGCTGCGTTGTCCGTGCAGCACTTCGACCATGCGCAGTGCCTGCTGCTCCATGCGGATTACCAGCATGTTGACCTTGCCGCGGAAATAGCGGTAGAACATCAGTGTCGGGATGGCGACCACCATGCCGGCGGCCGTTGTGATGAGGGCTTCCGAAATACCGCCCGCCAGGGCGCTGGGGTTGCCCACGCCCTGGGTGGTAATGGCGGAGAACACCTTGATCATGCCGATCACGGTACCCAGCAGGCCCAGCAGCGGTGAGATCGCGGCGATGGTGCCGAGGGTATTGATGTAGCGTTCCAGCTCGTGCACCACGTGGCGGCCGGTGTCCTCGATGGCCTCCTTCATGATCTCGCGGCTGGCATTACGGTTACTCAGGCCCGCGGCCAGGATACGCCCCAGCGGGGAACTGGAACGCAGGGTCTGCATACGCTCCACGTCGAGCTTCTTTTCCTTGGCCCAGTCCCAGACCTGGGCGACCAGCTGGCGTGGAATCACCCGCTTGACGCGCAGGGTCCACAGACGTTCGGCAATAATCGCAAAGGCGATAACGGAACAGGCGATAATGGGGGCCATCAGCCAGCCACCCGCGGTAACCAGTTCAAACACGCAATGTCATCCTTTTCCTGTGAGTCCCGGCCGGGACGAATGCGGGGGAATGATACTTGATCCGGGCGAAAATACGAATGCTTTCAGTGTCGTTGCACGGATTCCGGTGCGGCAGGCGGCACGCGGCTCCAGACCGGCGCGTTCCGGTGCCGGTAACCGGCCGGGTCCGGCCGGCGGCCGGTTTCCAGGCGGATGTGGACCGCCCCGCTGCGGGCGGTGTCGATCAGCGTGGCGCCGGCAGCCCGGTAGCGCGCCTGCACATCGGCTTTCGGAAAGCCGAAGCGGTTGCGGTAGCCCACCGCGAACAGTGCCAGCCCGGGCCGGACTGCCGCAATGAATTCCGCGCTTGAGGAGGTCCGGCTGCCGTGGTGCGGCACGACCAGGATATCGGCCGCCAGTTCCGGCCGCCGGCGCTTGAGCAGCTGTCTTTCGACGCCCTGCTCGATATCGCCCGGCAACAGCACCACGCGCCCCGCCGCGGTCTCGATGCGCAGCACACAGGAGGCGTTATTGCCCGTACGCTGTGCAAAGGGCGCAAGATATTCGAAGCTGACCTCGTCCCATACCCAGCGTTGCCCGGCCCGGCAACGCGTGGAGCGCGCCCAGGTGATTTTTTCCGGCTCACCGCCCTGCACACTGAAAACATCGAATTGTTCGAACAGGCTGGCGGCGCCACCGCTGTGGTCATTATCCGAATGGCTGATAACCAGGCGGTCGATATGCCGGTAGCCGCGTTGCACCAGGTACGGCGCAATGACCGCGTCGCCGGTGTTGAAACCGCTGCGGAAGGCCGGCCCGGTATCGTACACCAGCAGGTGATCGCGGGTCTCCAGCACCAGCGCCAGGCCCTGCCCCACATCCAGCAGTGTCAGCCACAGGTCGCCTGCCGCCGGGCGCGGGGTCTGCAGCGAAAATACCGGCAGGATCAGCAACACCGCCACCGGTAGCAAACGCAGCGCCGCCGGTAGCAGTAAACACAGCGTAGCCACACCGAACAGCAGCAACCAGGCCGCGCTGGCCGGCGGCGCCTGCCACAGCCCCACCGGTAATGCCGCCAGTTGCTCCAGTAACCACCACAGCGCCGACAGGCTGTGTGCCGCCATGCCCAGCAGCCAGTCAGCAAGGCCAGGGACCAGCGGTAGCAGCAGCAAGCCTGACAGCAGCAGAGGCACCACCAGGAAACCCACCCAGGGAATGGCAACCAGATTGGCCAGCGGTGCGCTCAGGGACAGTTGTTGAAACCACAGCCAGAGCAGCGGTGTCAGCCCGAACACCAGCCCGAGTTGCACGCCTGACAGGCGCTGCAGGCGGGTACGCCTGCCGTGCCGGCCCAGTGTCAACAGGAAGATCAGCGCCACGGCAGCAAACGATAGCCAGAAACCTGCGCCCAGTACCGACAGCGGGTCGAGCAGCAACACCGCCAGCAAGGCCAGGCTCCAGACCCGCCAGGGATCGGCGCGACCGTTCCACAGCAGCGCCAGGCTCCAGATGCAGACCATCACCAGTGCACGCTGCGCCGGCACCTGGAAACCGGCCAGCATGGCATAGACCAGCGCCGCCAGCATCGCTGCCAGCGCAGCGACACGCGGGGCCGGCCAGCGCTCTGTCAGCCGTAGCCGTGCCCAGGCTCTGCGCGTGACAAGAAATGCCAGTCCCGCCACCATGCCGATATGCAAACCGGAAATGGCCAGCAGATGACTGGTGCCGGTATCCCGCAATACCCGCCACTGCCCCGCTGACATACTGCTGCGATCGCCGATGCCAAGCCCGCGCAACAGGGCACGTGTCTGCGGCGTGGTATCCACCTGTTCCAGCTGTGCCGCCAGGTGTTGGCGTAACCGCTGTACGGGGTGAGCGCCCGTGTCTGCCAGGCGACGGTTGCTGTTATCTGTACGTACATAGCCGGTCGCCCGGATTCGTTGTGCAAACAGCCAGCGTTCGTAGTCGAAACCTCCCGGGTTGGAGAAACCACGCGGGTGTTTGAGGCGCAGCTTTAACTGCCAGCGTTCACCCGGGTGTAACACCGGTGCATGCCTGTACCAGGTGAGTCGAACCGGTAGCGCGAGTGCGCGCCATTCACCGGCATCGTCGAGCCGCTCGATATGAAACTCAAAGCGCAGCTGTTGCGGGCCTGTGTGCTCGGGCAAGCCCTGCACGACACCCTGCACAGTTATGTCCCGGCCTTCGAGCCCGGTCGGCAAGCGGAGCTGTGTCACCTGCATTGCCTGCCAGCCGGCCCACAACACGCCGGCAGCGAGCACCCCGGTCAAACGCAGTACAGGCTGTCGGGACAGGAGCAACGGCACACCGGCCAGCGCACACAGATACCCGTAGCCCGGTGGCGCCGGGCTATAGAAATAAAGACAGATGCCGACTAGAAACATCAGCGCCGAAAAAAACATTTCATCCCTGAAACCTTTTTTGTCGCTGTTTGACTACAAATGTGAACCCGTTCTCATTTCCGGGTTTGCGCTATGCTAGCCCAATGAATTTCGGGCAACAAGGAGTCTGTACCATGCGTTTGTCACTGACTGCTGCAACAGCAGCACTATTACTTCCCGCCCTGTCCGGCGCTGACACCCTGGGTGTGAGAATCGGCGCCAATTACTGGGACTACGACATCAGCGGCACCGCTCGCTACAAAACAAAGTTGTCTTCCAACGATATCGATGTGAACGATGAACTGGGTTACGACAACGGCAACCTGGGATACTTCTATGTCATCCTGGAACACCCGGTACCGTTCCTGCCCAATGTCAAAATCAGCAAAACGGATATTGATGAAGACGCCAACGGCGTCATATCGCAAACCGTCACCTACGGTAACATCACCTTCCAGGCCAACGAAGCGGTCCGCAGTGACGTGCAGCTGGACCAGACCGATATCACGCTGTACTACAGTGTGCTGGACAATGTGGTCAACCTCGACCTCGGCCTGAACGCCAAGTACATCGACAGCAAGGGGTCGATAACCGGTGCGATATCGGGTACCGAGAGTGCCGACGTATCCGGCTGGGTACCGATGGCTTACGCCGGTGTCGGTGTCGACCTGCCGTTCAGCGGCCTGTCGGTCAGTGCTGACGGTTCCTACGTGACCTACCAGGACAGCGACTTCTACGATTTCACCGTGCGTGTCACCTACTCGTCACCGTGGCGTGTGGGTCTCGATGCGGGCTACCGCAAAATCAAGCTTGACCTCGATGATTTCGACGGCTCCTACGCAGATATTGAATTCGATGGCCCGTATGCAGGCCTGTACCTGCACTTCTGAGTAATTCCCGTCATTCCGGCAAGGGTCGGGATGACGGGATAAGTACCTATTAATACATTGAGTTAGCGTATAAAGCTAACGTATAACGCGCGAAATCTGCTAAGCTTCGCGCGTGATGTCCCTCTCGCGAAAAATCCGTTTCTACTTCACTGCACTGCTAGTGGGCAGCGCAGGGATTCTGCTGTCCTGCGCCACCACGCCACCGTCCAATCTCGCCGACAGCTGCGAGATTTTCAACGAAAAGGATGACTGGTACAGCGCCGCCAACGACAGCTACGAGAAATGGGGCGTGCCGGTGCACGTGCAGCTGGCTATCATCTACCAGGAATCGCGCTTCGTGCACGATGCCAAGCCGCCCCGCAAAAAACTGCTGTGGGTGATCCCCTGGACCCGCCTGTCATCGGCCTACGGCTACGGGCAGATCAAGGATTCGACCTGGGACTGGTACCTGGAATCCACCGGGCGCATGTGGGCCGACCGCGATGATTTCGACGACGTGGTGGACTTTATCGGCTGGTATGGCAGTGTCTCGCACCGCAAGCTGGGGATTTCCAAATGGGACGCCTACAGCCAGTACCTGGCCTACCACGAGGGCCACGGCGGCTTCAAACGCAAGACCTACAAGAAGAAGGCGTGGCTGATAAAAGTGGCGCGCAAGGTCGATGCCCGCGCCAAACGCTACCGCGCACAGCTCAAGCAGTGCGAGGATTCCCTGGACAAGGGCGGGTGGTTTTTCTGACAATAAGCCCGCCAACCATTCTGGGATAAAACTTCAATGAAAATCGGAACCCCTCTCTCGCCCGGTGCTACCCGGGTCATGCTGCTGGGCAGCGGCGAACTCGGCAAGGAAGTCATCATCGCCCTGCAACGGCTCGGTGTGGAGGTTATCGCAGTAGACCGTTACGCCAATGCACCCGGCCACCAGGTTGCCCACCGTGCGCATGTCATCGACATGACCGACGGCGCCGCGTTGCGCGCACTGGTGGAATTTGAGCGCCCGCAGCTTATCGTGCCCGAGATTGAAGCCCTGTCCACGGCCACGCTGGCAGACATCGAACGCGACGGTCTGGCAACGGTGGTGCCGGTGGCGCGCGCCACGCAACTGACCATGAACCGCGAGGGTATCCGCCGGCTCGCCGCAGAGGAACTGGGCTTGCCCACCTCGGGCTACGCCTTTGCGGAAAGCCTGGAACAGATACAGGCGGCTATCGACGCGGGTATCGGTTATCCCTGTATCGTCAAGCCTGTTATGTCCTCGTCCGGCAAGGGGCAGTCGCTGATCGAAGGCCCCGCCGATGTCGCCAAAGCCTGGGACTATGCCAGGAGCGGCGGACGGGTCGACAGCGGCCGCGTCATCGTCGAGGCGATGATCAATTTCGACTACGAGATTACACTGCTTACCGTGCGTGCCCGTAACGCGGAAGGCAATATCGAAACCACCTTCTGTGCACCGGTCGGCCACATCCAGAAAAACGGCGACTATGTGGAAAGCTGGCAACCGCAGGCCATGAGTGAAACAGCATTGCAGAAATCCCGGGATATCGCGCGCGCGGTGACCGACAACCTCGGCGGCTGCGGCCTGTTCGGTGTGGAGCTGTTTATTGCCGGTGACGAAGTCTGGTTCAGCGAAGTCAGCCCGCGCCCGCATGACACCGGCATGGTTACCATGGTCACCCAGTGGCAGAACGAGTTTGAACTGCATGCCCGCGCCATCCTCGGCCTGCCGGTCGATACTACATTGCGCAACCCGGGGGCCAGTGCTGTCATCTACGGTGCTATGGATGCAACGGGTATCAGCTTTGACGCTGTCGAACAGGCGCTGGCCGTACCACGCACTGATTTACGCCTGTTCGGCAAACCTGAAGCTTTCGAGCGCCGGCGTATGGGCGTTGCCCTGGCTTACGGTGATGATGTGGAGGATAGCCGTGCACGGGCCAGGCAGGCGGCGGGGCTGGTCAGACCGGTGGCGGCGGGTTAATAACCTTGTCTGTACTTGTGCGCAAATAAGCTTGTCCTCTCGCCAAGACGCAAAGATCGCAAAGTTTTTAGTTGTTAAAACTTTGCGGTCTTTGCGCCTTGGCGAGGGATATTCTTTTAGCTGCCGGTATTCAACCGACCATCATCCAACTGCCACACCACGTCCATACGCCCGGCCATGTCAGGGTCATGTGTCACCACGACGAAACTGGTATTCAGCTCGCGGTTCAGCTCCAGCATCAACTGGTAGACCTGCTCCGCATTACGCCGGTCCAGGTTGCCGGTCGGTTCGTCGGCCAGCACACAATCCGGCCCGGTGACCAGCGCACGCGCCACGGCGGCGCGCTGACGTTCGCCGCCTGACAGTTCCGAGGGCTTGTGCGCCACGCGGTTTTCCAGCCCGACCTTGCCCAGGATATCCAGCGCCTGTTCGCGCGCGCGCGCGATAGTGTCGCCACGGATAACCAGCGGCATGGCAATGTTCTCCAGCGCAGTAAATTCCGGTAACAGGTGATGGAACTGGTAGACAAAGCCCAGGTGCTGATTGCGCAGCCGGCTGCGTTGCGCCTCGCTCAGGGTACTGAAGTTCTGTCCCATCAGCTGTACATCACCGGCGGTGGGTTGATCCAGCCCGCCCAGCAGATGCAGCAAGGTGCTCTTGCCGCTGCCGGAACTGCCGACGATAGCCACCTGTTGCCCCGCCTCGACCGTCAGGCTGACATCCCGCAGGACACTGACATTGAGTTCACCTTCGGCGAAGGTGCGCGTCAGCCCGGTACAACTGAGCACGGTCCGCGTGTCATTCATAACGCAGCGCCTCGGCCGGCTGGGTACGCGACGCCCGCCAGGCCGGGTACAGTGTCGCCACGAAACTGAGCAGGAACGCCACCACGCCGATCTGCCACACATCGGGCCAGTTCAGCTTTGAAGGCAGGTCGCTGATGTAGTACACGTCAGCCGGCATAAACTGCACATGGAAAGCCTTCTCGATAGCCGGCACGATGGTCTCGACATTCAGCGCCAGCGCTACCCCGCCGACCACGCCCAGCGCCGTGCCCAGCAGGCCGATCAACGCCCCCTGGATCATAAAAATGCGCAGGATCACGCCCGGCGTGGCGCCCAGGGTGCGCAGGATGGCAATGTCAGCGCGCTTGTCGGTCACCACCATCACCAGCGTGGAGACGATGTTGAAGGCCGCCACGGCGACAATCAGGGTGAGAATGACGAACATGACCCGCTTTTCGGTCTGTACGGCGCGGAAGAAATTGGCATGCTGGCGGGTCCAGTCTTCCACACGCAGGGCACCACCCAGCTGTGCCGCCAGTTCGCGTGCCACGCGCGGGGCCTGGAACAGGTCCTCCAGGCGCAGGCGGATGCCGGTTACCCCGTCACCGAGTTTGAACAGCCGCGCGGCATCTTCCAGGTGCACCAGCGCCACGCCACGGTCATATTCGTACATGCCGACATCGAAAATACCGGTCACCCGGAAGCGCCGCAGCCGCGGCAGCACACCGGCGGGACTGAAATTGGCCTGTGGCGTAACCATGGTGACCTGGTCGCCGACCCGCGCCCCCAGGCTGGAGGCCAGCGCACTGCCGAGGATGATCCGGTACTCACCCGGCTGCAGGTCCGCCAGCCGGCCGCGCTGCATGTGCTCGCCGACGGTGGAAACAGCCGGTTCCCGGTCCGGCAAAATGCCCCTTACCAGCGCGCCGCTGACCTTTTTGCCGCGCGTCAGCATGATTTCACCACGGACATAAGGCGCCACACCGACCACCTGCGGGTTCTGCATGGCCAGTTCGGCCGCCTGCTCCCAGTCCGCCAATGGTTGCTGGTAAGCACTGATGCTGGCGTGCGACGCCATGCCCAGGATGCGGGTACGCAGTTCCTGTTCGAAGCCGTTCATGACAGATAGCACCGTGATCAGCGCAGCTACGCCCAATCCGATGCCGATCATCGAAATCATGGAGATGAAGGAAATGAAGTGATTACGGCGTTGCGCGCCGGTATAGCGCAAGCCGATATAGAGGGCCAGTGGACGAAACATAGCGGCGCATTAAATCACAAGCTCAAGCTGCCGAAAACAACTAATGTATTCATACAAATCGACATAAGGACCACTATCATGCAGCGCATCCGCACTTTTCTCCTGGTTTCGCTCGCCCTGTGCTTCACCAGCGCCGGCGCAGATACCCTGCTCGTGAATGCGGTGGCGTCCGACGCCACGGTACAGCGACCCGCCCACGGCATGACCATGGACCAGGTGCTGGCGCAGTATGGCGAACCCGGCCGACGCGAGGGTCCGGTGGGCGAACCGCCGATCACGCACTGGGACTATGACAACGTCGTTGTGTACTTCGAACACCAGTACGTCATTCATTCTGTCGTACCGCACGACAGGTAGTCGCTTCACCTTCAAGTAATACCGGCTGCCCTCCCCGCTGACGGGAGGGCAGCCTTTTATTATCTGCACGAAAGTCTCTGGCGCAGCCACCCGCCGCCTGCTTACAATTCCCTGCCATGTCTGCTTCGAAACCACGCTTACCCGCCGAGTGGGAGCCACAGGGCGGCGTCATGCTGACCTGGCCACATGCACAAGGTGACTG
>DRNU01000021.1 GCA_011374975.1 Gammaproteobacteria bacterium | reverse complement strand
GCGGTCAACTACAACATCCCGGTGAATATCGTGTTATTCAATAACGATACCATGGGCCTGATCCGCAAAAACCAGCATCAACACTATAACGACCGGTTCATCGACTGTGATTTCACCAACCCGGATTTTGCACTGCTGGCCCGGTCCTTCGGCATCAACCATGCGCGCATTGAAAACGAACAGGACCTGTCGGGCCTGGCGGCCGCCATGGACTTTAACAACGGGATCAATCTCATCGAGATGATCATTGACCAGGACGCCTACCCGAACTACTCCTCCCGGCGCTAGTGACGCATGACGACTGTCAAGACCACGCACCTGCAGGAGTGTCTGGCACGCTACCGGGATACCCTGCCGGGACTGGCAGCACTCACCTTGCCGGCCGATACCGATTCCCTGGCCTCACGCATTGAATGCTATGAGCAGTGCTACCCCGTACTGGAAAAAGCCCTGTGGTCCGGCGCACCGGATTTTGAGCCGCTGCTGGAGTGCTACCAGGCGCTGTTCCGCGAACAGGGAGCGCTGATCCGGCAACACGCCGGGATCGAGGGGGAACACAGCAAACCTTACCACTTTATTCTGAGCATTCCGGTCGCAGACCGGCCGCCCCACCTGCGCGCCTGCCTGGAAAGTATCTACCAGCTGTGTAAACGCTTCGCCTATGGCGGGATGGAATCCGGCATTTATACGCACATCAAGGTCATCGTCGCCGAAGACAGCCGCGAAGAAAAAAACATCCGGCAGCATATTGAACTGGTCGACAGCTACCGGCACAAGGGACTACAGGTGGTACATTTTGGGCTGGACGAGCAGTACGAACTGCTGCAATCCCTCCCTGAAGCTGTCCGCCAGCCACTGGACAACCTGCTTTCCAGCCAGCCCAGGGACAGGTTTTACCTGAAAGGCCAGGCCGCCAACCGTAACCTGAGCGTCCTGAAATGCCTGCAACTCACCGAAGACAGGCACCGCACGCTGTATTACTTTGTGGACAGCGACGAGTCCTTCCGCGTGAACCGGAACACCGGGGCCGGCGAAGAGGCCGTGTATGCGCTGAACTATTTTCACTATATCGACAAAGCCTTCCGCAGCACCGATACCGAATTGCTCACCGGAAAGATGGTCGGCGACCCGCCGGTCTCCCCTTCCGTGATGGCCGCGAACTTTCTCGATGACGTCACGGCCTTTTTCGCCAGCCTGGCCCGGGCGCGCGGCGACCAGGCGTGCCGGTTCCACGGCCTGCCGACCAACAGCACCTCCGGCGCCATCTATCACGACTTGGCCGGGCTGTTCGGCTTTGAACATCAGGCCACCACCTTCCCCTACCCCTGCCCGCTGCAAGGCGAGCACGACCATGCAGCCTGCCTGCGTGGATTGTCGCAACGGCTCGCCGCCTTTTTCTTCGGCGAACACCTGTTTCGTAAAACGGCCTTTTGCTATGACAACGGCTTCAACGAACTGACACCGGCGCGCACCATTTATCCCGGCAACTACATCGTCAACCACACGGGCCTGAAATACCTCATCCCTTTTGGTCACCTGCGCCTGCGCATGTCCGGCCCCACCGCCGGGCGGCTGATTGCCGCGGAAATCCATAACCGCTTCGCCTCCATCAACCTGCCCCATTTACACCAGCGAACCACCGATGACGGCCTTGGCGATGCATTCCGCCCCGGCGTGGAACGGGCAGACGGCCAGGAACAGGAACACATCGACTTATCCAACGAGTTCGAACGCCAGTTCTTTGGTGACCTCATGCTGTTCACCACCGAAGCACTGGTCACCCGGGCCGATGTCAACCAGCCGTTTAAAAAGGATGACGTGGTACAGGTCATGGAACAGAAAGAGAAGGAATTACTGGCGCTGTATCAACAGAAACACCAGCTCATACAGGAAAAGAGCCGGCAACTCGAAGACCTGGTGTTCAACGCCGGCCACTGGTGGCTGGATGACCCGGGCCTTTGCGGTGCCCTGCGAGAGGTCAGGGCCTTTATCGACAACATCCGGCATAACTTCGGCGAGCACGCACGCGCCTGGCAGCAGATCCAGTCCGCCGGACATCGCGCCGGGCGCAAGCAACAGATCATCGAGGCATTACTGAACTACCGTACTGAACGTGACGCCTGGGACCGGTTGATTAATGAATCCGCTGCACAGGCAAGAATTTGAGAACGGCAGTCCCGGTAAGCCTCCTGCGCCCGGCTCAACGCCGCTTCCGGAAGCCGGATGTGAGAATAATCGCTCCGGGTCTTCTCGATTTTTCCACGACGGATGAGTTCAGACGAATCGCCTTTACCGGCTTTACCGGTCTGACTGAAGACCTGGTAGCGCTCACTTAAAGGCGAATCCAGTTCCAGCCAGTCCGTGAGTGCGGGCAACAACTTCTCCGGTGCAGCCTGGAACAGTTCCGCATCATAATAGTAATAAGGCTGATCTGCAGACCGGCAGAAATCGGCGAGCGCTTTAACCCGGTCGACATAGTAGTTGGCAGCTTCCACCGGTGACGCATACAGGGCTTCCTCCTCCTTTTTTTCGAACAGGTCGACAATGCTTTTTATCGCCTGCTCCGGTTCCAGCAGGGAGACCAGTATTTTCATATCGGCAAAACCAGGCAGCCCGGGAAACAGGCGGTAGTCATTGTGCAACAACTTGTCGAACAGGTAGCGGGTGTTCTCCTTCAGCGTTTCAGTCTGCCTGAATGACTCAAGCTGTTCATCCAGGGCAGCGGCATCCTCATAGCTGATATGCATTTCATAATAACCATTGATTTGGGGATGCGAACCGAGGATATGCCCGGCCAGACTAGTGAAGGCGCGCATGTGGCTTAGGAGGAAAATACTTGAGTAGGGTTCAGGCATAACACTCCCTTACTACTCCAATTTTTCTCCGAGATCATCATGCTCCCGTGAAAGAATTTTAATAAAGTCATCTATGCTTCTATTTTTAACGTCACTCACTATCTCTTCAGTCGGAACCAAGCCATAAAACTCATGCCAGTCATGGTCAAGAGATCTCACATACTCAGGGAACCGTAAAACCGGGACTTCCGCTGCTTCCGCAACAAAGAATTCTCCATCAATTAAGCTTTCTCTAACCTGCTGCTCTAGAGATGGAACATCGTGATTTTTCACATTCGAAAAAATCACATCACCCCAATTCTTATAATTTCCGGCGTCTCTGTACAAATACTCAAATCGCACATTCATAAACTTGCTCTCTTTATACTCAAGCATCTGTCACGACCATGCAGCATCAGAAGCCATCCATACCTGCCCTTCATAGAGATTACGCTTTTATGCCCCGCAACAATAGTGTGCTGCCTTATATCAAGAGCACACGCAAGGCCACAGCTTATGAAAGCTTGAAATAGCACGAGACAGGCCTAGACGCCACTACAAGTTACATGCTTTTTTTGAAGGCCCACAACACTACAGAGAGATATAATTTTTGGCATTCGATCTCCGTCACCCCAACCTACAAGATAATTCGGCCATTACTGAAGACATTTTTCGGGAAACAGTGAAAGAAGTGGACCCCACCCCTGACACAGTGAAACAGCTTTTATAAGTGATCATCCTGAGGGTGGTTCAGGCTGCTACAGGCAGCCCCGATGGTAAATCATGATATACCTGATCGGGTGTCATTCTACCCAGACTGGCATGCCGTCTG
>DRNU01000020.1 GCA_011374975.1 Gammaproteobacteria bacterium | reverse complement strand
TACGGTGGCCACATCAAGGTATATTCTGAGCCCGGCACAGGAACCACCATCCGCCTGTATCTGCCACGCACCGACACCAGTGAAGCTGCTGCCGCGGTCAGCCAGGCCGATCGTATTGATCTGCCGACCGGTGACGAGACCGTACTGGTCGTCGATGATGAGGCCGACCTGCTGCAACTGGCCGAACAGTACCTGGGGCGCCTGGGCTACCGTACCCGCCTGGCCGAAAATGCCGCGCAAGCCCTGGACATACTGGCAAAAGAAGACGGGGTCGACCTGCTGTTCAGCGATGTTGTCATGCCCGGCGGCATGAACGGCTATGAACTGGCGCAGCAGGCCACGCAACTCAGGCCCGGTATCAGGATTCTGCTGACCTCGGGATTCACTTCAAAAACCATGGCCCACAATGGGCTGGCCCGGTTCTCCGCCCACCTGCTCAACAAACCCTACCGCATAAGCAGCCTGGCACAACGCATCCGGCTTGTTCTCGATTCAGCGCCGGCAGCGACAACAGGCCCGCCGGATGCGCATGACACAGAAGACAGACTCGCCGGCCGTACCATCCTGGTTATTGATGACGAGGACGGCATGCGCGAGCTGTTCAAGCTCAATCTGGAAAAGCTGGGCTGCAAAACACTGCTGGCCGGAAATGGCGACGAGGCCGTCACCCTCTACCGGCAATCACTGGCAAGCAGCACACCTGTCGATGCCGTTATTTTTGACCTCACACTTCCGGGCGACATGGAGGGGGAAGAGATTGCCCGTAAAATACGGGACCTGGACCCGCATGCCAGGATGATTGTATCCAGCGGCCACACGGAAGACCCGAGAATGACAAATTTCCTGGATTTTGGTTTTAACGCAGCGCTCGAGAAAAATTTTGACCGGGAAGAAATCAGGCAGGTTCTCGAACAGGTATTAACATCAGATTGAATGCAGTGAAAACAGCGTCTACTCCCTGTGACCAAACAACGCTGTACCAACTCTTACCATCGTTGCCCCCTCTTCTATGGCCAGTTCCAGGTCCCCGCTCATCCCCATCGACAGTTCGGAAAACGAGTCCCCGAAACGCTGCCGGCACTGTTCAAGCAGGTTGCGCAGGCTGATAAAGGTAGCACGTGTATCGGCTTCACCCGCACCACGGCGCCCGATAGTCATGAGACCGCGCAGGCGGATCGATGCCAGCTGTTCTTCGCACAGACTGTCGATAAGCGGGAACAGTGCCTCCTGCTCAATGCCGTGTTTGGCGGGATCAGCGGAAACATTGACCTGGAGCAACAGCCTGACCACGCGCCCGGCCTGTGCGGCGGAAGCCGCAATGCGTCGTGCCAGCTTCGCACTGTCGACCGTATGCACCCAGCTGAAGTTGGCGCCGACATGACGGGTTTTGTTGGATTGCAGGTGGCCGATAAAATGCCATTCGAGCGACGGGTTATGCAGGACTCCGATCTTGTCGACCGCCTCCTGCATCTGGTTTTCACCGAAGTCTTTCTGACCACATGCGATCAATGCTTCAATGGCGGTGATGGATTGGCGCTTGGAGACTGCGATCAGGCGCACCGCATCGGCGCTGCGGCCGGAACGCTGCGCTGCCACAGCAATACGCTGCCTTACTTCAGTTATGGCCTCATCCGGGTTCATCCGCAGTCCCGACCTCGAACAACTCATACAACAGGCTGGTGGCGTAACTACCGGCGGGCAGGCTGAATTCCAGCAACCACTGCTGTTCTGATTCCTGCGTCCAGGCCAGCTCACCGGGCATGACGCGCAGGGCGCGGCGCGCGTGGTTCATGCGGAAAGCATCCAGGCCCTCGATCCAGTCACGGTAAGGCGCCAGGATGGCCTGTTCGAGCGCTGCCGCCTCTCCGCTCACCAGCGTGTCGCCGCTGCCGCACAACGGCCCGGTGGGATGAATGTCAGCGCCGGCAACACGTGCCTGTATGTCAGCGTCGATTTCCGGGGCGGGAAACACGGCGGATTTGCCTTCCAGTTGAAAGGCATCGCCGGCCAGTGCTGTATTCCAGTTCCCTGCCTCGATACGCGCCGCGAGCACGCGGTTGAACAACGCCGAACGTACCGCCGACAGCCAAATGCTGCGCTTGTTGCGTGACACCCTGGCTTTCGGCCGCGCCAGCAGGCGTGCAGCCTGTACCAGGTTGTCACCATCGTGCCCGAAACGCTGTGGACCGAAACTGTTCGGCACACCCTGCTTCAGCTGTTCCAGCCGTGCCTCGAGCTGTTCAGGATCGGCACTCACCTCACGTAGACGTAACTGAAAGCGATTGCCGCGTAACGCGCCACGTTTCAGTTTGCGGCTGTGGCGTTTTGCCTCCAGCACTTCAAAGTCGTCATTGTCGACAGCCTGCCAGTCCGGGTCTGCCTGTCCGGGGAGTTGTACGGAGAACCACTGTTCAGTCACTGCATTGCGGTCCTTCATACCGGCGTAACTCACGGCCTTCGGTGAGACACCGGCAAAGCCGGCCAGCTGGTTCGCCACCCAGGTGGTATTACTGTTGCGCTTGCGGATATACAGCCAGCAGTGTTCACCCGCGCCGTCCGGCGCGACCAGCGGGATTTCCGTCACTCTGAAATCTTCGGCAACGGTGCGAATGGTCGCAACACCGAGCGCCTCGCCATACGCCCGCGGCAGGGTCAGCGGGATAGACTCATTCATCGAGCAGGACGACGGCAAAAGCGGCTATACCTTCCTTGCGACCGGTAAAGCCGAGGTGTTCCGTGGTGGTGGCCTTGACGTTGACGCGTGCTGTGTCCACGTGCAGGTCCTGCGCGATGTTGTCTCGCATGGTATCGACGTAGGGCGCCAGTTTCGGCGCCTGCGCCACCAGCGTGAGGTCGGCATGCGCGACGGCCAGGTCACATGCCTCGAGCTGTGCCACGACATTGCGCAACAGTTCACGACTGTCTATGCCGCGCAGGGCGGCATCACTGTCGGGAAAATGCCGGCCGATGTCACCCAGACCGGCGGCGCCCAGCAAGGCATCGCACAGGGCGTGCAGCAGCACGTCACCGTCCGAGTGCGCAGCGAGACTGCGTGGATGAGGAACCGTCACGCCACCGAGAACCAGCGTACCGCCATCCTCGAAAGCGTGCACATCGATGCCCTGCCCGATTCTCATAGACGCCCCTGTTGTTGCAGGTAAAACTCCGCCAGCGGCAGATCCTGCGGCCGCGTTATCTTGATGTTATCAGCATGCCCCTCGATCAGTAACGGCTGGTAACCCGCGTGCTCCATGGCGGACGCCTCGTCAGTGACTTCATAACCGTCCGCCAGCGCCTGCTCCAGCGCCGCTTTCAACATACCGTAGCGGAACATTTGCGGTGTAAAGGCATGCCACAGGCCGCTGCGGTCGACAGTTGCCGTGATCCGCTCCTGTGCATCGCTGCGTTTCATGGTGTCGTGAACCGGGACGCCCAGTAAGCCGCCCACCGCGTGACCGGCCAGCGTATCGAGCAACAGGCGCAGGTCGTGCGGCCGGACACAGGGGCGCGCGGCATCGTGCACCAGCACCCAGTCTTCGTCATGGCAGGTATCCGCCAGCGCGGAGAGGCCGTTCAGCACGGAATGGCAACGCTCGCGGCCGCCATCGGTGCGTATCAGGCGGCGCCCGGAAAACTGTGCCTGGATCGGAACCAGCGCGGGGTGCCCCTGGCTGACCAGCACCACGCCGGCAAGCTCCGGGATGCTGTACAGAGACTCAAGGCTGTGTTCCAGCACCGTGCGCCTGCCCAGCGTCAGGAATTGCTTGGCGACGGATGCGCCCATTCGACGTCCGCTGCCGGCGGCGGGAACGATGGCCCAGCAGGCGGGTTTACTGTTGCCCATCCGCAGCCGCCGGGTCTTCGATGATCTGGTAAAAGGTCTCGCCGTCGCGGATCATGCCCAGTTCCTCGCGGGCGCGTTCCTCGATGGCTTCCAGGCCCTGTTTCAGGTCTTTCACCTCCGCTTCCAGCGCCTGGTTGCGTTCACGCAGGCGCCCGTTTTCAGCACGCTGCAGTTCCACCTGCTGGTACAGGTCCCAGACCTCGGCCAGGCTGCCGTCACCGACCCACAGCCGGTACTGCAACAGTACCAGCAACACCACCAGCAGCCAGATCAGCCAACGCATGACAGGCCGCGAGCGGCGTAATCAGCCGCTGAACTGGTTGAAGCCGGCGCGACCCGCGTAGCCGGCGTCACTGCCCAGCTGCTCCTCGATGCGCATCAGGCGGTTGTACTTGGCCACGCGGTCGGAACGCGACAGCGAACCGGTCTTGATCTGGCTGGCACTGCTGCCGACCACAATATCCGCGATCACCACGTCCTCGGTTTCCCCGGAGCGGTGCGAAACCACCGAGGTGAAACCGGCATTGGTCGCCATTTCGATAGCCGCCATGGTCTCGGTCAGGGTGCCGATCTGGTTGGGCTTGATGAGAATCGAGTTACAGACGTGCTCGTCGATACCGCGCTGCAGGATCGTGGTATTGGTCACGAACAGGTCGTCACCTACCAGTTGCACCTTGTCATTCAACTTCTCGGTGAGCAACCGCCAGCCCTCCCAGTCACTCTCGTCCATGCCGTCCTCGATGGACAGGATCGGGTAGTTGTCGACCCAGTTGGAGAGAAAATCCACAAAGCCGGCGGCATCGAATGACTTGCCTTCCGAATCCAGGTGGTACCGGCCATCCCGGTAGAACTCGGAACTGGCCGCATCCAGGCCCAGGTAAATATCCTCACCCGCCCTGAAACCGGCCTTTTCTATCGCTTCAAGAATCACCTCGATCGCCGCCTCGTTGGACGACAGGTCCGGCGCAAAACCGCCCTCGTCACCCACCGACGTATTCAAACCACGGCCGTTCAATACCGATTTCAGAGCATGAAACACCTCTGCACCATAGCGTACAGCCTCGCGAACACTGTCCGCGCCCACCGGCAGGATCATAAACTCCTGCAAATCCACACTGTTATTGGCATGCGCGCCACCGTTGATGATATTCATCATCGGCACCGGCAACTGGTATGGCCCGTCACCGCCCAGATGGCGATACAGCGGCAAACCACTGGAGCGCGCCTGCGCCTGCGCCGCCGCCAGTGACACCGCCAGCAGCGCATTGGCGCCCAGCCGACCCTTGTTGTCACTGCCATCCAGCTCGATCATCTTTGTGTCCAGGCCCGCCTGGTCGGCCGCGTCCATCCCCGTCACGGCATC
>DRNU01000019.1 GCA_011374975.1 Gammaproteobacteria bacterium | reverse complement strand
TATTTTTTCGGAGGACACTATGATGTTCATAATCCATCGATTTGCCGCATCCGTCTCCATCTTATGCATAGCGCTGTTTTTCTCGGCAACGATTTTCGTTGAGCTTTTAGGTATGGCTGAGTCCATCGCAATCGTGAAAAGTCTGATTGTATGGCCTGGCTTGTTTATACTCGTACCTGCTATTGCATTAACTGGTGGTAGTGGTTTTGCCTTGGCGCAATCAAGAAACGGGAAACTCGTGGAGCAAAAGAAGAAGAGAATGCCCTTTGTTGGTGTAAACGGGATATTTGTGCTGGTTCCATGCGCAATTTTTCTTGATCGCTGGGCGTCCTCAGGTAGTTTTGATACCTATTTCTATATAGTGCAATGTGTGGAATTGCTTGCCGGTGCGATTAACCTTGTATTGATGGGGATGAACATGAAAGATGGTCTTAGAATGAATGGCAGGCTTGGGTTATCAGTCCAGTAGGGTGGGCAGGCTTTCCATGTCCACGGGAAGCTAACTGTGTGGGCACATAAAACGTGCCTACCCTGCCTGATTGTAAAGGCAGTCATTTGTGATCCTCATTAAACCCTACCGACCACGCAAGTTTGCCATGGCGGTTTTCTGGATTATGTTTTTGTCGATGCAGGTCGCCTGTTCTTCAAAGACACCACAAACCCTTAGCGGAAATATTTTCAGCACAGAGGACACGCAGGAGCACCTGAATATTATTTTCACTGTGCCATTCCGTGTCCTCTGTGGCGAAGGTTGTTGAATTTCCGGAAGACTCATGGTGGGCCGGTTTTACGCGTGGGCACATAAACCGTGCCCACCCTACGGGTCAAATCGCTTTCCACACTTCGGGTTTGACGGTCACGTCGATCTCGCCATCGGAGAACCAGGCTTCGCCGTCCTGGATGTTGCACTGTAATTGCATGTTGCGTCTCGCCATGGGTGCCAGTGCCGGGCCGGCCTCGGCGGGGAAGGTGATGACGGCAAGGTTGTCGAAGCGCTGCAGGCGCTCGCCGTTCTGTGACCACCAGATCTCCGCACTGCTGCCGCTGTAGGGATGGAGTGTGACGCGGTGGGCGCGGCCACAGGCCTTGCGGATGCGCTTTTCGTCGGGCTGACCGAGTTCGATCCAGTGCTCGATTTCGCCGCTGAGGCTCTGCTGCCAGAGGTCGGGCTCGTCATCGCTGCTGATGCCGCGGGTAAAGCTCAGTTGCTCATCTGCGCTGAGGGCAAAGGCCAGCAGGCGCAGCATCATGCGCTCGTCGGTCTCCGAGGGGTGGCGGGCAATGGTGAGGTTGTGGGCCGCGTAATAGTGGCGGTCCATGTCCGCTATTTGCAGTTCGGCTTTGAAGATGGTTGCCTTGAGGGCCATGGGGGTCCTTTTGTTTGCTTCACCACAGAGGCGGGGTGACACAGAGATTGTCTGTTATTTGTGGGAGTGGCTTCAGCCGCGAATGGCATCTGCCACTATTCGCGGCTGAAGCTGCTCCCACATAAAGTCGTGTTCTTTTCTGAGCCTCCGTGCCTCTGTGGTGAAATTAGTAAATCTTTCCGCGCAGGGCCTTGGTCTGGCCGCGGCGGGTCTTGCTGTCGAGGCGTTTCTGCCGCGAGCTGCGCGTGGGCTTGGTGGGGCGGCGTTTCTTTACCACCCGTCCGGCATCGATGATCATTTCGCGCAGTCGCTGCAGTGCCTCGGCGCGGTTCTTTTCCTGGCTGCGATGGCTCTGCGCCTTGATGACGATGACGCCTTCGCTGTTGATGCGGCGGTCGCGCAGGGCCAGCAGGCGTTGCTTGTAGAAGTCGGGCAGCGAGGAGCGCGCCACGTCGAAGCGCAGGTGCACGGCGCTGGAGACCTTGTTGACGTTCTGCCCACCGGCGCCCTGGGCGCGGATGGCGCTGAACTGGATCTCGTGGTCGGGGATGGCCACGTTGT
>DRNU01000018.1 GCA_011374975.1 Gammaproteobacteria bacterium | reverse complement strand
CTCGCGCACCACCTCAAGACCAATCTTCTGTACCGGCACACCCTCGAAAAAGATATGCCCCTGTTGCGGTGCGTACAAACCCAGCAGCACCTGCACCAGCGTTGACTTGCCGCCGCCGCTGGCGCCCACCAGCGCAACCCGCTGCCCGGCCTCGACGTTCAGGCTGACGCCATTCAGCACCGGTTCATCGGGTCGGTAGGCAAAATGGATATCTTCAAGCTGTACAGAAACGCCACGCCTGCCCGCGAAGGGATTCTGTTCAGCGGGATAGCGTGGCTCTTCGTGCAGGTCGAGCAAACCGTTGATACGCTCCAGCGCGGCACGTGCACCGTAGAAGGCATACTGGACATTCAGGACTTCCTGCACCGGGGCCATCATGAACCAGAGGTAGGCAAACACGGCCATCATTTCGCCGATACTAAGTCCGGAATAAACGACCATCAGCATGCTGACGGCACGGAACAGGTCGAAACCCATCAGGAAAACGAAAAAGGACAGGCGCCCGGCCGCGTCGCTCTTCCATGAGAATGCCGCCGAGTCGTGTTTGATTTGCCACGCACGGTCGATCACGCGTTTCAGGTAGTAGCCTTCGCGGTTGGCGGCACGCACCTGCTGGATGGCGTCCAGCGTCTCCGTCAACGCACCCTGAAATACTTCAAATGCCTGGTTCTCACGCCGTTTGAGCTGTTTGACCTGTTTGCCGAGCACCACGGTGAAATACACCACCACCGGGTTAAGAAACAGGATCAGCAAGGCCAGTTTCCAGTGCATCCATAACAGCACGCCCGCCGCACCGACCAGCGACAGCACGGCAATCAGGAACTTGCTGACCGTCATGCCGATGAAGGTATCCACCGCGTTCAGGTCAGTGACAAAGTGCGAGGTCACCTCACCGCTGCCCATGGCCTCGTACTCGGCCAGCGATATGCGCTGCAGGCGCAGCAACAGGTCACGCCGGATACGAAACACGACGTCCTTGGCGATAAAACTGAACTGGCGCGTCTGCCAGACGGTGAGCATGACATTGATGAAACGCAACACCACGGTAGCGAACAGGATGGCGGTGACATACAGGACCGGCCCGTGCCAGGACTCGGGGAACAGCCGGTTCATGACTGCAACCAGTGTCGCAGGTTCCTTGAGTAACACCTCATCGACCAGCAGCGGCATCATCAGCGGCAGTGGTACGCTGACCAGCACGGCCAGCACGGCAATGATATTCGCCCACACCAGTTCGCGCCGGTGCTCGCGCACGATCGCCATCACCCGCTGCCAGCTATAGCGCCCGGTTTCGACTGTGGGGCTTTCCTGCTCAGCCATGGCTCTTCTCGAACAGCGCCATGGACTCCACGTGCGCGGTATGCGGGAACATGTCCATGACGCCGGCGGCAACCAGCCGGTAGCCGTGTTCGTTGGCCAGCAAGCCGGCATCCCGCGCCAGCGAACCGGGATGACAGGCGACATAGACAATGCGTTCCGCGCCCAGCGCGGCGATGTGCGGCATCATTTCCTGCGCACCGCTGCGCGGCGGGTCGAGCAGGATGCGGTTATAACGCTGCTGCATCCAGGCCTGCCCGGCCGGGTCCTGTGTCAGGTCGACGGAGTGGTATTCCACATTCTCGATACCATTGCGGGCGGCATTTTCACGCGCCCGCTGCACCAGTCCGGCATCGCCTTCCACGCCGGTAACGTGGGAGGCACGGCGCGCCAGCGGCAGAGTAAAGTTACCCAGGCCGCAAAACAGGTCGAGCACCCGGCTGTCTGCATCGAGTTCCAGCAACTCCAGCGCCTGGCGAATCATGCTGCTATTGATAGCGACGTTGACCTGGGTGAAATCGGTGGGCAGGAACTGCATCTCGATATCATAGTCCTGTAAATGGTAGGACAGTTGCGAGGCCTCCGGCCACAGCGGCGCCACCGTATCCGGCCCGCCCGGCTGTAACCAGATATGCAGACCGGTCTGCTGTGCGTAATCCTTCAAAACCCGGGTATCACTGCCCGACAGCGGGTCCAGGTTACGCAACACCAGCGTCGTGGCCTGTTCGCCCACCGCAACCTCGATCTGCGCGATGCGTTCACGCGCTTCCATTCCCTGGATCATCTGCGCCAGTTCTTCGAGACGCGTACCGACCGAGGGGTGCAGGACTTCACAACGCTGGATATCGGCCAGAAACGGTTTGCGTTTCTCGCGAAAGCCCACCAGTACCCGTCCTTTCTTGCGCACGTATTTCACGCCCAGCCGGGCCTTGTTGCGATAACCCCAGACCGGTCCGGTCAGTGCTTCGAGTATACGTTCCGGTTTGACCTTGCCGATGCGCTCCAGGCTGTCCAGCAAGGTCTGCTGTTTGCTGAGTATCTGGCTGGCAGGGTTCTGGTGCTGGAGACTGCACCCCCCACAAATGTCGAAGTGCGCGCATTCAGGTTCTACACGCTGATCGGAGGCCTGGAACAATTCGCACAGGCGGCCTTCGTCGTGCTTGCGGGAACGCCCGGTGTAGAGAAAGCTCAGTTCCTCGCCCGGCAGCGCCCCATCGATAAATACGGCCTTGCCGTCCACGTGCGCCACACCGCGCCCGTCATGGGTCAGGGATTCGACCGTAACACGTACCGGGTAGTTGGGCAGTTTCGGTTTTCTGCGGCGTTTATTCATGCCTGACAGTCATCCATGCCCGGATCCCCCGCCGCATTGCGGCGGGGATGAAGGAATGCAGGCACTTACTTGCGCTTCCAGTTGCCGCCGCTGTCCTGGTACCACCAGCCGCCGGGGGCATTGTCGACCCAGCGCCGCGCAAAGGTCTTGCGGATTTCGGCCTCCCAGGCCGGTTGCCCGTTGGCGCGGGCGATTTCGCGGTACAGCGCATTGCGGTCGCGGTTTTCATCGGCGACCAGGGTCTTTACCGTCTTGCGGTCACGCAACGCCACGGCGTTCAGGTCACGCACCTGGATCAGGCCGTCCCGGGTCATGCCCACGCTGCCATTCTGGTAGAAGGGTTTCAGGCGCGGAAAACGGGCTTCCATGGCGGCACGCAGGGTGCGTACTGCGGGTGACTGGATGTTGATGTCGGCAGCCGCCTGCGCTGCCGGCACCAGCTGTTCGAGCAGGCCGATCCACAGCGGTCGCTGCAGGCGGCTGTCCGGCTGTGGCGTACCGGCCGGGGTGTCGGCGGGTTTTTCGTCCTCGCCATACACACCGCGGATGATCTGGTCAGCGGCTTCCACCGCTTCCGCCGTGGGAAAATAAACATTGATGGTGACGCATGCTGCCAGGAACAGCAGCATGCCCAGCAGTGAACTCAAACGGATGGTATATGGCACTTTGGTTTCCTCTCGCGGGACCCGCCCATTATAAGGACTAACGCCGGGGGACGGAAAAGGTTATTCCACACGCGGCGTCTCGCCGCTGGTAATGGCCACCAGCCGGTCTACCAGTGACTGCCAGTCGACCGCATCGGCATAGCCGACCACATCCAGGCGCGGAGGCAGCACACGGCCCTGCACCAGGTAATAACCCTGCTCAGCCGGGGCCACGCCGCCCATGTGGCAGACCCCGTTTTCCAGCCGGCAGCGGATTCCCAGCCGACGGTAGGGGAAATCCTCCAGGAAACGCAGGAAACTGCGCGACAATGCGCCACCGATACCCGCCCCCCCCAGGTTGGAGATATTGTCCACGGCTTTCTGGCTGATACGGTGACGGCTGTCATCATCCGGGGGCGTTTCAAACAGGGCGTCGAAGGCGACCAGCTGCCAGGCCTCCATGTACAAACCGTCCACCCGCCCCTGCAGGCGGCCCTCGATACGGCCGAAGGAGAAGGTGCGCGTCAGGGTTTTCAGGTCCAGGTGGTCGAGCCTGATATCGGTCCACAGGCGCGGCACCCGGCCCAGCGGCTGCTGGATGCGCAGGTTGCGCAACGTGATGTCACCGTCGAAAGCCTGCACCAGCAGTGTGCCGCCCAGGGTGAGTTCGCCTTTTTCATAACGCATCTTCGGCACCATGCCGGACAGGGTGCCGGACAGCTCCGGCCAGCCCAGCGCCGTGCTGAAGGCCTGCATGGACACCGGGGTGAGGAAGCCGTCCAGCAACCAGCGCATGGCGCCTGCGTCATCGACACCCAGCTCGAACTGCTCGACGTGCAGTTTGCCATCCAGCAGCGGGACTACCAGTGGCCGGGCCAGTTGCAAGCCACGGCGGTCACTTTGCAGCACCAGCTGCGTGGCGCCGAATTGCAGCCGGTAAAGACTGGCGCCCTGCCAGGCCAGGGTGGAATCCTGCACGGCATCGCTGTTATTCCAGTGCAGTTCACCGTCCAGTCCGCGCAGCTCGAACAGGCCGGCCTGCTCGCGCAACGAGACCCCGTCCAGGGTTAACGACACAGTTTCGGGTTTACCGTCACGCAACACCACGCGCCCGCGCAAATACCCTTCGCTGTCGAGTTTCTCCAGTGCGCTGCCAACCAGCCAGGGTTGCAGCCAGTTGCTGTAGAAACCCGGGAAGGACGCTTCACGAATTTCCAGGGTCAGCTGTTGCAACGGTTGCTGCGCCGCGGTCATCAGCCGGGCGGCAAGGCTGCCGCTTACCACGCCGGGCTGGTCAAACGCCAGGGAATGTACCTGCAATTCACCCGTGTCTGCCTTCCAGCGCAGTTTTGTGGACAGCTCAAGTGGTTGCGCCGCGGAAAATTCCAGGTAAAGGGGATCGGCATACAACATGCCCTGGCGCGCGGCCAGTGTCGCCTGCACCTGCCAGTCCGGGCCTTCCGGGCGTGCCTTGCCGGTGCTGACCAGTTGCAATGCCTCTGCAGCCTGGCTGCCTTCGGCATTGCTGTAACCGGCAGCGCGGGTGTGCAGTTGCCAGTCAATGCTGTTCAGGCCCGTGCTGTCACCACGCACCTCAAACTGGCCTTCAAGATAACCCTGATGCTCAAGAGCCGGCAGCTTCAGGCCGGTCTTTTGCACCAGTGCGGCAATATCAGCCAGGCGGGTACCGTCCAGCGTGACAGCAAGCCGCCAGCCGGCATTCTGCTGCTGCAACAACAATGTCAGTTTGCCACCGGCCAGGCTGACATCAGACAGGGTCACATTCAGCTCGCGCGTATCAAGGCGGTAACTGAAGTGTGCCGGCACCGCATCGAGCGCCAGGTCGTCACTGCGCAATGACAGCTGACCGTTGCGGCATTCGACCGCCTGCGGCTGCAGATCAAAATCCGCACACTGCAAACGCAATTGCTGTACCCGGTAGGCGCCGATTTCCAGCTGCGCAAGCGTGATGTTCAGGCTGGACGCGGTATCAGTCGGCAGTGTCAGCGCCAGGCTGACACCCTGCGCTTGCCAGCCATCGGCTTCTATATCACCCCAGTCGAGCCGGATTTCTTCAATAGCTGCCGCGTTACAGGACAGTAACAACAGGAACAGGACACCGATAGCCCGGCGCAGGCACCGGCCGGGGAACGGCGCCCGTATCAACCGGGAAACACCCCGGTGGACAGGTAACGGTCACCACGGTCGCAGATAATGGCGGCAATCACCGCATTCTCGACCTGCTCGCTCAGTTGCAAGGCAGCCGCGACCGCGCCACCAGAGGAGATACCGCAGAAAATACCCTCCCGGGACGCCAGCGCCAGTGTCGTCTGCTCGGCGGCATCCTGCGCCACGTCGATGGTGCGGTCCACCAGGCTGGCGTCGAAAATAGACGGCAGATAGGCCTCCGGCCAGCGCCGGATACCGGGAATCGATGCGCCTTCCACCGGCTGCACACCGATGATTTCCACGGCCGGGTTTTTCTCTTTCAGGAAACGCGCTGTGCCCATGATGGTGCCGGTAGTACCCATGGCACTGACGAAATGGGTGATCGTGCCACCGGTATCGCGCCAGATTTCCGGGCCGGTGCCTTCATAGTGGGCCAGCGGATTATCCGGGTTGGAGAACTGGTCCAGTACCGTACCCTTGCTTTCCGCTTCCATCTGTTTGGCCAGGTCGCGCGCACCCTCCATGCTCTGCTCGCGGGTAACGGAGATGATTTCAGCACCGAAAGCCTTCATCACCTGGCGTCGTTCCACACTCATGTTTTCGGGCATGATGAGCACCATGCGGTAGCCTTTCATGGCAGCCGCCATGGCCAGCGCTATACCGGTGTTGCCACTGGTGGCCTCGATCAGGGTGTCGCCGGGCCTGATTTCACCACGCGCCTCGGCATGGCTGATCATACTCAGTGCCGGTCGGTCCTTGACCGATCCGGCCGGGTTATTCCCCTCCAGCTTGACCAGAATCGTATTACTGGTCTCACCGGGCAAACGCTGCAACTGCACCAGCGGTGTGTTACCGACGAACTGTTCTATGCCGGGAAAATTCATGTGCTCAGTATACTCCTTCGTAACTCCCAGGTTATCCTGAATATAACCTGCTGGTATTGACCGACCAGTGTGCTAGCCTTTGATTATATAAGCGACCAGAGGAATATCCTTCCCTTTTTCCCTGCATGACAACATGTCCATGAACGGAACCGGCGACCCACCCACGGGACATCAGGACGAACCAGCGTCAGGGAACGACCCGAATGCTGCAGCTCAACGACTGATACGGCAGGTGGATCGCTATGTGCGCCTGTTGCACATTACCCACGAAGCCATTGTCTGCACCGACGACGACTGCAACATCGTTGTGTTCAACCAGGGCGCTGAAAAACTGTTCGGGCATACGCGCAAAGAGATTGTCGGGCAGGCACTGACAACCCTTGTCTGCCCGCGTTACCGCCAGACCGATAAAACCCGTCTTGCAGCGCTGACACGCATTGCACACGAGAGCAGGCTGGGTTTCAAAACCGATCGCGTTGTCTGCCAGCACAAAAGCGGCGCGCGCTTCCCGGTGGACATTTCACTGTCACAGACTGCCCTGTCCGACCGACACCGCCTTTATACACTGCTGATCCGCGATGCCAGCGAACGCCTGCTGCAGGAACACCAGATGACCTACCAGGCGGAACACGACCAGCTGACCGACCTGCCCAACCGCACCCTGCTGAATGAACGCCTTGGCGCCGGTATCGCCCGCGCCGACCGCTGCCAGCGCAAACTGGGCGTCGTATACCTTGACCTGGATGACTTCAAGCCAGTCAACGACCGCTATGGCCACGAAACCGGCGACTGCCTGCTGCAGGCCGTTGCAAAACGCCTGCGCGACACCATGCGCCAGACCGACACAGTATCGCGTATCGGTGGCGACGAATTTATCATCTGCCTGGAACAGATCCGCGATGAACAGGGCGCCGTTGCCGCCGCCACAAAAATCATCCATGCACTGCAGCAGCCGTTCCTGATACTGGGCCAGCCGATCACCACCAGCGCCAGCATCGGCATCGCCATCTACCCGGACCACGGCGAAGACGCCACCACCCTGCTACGCCACGCCGACCAGGCCATGTACATCGCCAAGGCAAAAGACGGCGACCCGGTACTGTACCAGGCGCCCGATTAATGGCGTGCGGCGAGCATCAGCCGCTTCATTTCCCGCACCGCCTCACCCAGGCCGCAGAACAACGCACGCGCAATAATCGCGTGGCCGATATTCAGCTCACGCACGACCGGCAGGGCAGCCACGGCCTGAACATTGTGATAATGCAAACCATGCCCCGCGTTGACATGCAGGCCGAGCTCATCACCGAGACGTACCGCCGCCTCGATTTTCCTGAATTCAGCCTGCTGCTGCGCCGGGCCCGTGGCATCGGCAAAATGCCCGGTATGAATTTCAATACAGGGGGCACCGGCCGCTTTGGCAGCCTCGACCTGGCGCGCATCAGCATCGATAAACAGCGACACCCGCACACCGGCTTCAGCCAGGCGTTGGCAGGCATCACGCATGCGCCCGCCTTGGCCCGCAACGTCCAGACCACCCTCGGTCGTCAGTTCCTCGCGCCGTTCCGGCACCAGGCAGCAATCCGAAGGCTGTACCCGGCAGGCAATTGCCAGCATCTCATCCGTCACCGCCATTTCCAGGTTCATGTGCGTTTGCAGGATGTCATTCAGTATCTCCACATCCCGCTCCTGGATATGCCGGCGATCCTCGCGCAGGTGCAGGGTAATGCCGTCGGCACCGGCCTGCTCGGCCTCGATGGCCGCCTGTACCGGGTCAGGGTAACGTGTGCCGCGCGCCTGACGCAGCGTGGCAACGTGATCGATATTCACACCAAGCAGAATAGGGTTCATGCAAGCATCCTTTAATTCAAAAAATTACAACCCGCCGCCCGTCTGTCCGGGCGCAATAAACAGCTCCCGCGAACGCAGCGGCCTGTCACCCAGGTACAGGTTCAACGCGGCCCGCATCAGGCGCTTGGCATCGCGCAGCGCGCCGGCATCGGACAGCTGATCCCGGGCCAGTGCCAGCAGGCTCGAACCCCGGAAGATAAAGCCCGGCCCGGTGCGTTCCGTCGTCAGCAGCGGCCCGGATTCCAGATGGTAATCATAGTATGCCTCGCCGCGTACCGGCTCGCCGCTGCCGGCATCATGGTCCAGCAGCAGGCCATAGCCGATTTCCTGCAACAGGTTTTTTTCGAACAACCTCAGCAGCGGTTCAACCAGCGAGGTATGCGCCAGGTTTTCCAGGCTGTCCTGGTAACAGGTATACAGGCGCGGATGCGGGTCATGACGGACCAGCAGGCGCACCAGCAGTTCATTCAGGTAGAAAGCGCTGTACAGGGCCGTGCCCTGCAGACTGCAGCCCGGTGCAGCGCCCTCGACACCGGTCAGGGTACCCAGTTCACCGCGTCCCTGCCAGGACAGGCGCAGCGGGCGAAACGGCTGCAACTCGCCACGCTGACGGGATTTGGGGGCGCGCACACCGCGCGCTACCAGTCCGACACGGCCATGGGGCCCGGTGAATACCTCCAGCAGCAGGCTGCTTTCCCGGTAAGGGCGTTGATGCAGCACATAGCCGGGAACCAGTTGGACGCGCGACGTGGCAGCCATGGCGTCACATCAGTCTTCGTTGTAACCCAGGCTGCGCAGGGCGCGTTCATCATCCGCCCAGCCTTCCTTCACCTTCACCCACAGCTCCAGGAATACTTTCTGCCCGAACATCTTCTGCATATCCTGGCGCGCCTCGCGACCGACTTCTTTCAGGCGCTCACCCTTGTTGCCGATGACGATCGGCTTGTGGCTGCTCTTTTCCACCCAGATAAGGGCATGGATATGCAACAGCTTCTTTTCTGTCTTGAAGCTCTCGATCTCTACTGTCAGACCGTAGGGGATCTCCTCACCCAGCTTGCGGAACAGTTTTTCACGCACCAGTTCAGCGGCCAGGAAGCGTTCGCTGCGATCGGTCACCTGGTCTTCGTCATACAGGGGCGGCGCATGCGGCAGGTGTTTGCGTACCACGGCTTCGAGTTCGTCCAGGTGATCACCGGTCTTTGCACAGACCGGTATCAGCTCGCTGAAATCATATTTGTCGGCCAGCATTTGCAGGTGCGGCAACAGCTTCGCCTTGTCCGCCACCCGGTCGATCTTGTTGACTGCAAGGATCACCGGGCAGGAGACATGCTGCAGCTTTTCCAGTACCCAGTCGTCGTCTTTCTGCCAGCGCGTACCCTCGGCCACGAATACGACGACATCGACATCGCGCAGGCTGTCGACGGCGGCACGGTTCAGGTAGCGGTTCATGGCACGCGGCTGACTCGCGTGTAACCCGGGGGTATCGACAAAGACAATCTGCGCTGTGTCGTCGGTCTTGATGCCCAGGATGCGGTGGCGCGTGGTCTGCGGCCGGCGCGAGGTGATACTGATCTTCTGGCCGACCAGCCGGTTGAGAATCGTGGACTTGCCGACATTGGGCCTGCCCACCAGCGCGACAAAGCCGCAGCGGAAATCATCCATCACCGGACTCCGTTTCCAGTTGCGCCAGCATGGCCTCCGCCGCGGCCTGCTCGGCACGGCGCCGGTTGCTGCCACGACCCTGGCTGGAACACTGCATATCCTCTACCCGGCATTCGATGATGAACTGCTGGTTGTGGGCCTTGCCGGTAACTTCCTGCACGCTGTACACCGGCAGCTCCAGCTTGCGGGACTGGAGGTGTTCCTGCAAACGGGTTTTGGGATCTTTCTGCTCGTCGTCGGCGGACAATCCGCCGAGGCGCGCGGCAAACAGGCGACGTATGGTGTCGTGGCAGGTGGTGAAGCCGGCATCCAGCACGATAGCGCCGAAAATGGCTTCCAGCGCATCCGCCAGGATGGACTCACGGCGAAAGCCACCGCTCTTGAGTTCGCCCGAACCCAGGCTCAGGTAATCGCCAAGCGCCAGGTCACGGGCAATCGCCGCCAGTGTCTCGCGCTTCACCAGGCTGGCGCGCAGGCGACTGAGCTGACCTTCTCTGGCGGCGGGAAACTGCATGTACAGGGCTTCGGCGATGACGTAACCCAGCACCGCGTCACCGAGGAATTCCAGGCGCTCGTTATTGCGACTGCCGGCACTGCGGTGAGTGACAGCTTCCTGTAACAACGCAACATCCTGAAACCGGTAGCCCAGTGAACGACTCAGGTCGTCCAGGGAACGGATCAATTGGCGACCACCTCGATCTCCTTGTCGAAACTGGCAACAACATCGACATTACTGAACAGGTGCTCACGGCGCTCGTAACTGATACTGATCTTGAGGCCGTCCTTGTCCTTGCCGACCTTGACCAGCCTGGGGTCAACATTATTGACATCGTTGACGTCAAAGCGCTTGGTGATCATTGTGATGATCTCGCCCCGGGTCTTGCGCGTGATACCGGGCTCATTCTGCAGCGACTCCAGTACCGATGTCACCTTGGCGAACTCCATGTACAGCGGCACCAGACGCAGTGTTATCAGAGTGAAAAAGGCGATCAGACCCAGCGTCAGCAACCAGCCGATTGCCGTCATGCCTTTCTGGTGATGCCATCTGTTCATCGCGGTTCTCCTAGTTAATGGAATCGCCGATACGTTCCCAGCCCACCCCGTCGGCTGCGGAATCCCAGTTCATCCATATCATGAATGCACGCCCAACCAGGTTTTCATCCGGCACGAAACCCCAGTACCGGCTGTCATTGCTGTGATCCCGGTTGTCGCCCATCACAAAATAATGTCCTTCCGGCACCACGGTATCAGTCTCCACACCGCGGGCGCGCGGCTCTATGAGAATATCATGTTTAACATCACCCAGAGCCTCGCGGCGCAGTTCGGTACCCGACATGGTCAGGCCGGAACCGGTGCCGATATAGGTGCCCTGCGGTATCTGCGGTATTTGCTTGCCGTTGATGAACAGTGTCTTGTTATGGTACACCACGTGGTCACCGGGCAAGCCCACCACGCGCTTGATGTAATCGACACGCGGGTCCTGTGGAAAACGGAATACCACTACATCACCGCGTTGCGGTTCACCCAGCTCGATCACCTTGCGGTTCAGTACCGGCAGACGGATACCGTAGGCGTATTTGTTAACCAGTATGAAATCACCCACCAGCAGGGTCGGCATCATGGAGCCTGACGGGATACGAAACGGCTCCACCAGGAAAGAGCGCAGCAACAGCACCGCCAGGATAACGGGGAAGAAAGACCTGGCGTATTCGACCAGGGTCGGCTCCTTGAGGGCCTCTTCGATCTGTTCACTGTCGACCGTCCCGCCGGCCATTGCCAGTGCCGCTGCCTGCTGTTTGCGTTTCGGCGCCCATAACACAGCGTCCAGCGCCCAGATCAGGCCTGTTATCAGGGTTGCCAGCACCAGCAGCGCCGGAAAATCGATATTCATGGCTATTTTTTCCCCACCTGCAGGACAGCCAGAAAGGCCTCCTGCGGTATTTCCACTTTACCAAACTGTTTCATGCGTTTCTTGCCCGCCTTCTGCTTTTCCAGCAACTTGCGCTTGCGCGAAATGTCGCCGCCATAGCACTTGGCGGTCACATTCTTGCGCAGTGCCTTGACCGTGGTGCGGGCGATGATCTGTGAGCCGATGGCCGCCTGTATCGCCACGTCGAACATCTGCCGTGGAATGATTTCGCGCATGCGGTCGGCAAGGTCGCGGCCGCGGCCCTGGGCGAGATCGCGGTGCACGATCACCGACAGGGCATCCACTTTTTCGCCGTTGATGAGCACATCGAGGCGGACCAGTGAGGCCGGCTCGAAGCGGTCGAAAGTATAGTCGAAGGAGGCAAAACCGCGGCTCACCGATTTCAGACGGTCGAAGAAATCCAGCACCACTTCACTGAGCGGCAGCTCGTAGGTCAGGTTGACCTGCTGCCCCATGTACTGCATGCCGCGCTGCACGCCGCGTTTCTCTACGCACAGGCCGATCACCGCGCCAAGATAATCCTGCGGCACCAGGATGTGCGCCACGATAATCGGTTCGCGAATCTGTTCAATCTGGTTGACCGGCGGCAGACTGGCCGGGTTGTCGATCTGCGTGATGTTGCCCCTGGTATCAAGGATCTCGTAGATAACGGTCGGCGCCGTGGTAATCAGGTCCAGGTTATATTCGCGCTCCAGGCGCTCCTGGATGATTTCCATGTGCAGCATGCCAAGGAAACCACAGCGGAAGCCGAAACCCAGCGCCTGCGATGTCTCCGGTTCGAAGTGCAGCGAGGCATCGTTGAGACGCAGTTTCTGCAGGGCCTCGCGCAGGTTTTCATACTCATCAGAGATCACCGGGTACAGGCCGGCAAACACGCGCGGCTGTACTTTCTGGAAGCCCGGCAACGCCTCGGCGGCCTGGCGGTCGGTGAGTGTGATGGTGTCACCCACCGGGGCGCCGTCGATTTCCTTGATACCGGCGATGACGTAGCCCACGTCACCGGCCGTGAGCAGGTCACGGTCTTCGCGGCGCGGCGTGAAGATACCGACCTTCTCGGCCAGGTGGTCACGCCCGGTGGACATGATGCGGATCTTCTGACGGCGCCGCAGGGTGCCCTGCATCACCCGCACCAGCGAGATGACGCCGACATAATTGTCGAACCAGGAATCGATAATCAGCGCCTGCAAGGGCTGTTCGGCATCGCCTACGGGCGGCGGAATCTGCTTGATCAGGCGCTCCAGCAGCAGCTTGATACCGATCCCGGTCTTGGCGCTGACCTCGACGGCATCGATAGCCTCGATACCGATAATGTCCTCGATTTCCTGCTTGACCCGGTCCGGCTCGGCGGACGGCAGGTCGATCTTGTTCAGCACCGGCACCACTTCCAGGCCCTGCTCGATGGCGGTATAACAATTGGCCACACTCTGCGCCTCGACGCCCTGCGCGGCATCCACCACCAGCAGCGCGCCCTCGCAGGCGGACAGCGAACGCGATACCTCGTAGGAGAAATCCACGTGGCCCGGCGTATCGATAAAGTTCAGGGTATAGGTCTCGCCGTCCTCGGCCCGGTAATCGAGCGACACGCTCTGCGCCTTGATGGTGATGCCGCGCTCGCGCTCCAGGTCCATGGAATCCAGCACCTGTTCTTCCATGTCGCGCTCGCTCAGCCCCCCGCAGATCTGGATGAAGCGGTCCGCCAGCGTCGACTTGCCGTGGTCGATGTGCGCGATGATGGAAAAATTGCGGATATGAGACAGATCAGTCATTTCCGACCCGCCGGGAGGAGCTACAAGACACAAGTAATAACCTGATTTCTAAAAAGAAAGACGCCAACACGGCGCCAATCCGAACAGTATACACGCTATTGGCCGCGCAAAAAATCGTTCAGGGCGTCGGAATCGAGATGGTAATGGCAGATTTCCTGCTCCCCACAGCACAATACCGGCACCCACTCGTCGTAGCGTTGTGCCAGTTGCGGGTCGCGGTCGATATCAATCAGCTGCAAATCGAATGCCTGACGCGGCTGCAGGCCCCGGAGGGCCTGCAGCATCGCTTCACACAGATGGCAGCCTTCCCTGTAGTACAGGGTCAGCATCACCATGTCAGTCGGATTTCGGGATTTTCAGTGCCAGGAAGATCGGTCCACCACGGCGCTGGATCAGGATTGCCACCGACTTGCCGACCGGCAGTTTCCTGATCGTCTTCTCGAAATCATCCACATCCTCGATCAGCTCGCCATCGATGCGCAGGATAATATCGCCCTCGCGCACGCCGGCATCACCCGCCGGGCCGTCACCGACCGCTTCGACCAGGATGCCACCATCGATGCCCAGTTCCTTGCGCTGTTCCGCGGTCAGGTCAGCGACCCTGACGTTGAGACGGTTATCGCTGGTGGTCTTGCTTTCCTCCGCCCTGGCGATCTGCTCGTCCTTGTCCGGCAGTTCACCCAGTTTCACCCACAGGGTCTGGCTGCGCCCGCCGCGAATCACTTTCACCGGCACCTTCTTGCCCACCGGGGTACTGCCCACCACCGGCGGCAGGCTGGAAGAACGCTCGATATCCTTGCCGTTGAAGCTGACGACGATGTCGCCCACCTTCATTTTGGCTTTTTCAGCCGGGCTGTTCGGCATCACCTTGGCAATCAATGCGCCCTGCGGCTTGCTCATGCCGAAGGACTCCGCCAGTTCCAGCGTCACGTCCTGGATCAGCACACCCAGCCAGCCGCGGCTGACCTTGCCGTGCTCCTTCAGCTGTTTGGCGACATCCATCGCCACTTCGATGGGAATGGAGAACGACAGGCCCATGTAACCGCCGGTGCGGCTGTAAATCTGTGAATTCACACCCACCACTTCACCGTCCAGATTGAACAGCGGCCCGCCGGAGTTACCCGGGTTGATCGCCACATCGGTCTGGATGAACGGGACATAGTTCTCGCGCGGCAGGGCCCGGCCCTTGGCGCTGACGATACCGGCCGTTGCCGAGCGGTCGAAGCCGAACGGGGAACCGATCGCCAGCACCCACTCACCCACTTTCAGTTCCTCGGACTTGCCGATTCTGGCCACCGGCAGGCCATCGGCCTCGATCTTGAGCAGGGCCACGTCGCTACGCTCGTCGGTACCGATGATCTCGGCCTTCAGTTCGCGCCGGTCGTAGAGACGCACGATGACTTCGTCGGCATCCTTGACCACGTGGTTATTGGTCAGGATATAGCCGTCTTTGGAAATGATGAAACCGGAACCCAGCGACTTGGCTTCCTGCGGTCGCGGCATGCCCTTGCCGCCCTCGCCGAAGAAGTGCTTGAACAGGTCACCGAAGGGTGAGCCTTCCGGCAGGTCGGGAATCTCGATCCCTTCCGGCAGGTTCATGTGACCTGATTTTATTTTCTGCGTGGTACTGATATTCACCACCGCATCACCGGTCTGTTCGACCAGTTCAGTGAAGTCGGGCAGGCTGCGTGCCTGCACGTTCATCACAGCGGACAGCAGCAGGGCAAAACACGCCAGCAACCATCCTGTTTTATTTAACGATTTCATGCAGATACTCCTGGACCGGTCAAACCGGATTGTAAATATAATCAGCGCTACCCTGCCTGGTTTCACCCTGCTCGGCGCAGACTAGCGGATTATTCAGCAAATGATTCAATATTTCAGGCTTCCCGGCGTAATACCACCGGCTGGTAGGCACGGTCATGGCGAATCCGGCGCGTAAATCCTTTCAGCCAGAACAGGCCGGCAACAAAACCGGCGCCGCCCAGCGCCAGGCTGGCCTGCTCGGCATTGTCCCAGAGATGCTGCTGCACGCCCAGTTCCCCGAGCAGCCCGCCCAGCAAGAGCAGCAACAAAGGCACAGCATAGACCGCCAGCGAGCCTCTCACCAGCGCCTGCTCGCGGATACCGATCACCACCCGGTCGCCCACCCTTAGCGGCAGTTGCGACAAAACCCTCACCAGGCTGCGACGTTGCCCCAGCACCTTCGCCAGGGTAGCGGTTCCGCAGCCCTTTTGCGCGGCGCATGAGCCACAGGTGGAACGACGTTGCGTTTCCACCCAGACCTCATCGGCCTCGACCCGGACCACCTGTGCGGTTTCTTCAAGCATGGTTATCGAATGCGAACGGAATTGCCTATCATTTCCACGGTCTGGCGCGGCACTTCGCCGACCACTGTCACATAGTACCCCGCGGCCATGGTGCCGTAGGCGTTCAGGGCGCCGCGATGCGAAACACCCTTATAGATGTCGTTTTCCTTCTGTGACTTTTCAATATACACCGACACGCTGGCCAGCCCGTCACTGTAGACCCAGTGCTCGACACCGGGTTCATACGCAGACAGCTTGTGCCAGCGATGGTCGGTGAGTATGAAACCGTCCGGCACCTGCATGACTTTCCAGCGCGAATCAGTGGAGTCGTCGCCCGGCTCCGGCTGCTGCTCCGGTTCGTGCTTCCAGGTAAAGTTGGCGCCGTCCAGGTTCGGCAACAGGTCCTCGGCGGCAATGGCCTGTGGGAATTCCAGCGAGGTAAACATCACCTGCTCGATCGCGCGCCCGTCGACACCGGTCAGTTCGGAGCGCAGTAACAGGTGGCTGTCGTCATGTACGCAAAGCCTGCGCCCGTAGCGGTACTGGTCACGCGGCTCGACAGCCACCACCCGGCAATCCAGCCCGGCAACGCGGTCCTGGCCCAGCACCTTGAAGCGGTAATGTTTCTCGAGCTCCATGACCCCTTCGGGGAAGCTGGTCGGGAAAGGGACGCGCGGCTGACTCTTGTTGACCACCACCGACTGACTGTCGCCCAGGATGCAGGTCACTATCTGGTTGTCGCGCAAGACTTCGCGCTTGGGGCCGGTCAGGGACATCAGGCGTTCACGCTCGCCCCCGTCATCGTCCATGGCATGGACGATGCGCATGGCTTCCAGGCTGTTCTGGCGCTGGTAAACAAAGGTCCCCGTGTAGTTCAGGGAGCGGGATGCCATGGACATGCGCTCCAGCCACTCGCGCGCGCCGGGTTCGGCCCGCGCGGGTGACTGTACAGCTGTCAGCAGGGCTATCGAAAGGATTGCGACAAAAGCGCGTTTCATCAGCGTTGGTTTTGGTAACCTACAATGCGGACATAAGGCATGACACCCTGCATACCCCGGTTCGCCGCATACTCATTATGGTTCACCAGGTAACCGGCAAGGCGTCTGTCGATACCCGGTTCGATGCGTTCCCACTGACCGTCCTGGACGCGTGCCACACTGGAAACTTCCGCTCCCGAGGCCAGCTGCGGCAGCCTGTCATCGCCGGTTTCGCGCAGCGAGGTGACGCTGAGAACAGCTACCAGTGCAACCGAAGCCGCCACCGCAACACCGGCCAGCGGCTTCCACCAGTTAAAGCTGTTACCCCGTGCCACAGCCACCGGGGTATCGTTTTGCAAGGCGCGTCGCACCCCGTCGGCAACACCCAGCGTTGCAGTACTGGCCGCGCCGCCACGCAGCACTTCGCCGATCAGCTGGTAACGT
>DRNU01000017.1 GCA_011374975.1 Gammaproteobacteria bacterium | reverse complement strand
TGGACACGGCAGCCGCCTGCCGGACCTACAACATCCTCATGAACGAAGGGCGGAACGTAGTGGCCGGCCTGATCAACCCGGCGGAGCAAGGTACACCATCAATGCCACGGAGGCACAGAGCAAGATAAACCAGCACCGGGAACCGGCGCTTGCTCTGCCAAATTCAAACGCGCAAATTCATGACGGCGGATTACGCAACCGTTCGGCCCGCCCAGGGAAGCACTCTCACCTGAATCCGCGGGTTCAGGCCTCAATCAACCGTCATGAGCCCGCTGGCCACACCCCTGATCATGGAAGAATAGGGACAAAACGTAACATCAAGCACAACCTCCAGCGTATTCCATGCCCTGCAATACGGACTTTTCCAGCCCCGGGGCAGCCCATGCCCGCAGTGAATGATGACGGGCCGGGATGGAAACACGGAGGTCACGGGGCCACAGAGGCACGGAGTTTTCAACGAATTTCTCTGTGGCTCCGTGACCTCCGCGTTTCATATGCCGTAGCGTGATCGATGAATCATACCTGAATCCGTGGGTTCAGGGAGGATGAAGTACGCAACTGCCTGATTCGTATCGCGTAATGAAAAATCGAGGGAATAGCGGGGATTATTGCCGAGATTTTTCATATAGCGAGACGGATCAATGAGTCGTGTCATTCGCCGTCATGAACCCACGGATTCAGGTCATAAGCATGATTCGCCCCGAACCGGCGCCGGCGGCTTGCGCGCGTGACACGGTGAGTTCTTCCACATTAAAATTTTAACCCGATCAGATCGACTCACATACCATCATAAAAACAAGGGAAGTAAAACCATGAAGCAACATCGATTTCTTGGTAGCAACGCCCTGTGTGCGCTCGCCGCGTTTCTGCTCACCGCCTGTGGCGGGGGTGGCAACAATGGCGGCGATAACGACAATGGCAATCCGGGGCCAGACACCTCGCCGACGCCGGCCTTGTCCTTCAGCGGGATCAAGACCTTCCGCTTCACCTGGAGCGATGCAAGTGATGCCACCCATTACCGGCTGCTGGAAAACCCGGACGGGCTGTCGGGCTTCACGCCGGTAAGCGGCGACATCCCCCAAGGCACGCAGGTTTACGAACACAGGGTGCCGCTGTATGCACGCACCAATGCGCAATATCTGCTGCAAAGCTGTAACGCCACGGGCTGCACCGATTCGGCCAGTGTCGCAGTCAGCGGTTCACTGGCCAACAGCATCGGTTACTTCAAGGCGGGCAGCATGGATGCCGGAGACCGGTTCGGTGGCAAGGTCGCCCTGAGCACCGATGGCAACACATTGGCCGTGGGCGCATACGGAGAAGACGAAAACGACAATTCGGTGCTCAATTCCGGCGCCGTATATGTGTTCACCCGTGACGCTGACGGTGGCTGGTCGCAGCAGGCCTATCTGACCGCAAGCAACGCGGGGGCATTCGATTCCTTCGGCTTTAGCATCGCCTTGAGCGCCGACGGCGGCACGCTGGCCGTGGGTGCCTACAACGAAGACAGCAACGCCACCGGCGTCAATGACAGCAACCAGGGTAACAATATCGCAACCAACGATGCAGGAGCGGTATATGTATTCACGCGAGGCAATGATGCTACATGGGAACAACAAGCTTATATCAAGGCCAGCAATACCGATGAGGGTGATTTTTTCGGCTATGCCCTTGCCATGAGTGGAGATGGCAACACGCTGGCCGTGGGCGCATACAACGAGGACAGCGGCGCCACTGGCTCGAATGGTGACGGGGGTGACAATTCTTCGTTCAACTCCGGTGCGGTGTACATCTTCATCCGCGACAATGGCGGCGAATGGTCGCACTCCACCTACCTGAAGACGAACGATGTCTTTGCGAACCGCCAATTCGGCTACAGCGTTAGCCTCGATCAGGATGGCAATACCCTGGCAGTCGGTACGATTGCTTCCGGCGCCTATGTATTCACCCGTGACGAAAGCGACGCTTGGTCACAGCAGATCAATCTTGATATGGGCGTTGCCGACAAGTTCGGGAAAAGTGTTGCCCTTAGCGCAGACGGCGACACACTCGCCGTTGGCGCACACCAGGAGGACAGCGGCGCCACCGGCATGAGCGGCGATGAGGCGAACGACTCCGGCGCAGCCTACATATTCTCCCGCGACGGCGGTGGCAACTGGTCGCAACAGGCCTATTTCAAGGCAAGCAATGCCGAAACCGATGACTGGTTCGGTTACAGCATCACCCTGGACAGCAGTGGCAACACGCTTGCCGTAAGCGCATTCAGGGAGGCCGGTGCCGCCATCGGCCTGAATGGCGACCAGAGCAATAATTCCGCGAGCAGATCCGGAGCCGTGTATGTGTTCACCCGGAACAGTGGCGGCGAGTGGTCGCAGCAGGCCTATGTCAAGGCGAGCAATACTGATGCGGATGATGGGTTTGGTTATAGCCTCAGCCTGAGTGGCGATGGCGGCACGCTCGCCGTAGGCGCACTCTCTGAAGACAGCAACGCT
>DRNU01000016.1 GCA_011374975.1 Gammaproteobacteria bacterium | reverse complement strand
CCTGCTCGACGGTATCAAGGCCGGTGTGCGCGAGGGCGTAAGCGCTGAAGTGGTGGTTTGTCCCCCGGCCATTTATATTCCGCAGACCGCCCGCCGCCTCGACGGCAGTGGCGTCTCCTGGGGTGGGCAGGACCTCAGTCAGCATGCGTCCGGCGCCTATACGGGCGAGATCTCCGCCGCCATGCTGCTCGACTACCAGTGCAAATACGTCATCATCGGCCATTCCGAACGCCGCAGCCTGCACGGCGAAACCGATGCCCAGGTAGCGGAAAAATTTCTGGCTGCACAGAAGGCCGGCCTGACGCCGATCCTGTGCATCGGCGAGCTGCTGGAAGAGCGCGAGGCCGGTGATACCGAGGCCGTGGTCGCACGCCAACTGGACGCCGTCATCGATGCTGCTGGCGTTCAGGCCATTGCCGGCTGCGTGATCGCCTACGAACCGGTGTGGGCCATCGGCACCGGTAAGACCGCCAGCCCGCAACAGGCCCAGGACGTGCACGCCTTTATTCGCCAGCGCCTGGCGTCGCAGGATGTAAATGTGGCGGAAAAGGTGCAGATCCTTTACGGCGGCAGCGTAAAGCCGGATAATGCCGCCGAGCTGTTTGCCATGGCCGATATCGATGGCGGCCTGATTGGCGGCGCATCACTCGACGCCGAAGGCTTTTTGGCGATTTGCCGCGCAGGCTAGTTGTGGTTACGTTTTTCAGGAATTCATTCAATGGTTGAAACGATTTTATTGGTGGTGCATCTGTTGGTCGCGATCGGCGTGATTGGCTTGGTGCTGATCCAGCATGGTAAAGGCGCGGATGCCGGTGCCGCCTTTGGTGCCGGTGCGGCGGGTGGCGCATCGGGTTCCGTGTTTGGTGCCAAGGGTTCCAGCAATTTCCTCTCCCGCACAACGGGCGTCCTGGCAACGATATTTTTCGTCACCAGCCTGTCGCTGGCCTACACCTCGAAGAGCACAACAAATCAGTCTGACAGCCTGCTCGATCGAGTTCAGGGTTCATCGCCTGTTGAGCAGGCCGTCGAGACTGCAGATACCCCGGTACTTCCCTCCGATGTGTCGACTGACGACGCACCGAAAAACCCCTGAGTACCCCGTTTTATTGCCGATGTGGTGGAATTGGTAGACACGCTGTCTTGAGGGGGCAGTGGCGAAAGCCGTGCCGGTTCGACTCCGGCCATCGGCACCATTTTTTTCTTCCGTCAAAAAAATGCTGCTTTAGCTCTTTGCTGGAGCTAACTTCTTGAGTTTCATAGATAAATTCAATTTATCTCGGCCTTGACAAGCAATTTCAATCTAGCCTAGACTGGGCGTTCGCGTATCTATTTTGGGCTAGGCGCTGAACGCGCATGTTTTTCACATAGGCCGAAAAGCCCTTGAAAAACAATAAGAAATAATCACCGCTAACATGAGACTTTAGGTCAGTATGCTAGAGAATTATTTACCCATTCTGGTATTTCTCATCCTGGGCTTGTTGTTCGGCGTCGGTCCCATCCTGATGGGTTATATGCTGGGTCCGAGCCGTCCCGACAGCGCCAAGCTGTCTCCCTACGAATGCGGCTTCGAGGCCTTTGAAGATTCGCGCATGAAGTTCGATGTGCGTTTCT
>DRNU01000015.1 GCA_011374975.1 Gammaproteobacteria bacterium | reverse complement strand
TGCGCGAAGTGGACTGGGACAGTTTCCGGGTCAATTTCTTCACCGTCGTGCCCCCCGGAATACTGGAAACGGAACCGGCAAGCTGGGTGACCAGTGTGCATCTCGATACCGCACAACGCTCCCTCGTCGCCGAGCTGGTGGCACGATTTCCCAATGTGACGGTCCTGGACGTGGCCGCGCTCATGCAGCGCGTTCGTGCGCTCCTCGATCGCGTCGCTCTGGCCATGGAGCTCCTGTTCCTGTTCACCCTCCTGGCCGCACTGCTCGTTCTGCTGTCGGTCATCGCCACCCAACAGGACGAACACCGCTTCGAAAACGCCCTGTTGCGCAGCCTCGGCGTCCGACGGCAACGGCTGCTGCGCGCCCGGATGGCAGAACACCTCGTGCTCGGCGCCCTGGCCGGCATCCTCGGCGGCCTAGCCGCCACGCTGGTAGCCTGGATCCTGGCGGTGCAGATCTTCCGCTTCCCCTACGCCTTCTCGCCCGCGATCTCACTCATCGGCCTCACCTTGGGGATCGTCGTGGTCACGGCAGCCGGCCTGTTCGCGGCCCGCCGGTTCCTCGACGAGCCACCCGTCGCCACACTCCGCCGCCTGGAGAGTTGAGCCTGCGCCTGCCCGGTTTGTGACCGCGTGCACAATATTTTTCGCGCCGCCTGCTATTTTCCTGGTAAGGCACGGTATTTCATGGAGACCGTCATGATCTGGACGACCCTCGAACGGCTTGCCATTCCGGGACTGGCCCTGCTGCTGTCCGCCTGTGGTGGCAGCTCGGAGACAACGCCGATTCCTTCCGCACCCGTTATCGCCAATCCGCCGGCGACATGTGGCATCGGCAATACCCTGGCAGAAAAACTGGTCGGCGTCTGGAAACGCGCCTGTTATGAGAGCGGTGGAAGCTGGGAAACCGACATCTATGTCTTCCGCAATGACGGAAGCCACACCAGTATCGTGACCTATTACAATGGCCCAAACTGCACTGGCGACGCCTTGCCCGTGACCAATGAGGGCACCTACGTCCTCGGCAACGAAATCACCACGACATCCGGGATCACGGCAACCGAACTTGATATCGAAATTGTGCCCCTGGCCGGCGGCGGCACCAATACAGCCTACGATATCGTCTACATCGACGATACTTCAACACTCTACATGGCCGACTATCCGGCCTTTGCCGCCGATTTCCGACCCACCACCCTGGACTTCACCAAGCCCCTGCGATGTCAGTGATCGCACCCAACACAGACCACCGATCCCACTCTGAACCAATCACCCGGTATTAACCAACGTAGCTTGCCCTGTCAAAGAACCCCACGCCGCATCTGATCCAGCTCGATGGAGTCGAAGAGCGCCTGGAAGTTGCCCTCCCCGAAGCCATCATGGCCCTTGCGCTGAATGTATTCAAAAAAAATCGGACCGATGCTGTTGCGGGTAAAAATCTGCAACAGGAAACCCTGATCCGGCCCGTCGCCACCATCGATCAGGATACGGCGCTGGCGCAACGCCTCCACATCCTCACCATGATTCGGGACCCGCTCATCGATGGCTTCGTAATAGGTGTCCAGCGTATCCTGGAATTCGATACCCCGGGCGGTAAGTGCATCCACGGTCCTGCACAGGCCCCGGGTGGCAAGCGCGATGTGCTGAATGCCTTCGCCATTGTATTCGCGCAAAAACTCGGCAATCTGGGACTTGTCGTCCTTCGTTTCATTGAGCGGAATGATGACGGAACGATCCCGGTTGGCCACCACCAGACTGAACAATCCGGTCTTGCGCCCCTCGATATCGAAGGTCCTGAGAACTTCGAAACCGAACACTCTCTCGTAGAACCGGCGCAGGCGGTCAATCCCGCCAATGTCAAGATTGTGCGTCAGGTGGTCGATGCGCAGCAGATCGCCATCAGGCACAGAACGGCCATTCATCAGGCTCCAGCCAAGCTCAGTGAACAAGCGTTTTTCCGCTTCGGCATCGACAAGGTAAATGAGCGACTTTCCAACCCCCTTGATGGCGGGAATGGGATAGTCCGTCAATTCGGCCGGCTCGGCGCCCAGCCGAATGGCCTGCGCCAGCGCCTGCTCGCCATTTTCGACCCGGAATCCCATGGCACTGGCACCCCGTTGATGGGTTTTGCGGAACCGTTCCGCATTCCCCCCGTTACCGGGATTGGAAAGAAAACGGATATCATTTTGCGCATACAGCGCGATATTCCGAGCACTGTCACCACCGACCTGCTCCAACCCCATCCGCTCGAACAGATCTGTCAACAGCTCCGGTCGAGGACCGCTGAACTCGACGAACGAAAGCCCGGAGACCTGAACCGGTTCTGCACTCATATTGATTCTCCCTGGTTGGTTGATCCCGTTTTTGCCTGTGCATCTCATACCAATAACCCGCTCAGGATGGCAGCCATGTGTTCAACCTGCCCCTTGCGGAGAATGCTCAAATGATTGCCGGCAACATTGTAAATCTTCAGATCAGGCAACCACCTCCGCCAACCCAGGTCCTCCAGATCAGGATCGAAAGCACTGCGTTCCTGTGCACGAAACAGATGAACATCCCCTTCATAAAGCCGGGGCAAATACCGACTGAAGGCATACTCCCGCACCTGTGAACGGTATTCGTCCAGATCCCTTTCAGAGGAAGATGATTGTTCCCGGTGAGACAATCGGGACCAGATTCGGGAAAACACGCTGGCAGGCCCTTCCTCGGCCATGCGCATCATGTGCAGCGCCATGCGCCTTGTCCTGCCAAGCTGGTCATAATAGCCGGGAGCCACGCTGTCCAGCATCGCAACCAGCCGCACCTCCTCACCCTGCTCACGTAACATCCTGGCAACTTCCAGTGCCACAACACCACCAAAGGACTCGCCACACAGATAGTATGGACCCGTTTGCTGATAACACCTGATGATTTCCAGATAACGTGCCGCGATGACCGAGACATCCCAAAAGGCATCAAAGTCCAGATTGCTGACACCATTCCGGATGACATCGATTTCCTCGCGCACATACACACCACAAACCATGCGCGATGTTTTCAGGGATTCCGCCAGGTCCCGATATAACATCACCCCATACAGACAGAACAGGGGCGGATCGGCGTTCCCCTTGCGTAAAACCACCACTTCACAATCTTCCTTGAGCGCCGTTTCCTCTTCGATTGCCCTGGCTATTTCCCGAATCGTCGGATGCTCCATCAAGAAGGCGATGGGTATGAACTTCCCCAGGACATTCTCGACCTCGACAAGAAATGAAACCGCGCGCAGGGAATCACCGCCCAACTCGAAGAAATCGTCATTGATCCCAACCCGGTCGACCTCCAGCACCGTTTGCCATATGCCGGCCAACAATTTCTCGATCTCGTTTCGAGGCGCCATGAAGTCGGCAGACAGGATCTGGTTGTCGGAATCAGGTGGCGGCAGGGCCTTGCGATCGATTTTGCCATTGAAATTCAAGGGTAACTCGCTTAACCGGACAAATTGCGAGGGCACCATGTAATCCGGCAAATTGCGAACAGCGTGTTCATGGATCAAGCACAGCTCTGCTTCCCGGCCGGGTTCCGCAACCAGATAGGCGACCAAAACCTTTTCCCGGATTCTCCCGTCCTCCCGGGCGACCACAATGCAATCGGCAACCCCGGGAAGGTTCCGCAGACATTCTTCCACCGCCGTCAGTTCAACACGCATCCCCCGGATTTGCACCTGGAAGTCGTTACGCCCCAGCAATTCGAGGTTGCCACGCGCATCCAGCCGGCCGAGATCACCCATGGCATAAAAACGCTGACCCCCAAGCTGGACAAATCGCTCCCGAGTCAGTTCCGGACGGTTGATATATCCCACCGCCAATCCCCTGCCGGCAAAATACACCTCACCAATCTCACCGGGCGCCACGGAGCTTCGGGAAGCATCCAGCACGCGTAATGTCATGCCGGTAAACGGCTTTCCCACCAGGGACTTTTCAACCTGACTGTCCTTCGGCACGGAAAAGCAACAGCCCATGCAATTGATTTCGCTCGATCCATAAATCACGCAGACTTCCGCATTTCGGAATATCCGTCGCATGCTTTTCAATACGGATACCGGCACGAAATCGCCACCGGACGAGGCATGACGTACGCCATCGAACCGGTCGAATCTTCCATATTGCATCTCGATATGGGGAAGCAATCTTTTCAGAAGCCCCGGCCCCAGATGAAATACCGTCGAAGACGCAATGGCATCGGCCAGGGATTCCAGATTCAGGATCTTTTCTCGGGAAAGAATCCGTACCGTTCCACCGACTGCCAGCGGGATGAGCAGTTCAAACAGGCTGATACTGAAGGAAGGCCTCGCCGCGGCGACAAAAACATCCCGGGAGGTAAAGCGAAAGCGTTTGATCGCCGCACCGATGTACTGCAAAAGGTTGTGCTGCGAGGAAAGTACGGCCTTTGGGTTACCTGTTGTCCCCGACGTGAAAAAGATGTGGGAGGGCGTATCCAGAGAACGGGCAACGGATGGCGCCTCTGCCGGCAGGTGAACCAGCGCCACCTCATCAAACCGGATACATTGATCACGATGGTCGAGCGGGAACAAGGTGTCCTCGCCATCATGGACAATGAGCGCAGGCGGGACTTCCTGCAGCACACGCGCCATGTGTACCAGCGGGAATGCCGGATCGAGCGGCACATAGACACAGCCAGCCTTGTGGATCCCAAGCAGCGCAATCAGCAACCCGATTCCGGGCCGCATGCAGACAAATACGGCGTCTCCCTCCCCCAAACCTCGGGCAACGAGACCATGCGCCACACCATTTGCCCGCTGATCCAGCTCGGCATAGGTGATTTCCCGCTGGTCGTCGATGATCGCGATGTCTTCGGGGAAGTTGCGCGCATATCGCTCGATGAAACCGACGATCAGTGAATCATCGGGCAGGTCCGGCCTTCCAAGAAAAAGTGAGGCGGAAAACATTGTGCCGAAGAGGCTACCTTTACCAGGTCCCGGTCAGGCCAGACCTGCCCGACAGGACGATTCATCCAGGCCCATCGTGAAAAATTACCGAATGGCATGTCAAAACGGCGGTGCCACACAAGTTATTGTTTTATTGAACGGCCTGTGGCATCACACGATCATCATGGTCATTATTGGCCAATTTCACGGATTGGTGAATAGAGCATACGTATAGCCAGGCCAAATGGATTCGTTTCCGTCCGTCGGTTTTGCCCCTACCAGCCTTTCGCACTTCATCCGGTGCCGCCCGTTCATCCATCGAATACAACCTATGGAGTAGGTCTGCAACCACCAGCCACAAAAAAGCCGGGCCGCTTTCGCGGCCCGGCTTTTTTTCGGCTTTGACGGTGAAACGTCTCAGCTGGCCTTGGCCTGACGCTCCAGGGTTTCCTTGATCACTTCGTCGGCCACGTTCTTCGGGCACGGCATGTAGTGCAGGAATTCCATGGAGAACTGGCCGCGACCGGAGGTCATGG
>DRNU01000014.1 GCA_011374975.1 Gammaproteobacteria bacterium | reverse complement strand
CACTTCTGTGACGACGGCCTGTTGTTCATTGACTTCCAGTGCTGCCGGCTCGGCAGTTTCGGTCCCGCTCTCCGTATCCGTGTTTTCATCCCTGTTGATCGCCGTGCGGCCATGTGCGTACACCAGCTTGGCGATAAAATCATCGCGCTCGGTGGTCGGGATGGACAGGCGTTCCATGCCTTCGCGCAGCTGTGTCAGCAGCGCCGGCTGCATGGCCACCAGTTTCTGGCGATCTTCGCGGGTGAGCTTGGGTTTGATGCTCCAGATCAGGTCGTCCATGGTGGCGACAGTCTGTTTCCAGGCCGGACTGTCTTTACCCTGGCGCGCGCAGGTGATGAACAGCAGGTTCTTCCAGTGGGTGGTGACAAACTCGCGTACGAAGTCGAGGTTCTGGCCGTCATTGACGCGTGGCTCGATTTCTTCCAGAGTGGTGGACTTGGCGACATCCAGACGCTCCTGGCCCTCCATGAGTTTTGCCGAGCGCGCGGCGCGCTGCGCGGCCTGTTCCTCTTCTTTCTGCAGGAAATCTTCCAGGTCTTCCAGCAGCGTTTCGAACAGGCGGGTGTCGTCCTCGAAATCATCCAGCACGGACTGCACGATGGACTGCACCTTGAGATACAGGGGGTCGTTTTCACCCTGGCTTTCGTCCCAGCTGACGGCGGTGGTCGCCAGCAGGTTCAGCAGCCGGCGCGCGGGGTGCGACTTGCGGCTGAAGAACTGATTGTCGAGCAGGGCGACCTTGAGCAGGGGGATTTGCAGGCGCCCGATCAGGGCGAGCATGGCGCCCGGGATGTTCTTGTCGTCCAGGATGTAGTCGAACAGCATGGCGACAATGTCGATCGTCATGTTGCCGCCCTTGCCCAGGTCCTGTGCCAGCGGTGAGTTCTTGATGCCGTGCAGGATATTCACCTGGCCGGAAACCACGTCAGAGGGGTTGAGCGCAAAAGCGCCGTCGCCGGTGCCACCGGCGCCCATACCCTCCGCCCCGGCACCGCCGTGCTGCAGGAAGGTCAGGGCATTGATGTAGGCCTGCCCGGGATCGCCGTAGTGGTTACCACCGGCATAGCCACCGGCGTAGCCGCCGCCGGCAACACCCTGGCCGCCGGCCATCGGTGCCTCGCCGTAGCCCGGTGCAACACCGGCTTCCGGAGAGCCGGCCCCGGCAGGGCCGCCAGCCATGCCCTGTGCCGGTGGCAGATGCCCCGGCGGGTTGGCGTTTCTGCGTACGGTGGTCTTGATTTCCGGCAGTACACCCATTTTCACCAGGTACTGGTTGACCTCTTTGTAGATCTCGTCCATGTGGCTGATAACATGCTGGTCGAACAGTTTGAAAATCACCAGGCGGATTTCCAGGCCGGTCTCGACGCGCTGCGTGGCTTCCTGGAAGGCGTCGCAGATGGCTTCCGGGCCGAGCGGGTTCTGCCAGTTTTCCAGGTCAGGGTCGCGGATCAGGAAACCGATACGCTGGTCGAGGTAATACAGGTTCTGGGTGCAGACATTGCGGACCTTGGTCACCATGTTGGCTATGGCCAGGTCTTCCTCCAGCTCATCCTTGCCAACCAGTCCCGGTCCTGAATCATCATCCAGGTTAAGGTTGAAGCTCCCGCCGCTGCTGGTCTGGCGCGGTACGCCCTGGTTGAAACGGTTGCTGAAGCCGTTGATAAAATCTTCTTCGATATCCTTGCGGATAATGCGCAGTTCGCGCATGGCGTCGAAGTACTGGGTCTGTATCATGTTGTTTTCGGCTTTCTCGGCGCGCGCAAACAGGGCGTCGTCGATTTTTTCCATCATACGGCCGATGTGGTGGCTGAGCTTGCCCGAGGCCAGCTCCCGGATTGCGCGCAACGCCTGTGTGCCAGGTCCTTTTCCAAGGCCCCGCCGCATTTGCCCGTAATCGTCCAGGCTGACAACGTTCTTCTTTGCGGTATCTGACATGACAGCTCCCGGTAAGTACTTCAAAAAACCAGCTTCCAGTAATCTGGCTAGCGTCCGGGAATATAAATAGCACAGCGCAATTCCGGGTTCTGTGACAGGGCCTGCAAAAAGTGCCTCAAGTTGCTCCAGTTTGTGTGCCGGAGGTCGCTAAAGCCGGTAAGGAAACAGGATTTTTACGCCTATGAGCAGTCACAATACGCCACTTGCACGCCAGTCCCGTCAGGAATCGGTCGTCGCCCTGCTGGACGATGTCGAAGGGCTGGTATCACCGCCCGATATCTGTATGCGCCTGTTTGAGCTGATTCATTCGCCGAAAACCGGGGCGAAGGAGATTTCCGAGGTAGTCAGTGTCGATCCCAACTTGACTACCCGCCTGCTGCGCATGGCGAACAGCTCGTTCTACAATTTCAGCCGCAAAATCGATACGGTTACCCGCGCGGTGACCGTGATTGGCAATGCCGAGCTGTACCAGCTGGTATTGTCGATTTCAGCCGTTAAAACTTTTAATAATATTCCCAACGAGCTGGTGAAAATGGAGACTTTCTGGCGCCACAGCGTGTATACCGGCCTGCTGGCACGCGCGCTGGCGGTGCGTGCCAACGTGCTGCACCCGGAGCGGCTGTTCGTATCCGGCCTGATGCACGATATCGGCAGCCTGATCCTGTACCACCAGCGGCCCGAGGCCATGCGCGATATTCTGCTGCTGGCGGACGGCGACGAGGAAGTGCTGTACCAGGCCGAGCTGGAGCGTTTCGAGTTCAGTCATGCCAGTGTCGCCGGCCAGCTGATGGGCAAATGGCAGCTGCCGGAAGAGCTGGCGGAAGCGGTCGCCTGGCACCATGAGCCGGAGCGGGCCGAACAGGCGCGCATCGAAACTTATATCCTGTATCTCGCCAACCACCTGGTGAACGAGTCGGAACAGGGCAATTTCATGGGCTCGCCAAAGGCGGATATCCAGATTTCCCAGGCCATGCTGGAGGAAATCGGCTTGCAGGAAGACGAGCTGTTCTTTGCCTTTGAGGAGGCCGCCGAGCAGTTCCCGACCACGTTGCAGGCGTTAATGTAACTCTATGAAATTTATTGGTTAAGTAGAATTACGTCATGCCGGCGGAATTACTCCCGCTGTTCCGGCGGGTTGACCAGCCGCCGGAGTGAACCCACCGGCCGTATCCACGGCTTTCTGGCCCGTAACTCCGGGGCCAGTGTCTCCACTTTTTGCTGTGCCGCCGCCGTGTCCGGCCAGGCGCCCAGCAGCAGCGCGTGATAGCGCGTGCCCTTGACTTCATAGCTGCAGATTATGTGCCCCTCCAGCCCGAATTTGTTTGCCACGCGCCGGGCCTCGCCGGGGTGTGTGGTCGACAGCAGCTGGATGGTATAGGCGCCGCCCGCCTGCTGTTGCAGCCAGCCCGCACAATCCCCGCTATTACCGGCTGTTGCGTATCTTTCGGCCTCTGCCAGCCGCGCCAGCAGGTCTATCGCCGGCTGGTGGCCGTTCTCCGCGGATTGCCGGTACAGCGCCAGCGCGCGTTCTTCATCCCGCTCGACGCCATCGCCGCTGTGGTAGGCCGAGGCCAGGTTGTACTGGCCGGCAGCGAAACCCTGCTGGGCGGCCTTGCGCCACCAGTGCACAGCCATGGTGCTGTTGGCCCGCACCCCCTCGCCGCGCTGGTAGGCGTTGCCCAGGTTGTACTGGGCGGCGGCATAGCCCTGCTCGGCGGCGCGGTGGAACCAGTAGCTGGACTCTGTGTAGTCGACCGGCACCGCGAGGCCGGCGTAGTACAGGGTGCCGAGCGCAAACTGGGCGTCGGCATCGCCCTGTTCCGCGAGCGGGCGCCACAGCACCAGCGCGGCATTGATATCGCCCTGCGAATAGGCCAGGCGGCCTTCCTCGAACATGGGGCTGCCCGCGCGGGCGGCAGAGGGTGGAATCAGTGTGCTGCAGAGGAGTGCCGCAAGCACTGCCGGGAAAAGCGAAATTATCCGTAATTTGTTGATCATTAGCTGAAATCTGGCTGTAGCCTGCTCCCTGTGTGCCGTTACTGTAACGGTAAACAGGGAAATTAACTGCTTCAGTATGCGCGATCAACAGGTTATGGAAGAAACCGTTGCGGAACACAGGGTTCGGCCGTCTGATTTGCCGGCCCCGCCCAAGGATGCCATCCGTATCGTGCAGGCGTGCTCAAAGCGCGGCGTCGACAGCCGCGACCTGGCGCGCATCGTGACCAACGACCCGGTGCTGACCGCGGAACTGCTGCGGGTGGCCAATTCCGCCTTTTTCGGCCTGGTCAGCCAGGTGAAGTCCGTGGCGCGCGCGGTCACGGTGCTGGGTAACCGTGCATTGCGCAATATGGTGCTGTGCATCTCCATGCGTGACGCCCTGCGCAAGGATGCCATCCCCGGTTTCAATATCGATGCCTACTGGGAAGATGCGCTGCGGCGTGCGGTCAGCGCGCGCAGCCTGGCCGAGCTGGCGGGGCTGGATGCCGATGAATGTTTTACCGCCGGCCTGCTGCAGGATTTCGGCCTGCTGGTGATGTTGTATGTGCACCCGCAGCAGATCGATCACTGGGATGCGCTGTCGTGCGCCAATCCCGAGCAGCGGCGCGACCTGGAAGTGGAGCTGTTCCACACCACGCACGATGAGGTCGGGCTGACGCTGGCGACCAGCTGGGACCTGCCCTCCGACCTGGCGCTGGCCATGGGTTACCACCACGACGGCCCGCCCGAGGATGCCGACCGGCAGGATGTCGTGCTGTGCAAGGTGGCTGCCTGTGCCGACTGGATGGCGGCGGTCTACCGCTGCGTGGACAAACGTGTCGCGATCCAGCGTTCACGCGACATGCTCAAGGAGTACTTCGACGCCAGCCCCGAGCAGACCGACTACCTGTTGCAGAAAATTACCGCGTCGGTGGCTGAGGCGGCCACCGCCATGGGTATGCGCGTCGGCGAGCAGTTGCCGTTCGACGAGGTGCTGCGCGAGGCCAACCTGAGGCTGGCCGAGGACAATATGAGTTACCAGGAGCTGACCTGGCGCCTGGAACAGACACTGGCCGAACGCGATCGTCTGGCCGACGAACTGCAGCGCGAGCTGGACCTGGCGCGCGAGGTGCAGAAAAGCCTGTTGCCGGGCTGTGACGTGCGTATCCCGGGTGTGTTTGGCATTAACCTGTCGGCCAAGGCCGTGTCCGGCGATTTTTATGATTTCTATGAGCTGCCCGACAACCGCATCGCATTCTGTCTTGCAGATGTATCCGGCAAGGGCATGAATGCCGCGCTGCTGATGGCCAAGTCGGCGAGCCTGTTCCGCTGCCTGGGCAAGGGTATCCATGATCCCGGCAAGCTGCTCAACATGCTCAACCGGGAGATTGCCGAGACTTCCATCTACGGCATGTTCGTGACCATGGTGGCAGGTGTGTTCGACCGCAACAGCGGTACCGTCACGCTGTCCAGTGCCGGGCATTTGCCTGCGCTGCACATGGGGCCGGCGGCGCTGATCGGTGAGTACCCCGCCGCGGCGCCACCGCTGGGCATCGATCCCGACAGCCAGTTCCCCAATGCCAGCTTCGACCTGCAGGGCGGCTGTCTGTACCTGTACACCGACGGCCTGCTGGAAGCACGCATCGGTGAACAGCGGCTGGAAGAAGAGGGCCTGTTGCGTCTGCTGAAAGAACATGGCCACCTGGCGCTGGAAGCGCGCGCCAGGGCTATCGTCGATGCCGTGCTGGATCCGGCCGGCACACTGGAAGACGACCTGACGCTGGTCATCATCGACGGGGGCAAACAGCATGGCCTGCGCTGACTCGCTGCTGACGATGACTTTCTGCTCGCGTCCCAGCCGCCTTGCGCTGTTGCGCAGCGTGGTGCGCGATGCCGCCGGGATGGTGGGCCTGGATGACGATGCAAGCGATGCCGTGGTGCTCGCGGTCAACGAGGCCTGCATGAATATCATCCAGCACGCCTACGGTATGGATCCGGACGGGCGTATTGATCTCACGCTGATACAGGATGCGGATGCGCTGGTGGTACAGCTGCGTGACTATGCCGCGCCGGTGGATGTCAGCCAGGTGCGTTCGCGCGACCTGGACGATGTACGCCCGGGCGGACTCGGCGTGCACATGATGCAGAGCCTGATGGATGAATGTGAATTTATGGAACCGCCGCCGGAGGGCGGCAACCTGCTGCAGATGAAGAAACTGCTGAACAGCGAGGATTAGGATATGGCATTTCCAGTCGAGGAAAAACAGGGATTTTCCGTCGTGATGCTTGACGGTGAGGTTGATTTGAACAGGTCGCCCGATGCCCGCAAGGTGATACTGACCTGTCTCAAGAAAATGAAACACGTCATGGTGGACCTGTCGGCCGTGGAGTATATCGACAGTTCCGGCGTTGCCAGCCTGGTGGAAGGCTTTCAGTACGCGCGTTCCAATAACCTGGAGTTCGGCCTGATCGGTGTCAGCGAGTCGGCCATGAGTGTGCTGCGGCTGGCACGCCTCGATCAGGTGTTCCGTATCTACGTTTCACTGGACGAGCGCCTGGCGCATGGCAGCTGAACTCACAGGCAGCCGTCTGCAGCGCCTCGTCGAACAGGTCGGGCGCCGCTTCGTCAGTGGCGTAGAGGACTTCGGCTACAGTGCCGCGCTGCTGGCGGAAAGTCTGTACTGGATCGTCTTCGGCCCCTGGCAGAAGCAGCATGTGCGCCTGCACGCCGTGTTTGCGGAAATGATGAACATCGGTGTACTGGCCATCCCGGTACTGGCTATCCTGGCCTTTGCCAACGGTGCCATGATGGCCATGCAGGGTATTTATACCCTGCGCGATTTCGGTGCCGAGTCACAGGTGGTGGTCGGTATCGCTACCTCGGTAACGCGCGAGTTCGGGGTGTTGATCACCGGCATCGTGGTGGCCGGGCGTTCCGGTTCAGCGATTGCCGCGCGCATCGGCACCATGCAGATGGCACAGGAAATCGATGCGCTGCGGGTAATGGGCGTGCCGCCGGTGCGCTACCTGGTGGCGCCGGTGCTGCTGGCCATGCTGGTGATGATGCCGGTACTGACCATCCTGTCGGACAGCATGGCGATCGTGGGCGGCGGTGTGCTCTCGGTGATGGAGCTGCATATCGACATCGGTACCTATTTCGAACGTATCCTGGCGGCGCTGGAGCCGGCCGATATCTGGCAGGGCCTGACCAAGAGCCTGGTGTTCGGGGTACTGATCACACTGGTGGCGACCAGTAACGGTTTCAGTGCCAGTGGCGGTGCCGAGGGTCTGGGACGCGCCACCACCCGCTCGGTTGTACTCTGTATCAGTGCCATTGTGGTGGCTGACATGATTTTTACGTTTTTCCTGATTATCTGATGGCCACGCTCGCAGAACAGGCCGTGCCATCCGTCATCGAGGTCAGGGACCTGGTGACCTACTACGGTACGCAGAAAATTCTCGACCAGGTGTCCCTGGACGTCGCCGATGGCGAGATCATGGTCATCATGGGGGGTAGCGGTTCGGGCAAGTCGACGCTGTTACGCTACCTGCTGGGCCTGCACCTGCCGGATGCCGGCAGTGTGCGCCTGTTCGGCCGTGACATCAGCGGGCTCAGCGGCCGCGAGTGGATGGAGTTGCGCCGCAAGATGGGGGTGTCGTTCCAGGGCGGCGCACTGTTCAACTCCATGACCGTGGGCGAGAACGTGCGCATGCCGCTGCGCGAGCATACCCGGCTGGACGAGAACACCATGCGCATCATGAGCCGCATGAAACTGGAAGTGGTCAACCTGGCCGGCTACGAGAACCTGATGCCGGCGCAGCTGTCGGGCGGCATGGTGAAGCGTGCCGCACTGGCGCGGGCGCTGGTGATGGACCCGCGCCTGCTGTTCTTCGATGAGCCCAGCGCCGGGCTCGACCCGGTGGTTGCCGCTGACCTGGATAACCTGATCCTGCGTATCCGCGATGCCATGCAGGTCTCTATCGTGGTGGTGACCCACGAGCTGGAAAGCGCATTCAAGATTGCCGATCGCATCACGGTGCTGGACCGGGGCCGCATCCTGATGACCGGTAGCGTCGAGGAAGTGCGCAATTCCGACAACCAGCGGGTGCGCAACCTGCTGTCGAGAACATCTGAAGATGTGCCGGTTAATGCCGAAGAATACATGCAGCGTCTGACCGAGGGAGCGGACTGACTTGAAGAGGGAAACCATCAATTATTTTGCCGTCGGCATGTTCGTGCTGCTGGCGCTGGCAGTGCTGTTTTTCGTGATGTTCCGGCTGCTGAGCGGCATGGGGGAGCGCGACGTCTATTACACCTATTACAGCAACGTGGCCGGGCTGGGCAAGGGGACGCTGGTGACCTACGAGGGTTATGCCTTCGGCCAGGTGGCCGGTATCGAACCGCAACGTAATGCCGATGGCCTGCGCTATAAGGTAGAATTACGGGTAAGCAAGGACTGGCAGATCCCGGTCGACAGCGTGGCGCGCATTTATTCCGAAGGACTGCTGGCGGATACCGTCGTGAATATCGACGAGGGCAGGGCCGGCACTTTCCTGAGCCCCGGCGATGCACTGAAAAGCGAGCAGGGCATCGACCTGTTTGCCACCCTCGGTGCGGTGGCCGGTGATTTTGGCGATCTCAGTGAAAACGCCCTGCGCCCGCTGCTGGAAACCCTGAACCGCACCGTGCAGCAGCTGGGTGATGAACTGGGTAGCGGTCTGCCGGCTATCATGCAGGGCATGCAGCGCCTGGTGGACAAACTGGACCGCAGTGCCGACCACCTGTCCGGCATCCTCAATGCGGAAACCGAGTTACAGATTCGGCGTACCCTCGACAACATGGACGGCGCGTCGGGTGATGTGCGGCGGTTGTCAGCAGGCCTGGTTGAGGTAAAGGATGAAGCACAGGGCCTGATCCGCAAGCTGGACAGCCTGGTCAGTACCAGCCAGCCTGATTTGCAGCAGTCTGTCATTGAACTGCGGCATATCCTCGAGCAGGTGTCGCGCTACAGCGACGGTATCCTGCAGAACCTGGACAGCACCAGTCGCAACATGAGCGAGTTCAGCCGCCAGATCCGCGAACATCCCGGCCGCCTCATCGGCGGCTCCGCACCCAGCGACACGGGGCTGAAACAATGATGCGTCAAATGAGTATGATCGGTGTGCTGCTGCTGGCACTGGCGGCATGCAGCGCCACCGCACCGGTACCGGAAGACCGTTTCTACCAGCTGGACAATGCACCCGGCGCCGCTGCCCTGCAGGCACCGGCACTGCGCGGGGGGCTGCGTGTGGCCCCGGTCACTGCCGACCCGTTGCGCAGCGGCCGCGCGGTATTGTACCGGGATGCGCGCAAGCCCCTTGAATTACAGCGTTACCATTACCAGTATTGGGTTGACCAGCCACCGCGCATGATAGAGCAGGCGCTGTTGAACTACCTGCGCACGATCGCGGCGGCCGACCCGGTACAGGACAACAGTCGCCGCGCTGCGGTGGCTTACCGGCTGCAGACCCGCCTGTTGCGCTTCGAGCAAGTGCTGGGTGAGGGTGCGCCGCGGGTCGAACTGGAACTGGAGGCCACGTTGTACCCGGAGCCGTCGGGTGCGGCGTTGTGGACAGCGACTTACTTGCGTCGCGTGGATAGCACCGGCAATGATATGCATGCCACCGCACAGGCCATGCAACTGGCGCTGGCACAGGTATTCCAGGCGCTGCGTGCGGACCTGGTCGCGACAGGAAAAGGGCAGGAATAGCAGTACAGACGTTACAGGACTACACTTAAAGACATGGTTGCACGCGCGGAAACCACAGTACCCGGCGATGGTCAGGAACTCGACCTGGACAGCTGGCTGGCGTCTGTCAGCCAGGGTCGCAGCGAGCCCGAGCGTCAATTCATCCACAAGGCGCTGGACCGTGCCCGGCAGGCGCACAGCGACCAGACCCGCGCTTCCGGCGAGCCCTACCTGGTGCACTGCCTGGCTGTTGCCGAAATCGTGCATCACCTGCACCTCGACCACGAGGCTGTCGCCGCCTCCATCATGCACGATGTGGTCGAGGACACGGATATCTCGCTGGCCAGTATCGAGCAGGATTTCGGTGCCAACGTCGCCACGCTGGTCGACGGGGTCACCAAGATGGGCCACATCGACGAGATACGCGGTTCGGTCAGCGGCAACCCCGAGCTGAGCCATTCGGAAAGCGTGCGCAAGCTGCTGCTGGCGATGGCCGAGGATGTGCGCGTGGTGCTCATCAAGCTCGCCGACCGCCTGCACAATATGCGTACCCTGCGTTACCTGGATGAAACACGCCAGCGCCGCATCGCGCGCGAGACGCTGGATATCTATGCACCGCTGGCCAACCGGCTCGGCATCTGGCAGGTCAAGTGGGAGCTCGAGGACCTGTCGTTGCGCTACCTGGACGGCGAGGCCTACCGCCGTATCGCTTCCCTGCTGGACGGGCGCCGCATCGACCGCGAGCGGCATATCGAACTGGTCAAGGAAAGCCTCTCGCGCGAGTTCGAAAAATCCGGCATCAAGGCGGAAATCAGCGGGCGACCGAAACACATTTACAGCATCTGGCGCAAAATGCAGCGCAAGAATATCGACTTTCATGAGATCTTCGATGTGCAGGCGGTGCGTGTGCTGGTGGAAAATACCCGCGACTGTTACGCGGTGCTGGGCATCGTGCACGGCCTGTGGCATCACGTGCCGCACGAGTTCGATGACTACATCGCCAACCCCAAGAGCAATAACTACCGTTCCCTGCATACCGCCGTGATCGGGCCGGAGGGCAAGGCGGTGGAGGTGCAGATACGCACCCGCGAAATGCATGAGCACGCCGAACTCGGCATTGCCGCGCACTGGCGCTACAAGGAAGGCGAGCACTATGATGCCGGCTTCGAGAAAAAGATTGCCTGGCTGCGCCAGTTGCTGGAATGGAAAGAGGAAGAGCCCTCGGCGGATGAATTCGTCAACCGCTTCAAGTCCGAGGCCAAGGAGGAACGCGTCTATGTGCTGACGCCGCAGGGCAAGGTGGTCGACATGCCGTCCGGTGCCACGGCGCTGGATTTCGCTTACCACGTCCATACCGATGTCGGGCACCGTTGTCGTGGCGTCAAGGTGGACGGGCGCATCGTGCCGCTGTCCTATGAACTCAGCAGCGGGCAGCAGCTGGAAGTGCTCACCGCGCGCCACCCGGCACCGAGCCGCGACTGGCTGAACCCGCACCTCGGTTATCTCAAGACGCCGCGTGCGCGCGCCAAGGTGCGGCACTGGTTCAAGCAGCAGGACCGGGAGATCAACGTCAGTGCCGGCCACGCCGCGCTGGAACGCGAATTACATCGCCTCGGCCTGTCCGGCAGCGAGCTTGATACCGTGGCGCAGAAACTGAACTACGGCGATGTCGACAGCATGATGGCCGCGCTCGGCGGTGGCGACCAGCAGCTTGGCCAGGTCGTCAGCATGGTGCTGAGCCTGACCGAGAGCGAAGGTGAGGAGCCGCAGACCCTGCCGTCGTCGCGGCGCCGCCCGGCAGCCCAGCGCGAGCCGGACGATTTCAAGATCCTTGGCGTGGGCAACCTGCTCACCAACACGGCGCGCTGTTGCAGCCCGGTACCGAACGATGCCATTGTCGGTTACATCACGCGCGGTCGTGGTGTCACCATCCACCGTCGTGATTGCTCCAATGTGCTGCGCCTGAAAGACGAAGACCGCAACCGCCTGATCGATGTCGAATGGGGTTCGTTGCCGGACCGGGTATTCCCGGTCGATATACAGCTGCAGGCCTATGACCGGCCCGGCCTGTTGCGCGATGTGTCAGCGCTGCTCGCCAACGATGACATCAACGTGGTCGGTTTTAACACCTATACTGACAAGCAGGACATGGTCGCGCACATGGAACTGCACATCGAGGTCACCGATATCGGCCAACTGAGCCGCATACTCAGCCGCATCGGGCAGATACCCAATGTGATCGAGGTGCGGCGCAGGGTGTGATTGGCGTCCCGGAGAGGATTCGAACCTCCGACCTAGCGCTTAGGAGGCGCTTGCTCTATCCAGCTGAGCTACCGGGACTCTGTGTAGTGAGGCGACCGTATACTAGCAAAGCCGCCCACCGGCAACCAGCATACATTGCATGGGGCGCCGGAAAAACGTGTGCATTTAACGACTTGTGGCGCCATTGTTGCCGGCCGTCAGGGTAGGTTATATTGGACGGCATGGATTCCCTGAAACTCAGTCTGTCGATTCTCGACGCGTCTGAACCGTTGCGTAAACGGGCGCCGCAGGTGGATGAAGACGGTAAACCGTTGACCGACTTTATGGTCATCATTCCCGGCCTGCGCAAAAAGTCCCGGCCGCACATCGAGCGCACCACCGACGAGATTCATCGCATTCTGGGTTGTTACAGTGACGTGGTGGTGTTCGCGGAACTCAACCTGGCGTTGAACCTGCTCTGGGTATCCACCCGGCCGGCTTCCGGCAAACATTTCGAGATTGCCGATGCCATTCGTTCCAGCGTGCCGGATGCACGGCTGGTGTCGCATATGTGAGGTGTTGCGGGGCGGTCTGCCTTACATGGTGTGGCAGCCCAGGCACAGGCGGGTTCTGTTGTTCGATCCGGTGGTGTAGCCGGTGCCGACATTACAGTGCGGGGTATCGGCCTGGGCTATGCCTGGCAGGGCCGCCGGGCTGGTCTCGGTCTGGTGACAGGATACGCAGGTGACTTTGCCGTCTTCGAACAGGATACGGGTATCCATGCGCGCCGGCCTGACATAGGATTCAGGGTGTTTGTAGGCGTACTGGTTGTAGTCCATGCCCACCGGGTGGTCGATACTCATCCCGCTGAATTGCATCGGCGACCCGGCCGGTTTCATATTGATATGGGGGCCGCCACTGCCATTATGGCACTGCATGCAGGTACGTGACTGGCTGGAGGCCGGCAGTTGCACGGCCGGCAGGGTTCCGGCGTTGGCTTCCGAGCCAAGTACAAAATTCTTGAAGGCGTCTGAAAAACTGCCGGCTTGTGCGGCGTGGGACGTGCCCAGCAGCAGCACGGTGGTACCTATACTGATAATAAAGCGCGCCAGATGGCGGATCCTGCTCATACTGTCTCTCCGGTAGTCCCTCTGCCATAGCCGTTGGCCACAGGCAGGTAACTTTGCGTCCCAGCCTTTCGGCGGGTTTGCCTTTGTCACAAAACTCATCATGTTATCGGTGTCTGTAGCGGAAGTCTTTAGTCCTCTGGCGCTGAAATTCTGAATAATCTGTTAAAAACACGCAGGTTGTGGGCCATCCAGCGTCCCGTCAGCGCGCCAGCTGGTGCTCCTGGTGCGCCTTGTCACCGTGAAAATACTTGTAACGGTATATCGAGTCCAGCCCGTGGCAATCGGCACACAGGAACGAAGCGCTGCGTGACAGACGCAGGAAGCTGGTGCTGACATCGCCCTCGGTATTCCTGCCCGGGCCGGGCCGGGCTGTGCCTGCCTGCCACTGGTGCGGGTTGTGGCAGCTTGCGCAGCTGATTACGCCGGTCAGGGCGGCGTGGCCCTTGTTGTCGAATACCGGGAGCGGAGTGCGCTTGCCCGGGCGCAGGCCGCCGCGCAGTTGTTCCGACCAGGCGGTGACTTTGTCGGGGTGCAGGGTATTCGGCGGGATTTTGGCCTCGGCAATGGCGTTATCGGCATGGCAGCTGCGGCAGGCCTGCTCTACCGGGTTGTTGCCCTCGCCCAGGGGCCTGGCCCACAGGCGCATCGGTGAAGTGGCATTGTGTATGCTGTGGCAGGTACCGCACAGGCCGGATGCCTCGGGGTTCTGGGCATGGTCATTGGTGGCTTTGGGCGCGCTGATGGCCAGGTCGTGTTCGGTGGCACGCACCTGGCGTTTGTCCTTGTGGCATTCGCCGCACAGTTGGCCGCGGGTCGCGGACAGGCGCAGGAAACTGTTGCCGGCATCGCCTTCGCTGTCCGGGTCCAGGCCGCTGCGGCTCTGCAGGTTATCCGCCTGCCACTGGTGGGGATCGTGGCAGCTGCCACAGTCCACCTTGCCGCCATGCCGGGCACGTTCTCCGTCCGCGTTGTACAGCGGCAGGTGTTCCGGCAGGTTGCCTTTCGCCACCTTGACCTGTAGCGGGTGGCTGTAGCGCCCGGTCTGCTTGTCTTTGGCATGGCCATTGTCGCGGTGGCAGCTGGTACAGCGCTTCTGGCCGGTGCTGTGCCCGGGGCCCTCATCCCGGGCCCACAGGAAAGCACCCTTGCTGTTATGGGGCTGGTGGCAGTTGCTGCACACGCCGGAGGCGGTTTTTGCTGTCTTGTCCTGTGCCGTTTTGTCCCGGGTGGTCCTGACCGGCACACCGGCAGCCTTCGGGGTTGCCTCTTTTTTCTTCAATGCCAGGGTGCTGGACCCGTGTTTGGACAGAGAGATCGCGGCTTTGCCGGTGTGGCAGTTGACGCACAGTTCGCTTTTGCCGTGCTCACTGATGCGCAGGAAGCTGTTGCTGGCATCACCCTCGACATCGAGTGCGGCCTGCTTAGTGTCCGCTGACCAGCGGTGCGGGTCATGGCAACTGCCGCAACCGACCTGTCCACCCTGTGCGGCGCGTTGGCCGTGCCGGTCGAACAGGGGCAGTGGCAGCAACGGTTTTGCTCCCGCCAGCGCCACCAGTTTGCTGGTCCACTTGTCCAGGGTGGCGCGAATGCCGAGATCGGCGATGGGGACATCCAGTGGATGCGTGTGATCGCCGATAAGCTTTTCCCCGGCCACGCCATCCGGGTTGTGGCAGCTGAGGCAGGGGCCGGCCACGGGGCTGGCGCCCTTCGGTATGGCCCGTGCCCACATGCGCGGGCCCTTGCCATTGTGCACCTGGTGGCAACTGCCGCACAGGCCGGATTGTGCAGCGGTCTGGCCGTGTGCATTGCGTGACTTCGGGGCCATTTTGGCCAGGTCGTGTTCGCTGCCCTGTACGGTCCATTTTTCCTTGTGGCAAGTCCGGCACAGCGCCGAATCCGGGCCGTTGGCCTTGCGCAGGAAGCTGTTGCTGGCATCGCTGTCGGTGCCGGGCCTGGCCTTTCTGGCGGGGTGGGCCGGGTCCCACTGGTGGGGATCGTGGCAGCTTGCGCAGGTCACCAGGCCGGTACTGGCGTTAATCGCTTTCAGGCCGTCACGGCTGTAGGTCGGCAGGTCCACCTGGCGCCCGAGACGGCTGATGTCCACGCCTACCGGGTGGCTGTAGCGCCCGACCTGGTGCTTCTTGGCCAGTCCGTCCGGCTCATGGCAACTCAGGCACAGCGCGGCCATGGCATCCCGGCTGGATCCAGGCTCGCGGGCCCACATCTTCGGGCCTTTACCCTGGTGCGGGACATGGCAGGCGCTGCAGGCGCCACCGGCAGCCACGGTCTGTTTACGTATGTTGATGCTGTCAGCCTCGACCAGGCGCATGTCATGCTTGCCGCCGCCGATGCGGCGCTGCTTCTGGTGGCAGTCCTCGCACAGGGCGGACTGCTTGTTGTCGGCGACCAGCAGGCCGGTTTCCGGTTGTGCTTCATGCGGTTTGTGGCAGGTCTGGCAGATCACGGCACCGTCAGGCGCCAGCTTGGCGCCTTTCTCTTTCAATGCATCCGGTACGCGGGCCTGGTCGGGGATCACATTCACCGGGTGGGTGTGCATGCGTGCTGCCGAGGCCATACTGGTGGCAGCGCGGTCGTCGTGACAGCTGCCGCACAGTTGCGAACGGTCATTGGGCGTGACCAGCAGCTTGTCTGCTTTGGCAAAATGCGGGCTGTGGCAACTCTGGCAGGTGATTTTACCGTCGTTACTCAGTTTGGCCGCGGTGGTGTCGAACAGGGCAGGACGGTTTTCCGGCTTTTTATTGACCGGGTGGAAACCGGCTTCCGGCCCCCTGGTCTTTTCGTTATGGCAGGCCTGGCACAGTTCGCCGTCACGGCTGGGCACGCGCATGAAAACCGGAGAACGGGTGTTGCCCCACTCGGTGCCATGCGCGGTGTGGCAGGTGCCGCAGTATATTTTCCCGTCATGGTTGAGCGGGAACAGGTTCTTGCCCTCCACAATGGGTATATGAATGTCCTCGGAAGGTTTTTGACCGACCGGGTGAGCGTGTTGCTTGTTTTTCCACAAACCCCGCGACTCGAGTACCCAGCCGTCATGGCAGGACAGGCACATGCGCTCGGTACTGGCGACGTCCTGTTTACCGGTTTTGACCACCGGTTTGGGGTCGTAGGGGATCAGGGTCGTGACATCGTCGCGCTTGAACTCGGTCAGCCACATCACGTGGCACAGCGCACATTCGCGTTTCGCGGACGGCAGGCGCGGTGCAGCCCCGGCCTGGTCCACCAGCAACAGGAAAAAGCCCAGCAGCGCCAGTATATGCACCAGGCGGGAAGGGGCCTGCCGCCGGGTCATGGCTGTATCCCGAATACCGAAACCTTGTTTTTCAGCATTTCGACAACATACAGGTGGTCGCGCTTGTCCATCGCGATACCTGTCGGTGTATCGAACCCCCGCGGCTTGCCGGCAGTACCGAGTACATAGAGGAATTCACCGGTATCGGAGAATACCTGGATCATGTTCATATAACTGTCGGACACGTAAAAACGACCGGCACTGTCGATGGCCACCCCCTTGGGGCGGAAAAACTGACCGGGCAGGACGCCCCAGTCGCCAACCACCACGGACAGGCGCCCCTCCGGGTAGAAAACCTGTACCCGCGTGTTCAGTACATCGACGACGGCGAGGCGGTCGTCCGGCAGCAGTATGGCGCTGGCCGGGTAGCGAAACTGGCCGCGGTTGGAACCATTGCCGCCCCAGGCGCGCAACAGTTTCCCCTTTTTGGAAAAGACCATGATTTTATGGTTCTTGTTGCCGCTGACGTACAGCTCCTTGCCTCTGCGGGTGACTGCGACATCGATGGGCCGTACCGCTTGCTTGCCGTCATGTACCGCCATGCTGCTGATGAAGGACCCGGCCTGGTCGAAGACCTGGATGCGGTGATTGCCGGTATCGGCCACATAGACTCTTCCATCGCTGGTGGTAATGCCGACCGGGCTGTTGAACTGGCCCTCGGCCTCACCCTGCTCGCCTATCTGGAAGCGGTACCTGCCCTTGAGGTCGTACACGACAACCCGGTGGTTACCGCCGTCGACCACATAGATGTTGCGCGCGTCCACGGCTACGTCGCTGGGCATGGACAGTGGATCACCGGGTCGACCGCTGAGTTCCATCAGCGGTTTGACGGCCTGGGTAGGAATGGGGCCTGCCATGCCGGGGCAGGAAATTAACAGTGCGAGGAAGATGAAAAGGGTTTTGGACGTCAGCTTAGGGCTTCGACGCATTATCATCTCCGCTCGGTGGCAGGGTGGACTTGCGCCACCAGGCGCGTGGTTTTGCGGCTTCTTCATTGCTGATCGGGGCCTCGTGGCTCTCGCCGACCAGCGCCTTGCTGTCGGGCAGGGACAGATCGCTGCTGAAGAGTTTGGGCAGGTAGAATTCCCGGTATTTTTCGACAATCCCGACCAGGTTCAGGTTGGTGACGTCACCGACACGCCGATCGGAGAACCCGAGTTGACGGAACGGCAGGTAGCTTTCGTCTTCCGGCGTGTGGCAACGCGAGCAGAAACGGCCCTTGGGGCTGACCTGGGCGTGGAAATGTTTTCTCAGGGCTTCCATGTCCTGGTCCGAGGCCGTGTCGCGGACGGCCAGGAATTCCTGGGCGTCAGGCGACTGCTCGGTGATTTCCAGCAGTTTTTTCTCCTCGCCCCGGGTGTCGTAAATCACGATTTTCGAATAGTAGTCGTCGGTATCGACCAGGAAACCGGTGTCGGGGTTGATGCTGGTGCCGTAATGCGGCCCCGTTACGTCGATGCCGGAATAGTTCAGCCAGGCGAATTCATAACTCTCTTCCGGCACCTTGCGCGGGTCGGTATGACAGGTCATGCAGCCGACAAACTGGGTGTGCATGTTGAGCAGGGTGCGCACCATGCGTTGCTTGGAGTGGGGGAAATCACCATGGCAATAGAAGCAGACCTGTTTTTTGCCGAGGTTGACCAGGTCTTCTTCGGGTTCGTTGTGAAAATGGCGCATGCGTTCCGTGAAGCGCTGTTCCCCCAGTTTTTGCAGCAGTTGCGGCTGCTCGGCGGTGCGCGGGAAGCCCAGCAGTTCGGTCATGGCGACGGTCAGCTCGAACAACAGGGCCAGGATGATCGAGCCGAGGATCAGTGTGGTCAGGAAACTGATGACAGGATGCCCGCGGCGCAGTCCGCTGATACTGAACGGGTCATTGTGAAAGGCGCCGGGGATTTTTGCCTTGTGGTCGACGATAACCAGCATGGCGATGCCGAGCATGATAAACAGCAGCACCGTCAGGACGATGAAAGTAATCAATTCGGGGCTGAGTTGATGCATAGTCCTAGTACTCTGTGAGTATCAGCCAGATCGTGAACAGGCCGAACAGCGTCCAGCAAAATACAAGAAGCAGGGTGCTGTAAGCGATAACCTTCTGCCACGGTGTGAGGGCCTTCATCATGGGACGGAGCCCTCGGTTACGGCAACAGCGGGGCTTTCCGGCATGCCCTTCGCATTTTCATCCAGTTCGCGGGCCGCCAGCAGGTCGAGAAGATAGGCGCGCTCTTCGGGCAGTTCGACCAGGTTGCGCAGGTATTCCAGGAAATGTTCTTCGATCTGGTGTTCGCGGGTGATCTTGCCGGTCAGGAAGGTCCACTGCATCGGGAAACGGCCCGGTGCAAGGTGCACGTTGTACCAGTGCCAGAACGCGATCACCAGCAGCGCCAGCAGTGCCTCGTGCGGGTGTGACAGGCGCATCATCTCCTGGAAGTGCGGCACAATACTGACCGGCAGCACGGCGGCCCAGAACTCCGGGAACAGGAAAGAGGAGCCGGAAACGATCATCACGATGTTGCCGAAGGCGGCGGCAAAATAGTGGATTTTCTGCTTGTACATGAACTTGTCCATTTCCGGCCGCTGCATGTGACGGCCCGCGAAATACAGCATGTCCTGCTTGAAATCCCGGATATCCTTGAACGTGGGGATAATGGTGCGGCGCAGTTCGAAGCGCCCCTGCATGGCCTGCTGGATCGGCCCCAGTGTGATGGTGACCATGTGGTACAGCATGCTCAGGATCATGACGCTGGCGAGTGTGCGGTGGATGATGCGGGACACATCCACGCCGCCGACCAGTGTATTCAGGGGCGTTGCCCAGAAATGGTCGAAGAAAGCGATCGGCAGGCCGGTGAAGGCCAGTGTCAGGAAGGTCACAAAGGTCAGCATGTGCTGGATGCGAATGTGAATCGAGTAGCGCGGCAGGTCACCGATCGGGTTGGAGACGACATTCTTGTACAGCAGTACCCGGTCGTCCGGCATTGCAGCGACGACGTTCTCGATTTCAGTGCGCTGCCTGTCGTCGACCTTGTTGATGCGCATCGATGTTTCGAGTACATCCCGGGCTTCGGCTGAAAGTTTCATGGTCTGCGTATCCTGTCCGTTATTCGATCACGACACACGGTCGCGTCCGCGCCGTGAGTGACGCCACCAGGTCGAACCGTGGTGGAGGCGCCATCCGACACCGTCGCGGCGGCGGCCGATGGTTTCCACCAGCGCCAGTCCGACCAGCATGGCGATCACGATGTAAGCCATCCAGTTGTACCCGATTTCGGCATAGTAGATAAACGGATTATCTTCGCGGGTATCAGTCGGGTGCGGATCGAGTGCCGCATAATTCTTGTCGGCGTAGGTGTGGCAGCGCTGGCAGGTCTTGACCTTGTTCTCGGTGCTGACCGGTGATTCCGGGTCCCGTGACGGGCGTATAAAGTGGACGCTGAGGTAATAGTTGTCCTGCTTGGCATGGCAGCTGAGGCAGTTGGGGGTGTTCTGGAACCCGTAGCGCGTGACCTTGCCGTGGAAGCTCTTCTTGTAGGACTCTGCCGCAATACTGAATTTGCGGCCCAGTTCACGCCCTTCTTCCTTCGCCGCCTCCAGGTGGCGTTCTATCATGCGCTCGTTGCCGTGGCAGGATGAGCACAGCGCCACGATTTCTTCCGAAGAACGTTTGACCTCGCGGATGCGCCGGCTGGTGTGCTTGTACCAGTTGGTGACAAATTTCTTGTCTTCATGGCAGATAACGCAACGGTCGACGATCCGCTTGGGCGGGCCCTCTTCGTTGGGATTGTAAACGGGGTTGCGGTGGCAGGTGACGCAATAGGGTTTGTCGGCGTCCAGCCCCTCGGCCTGTTTCTTCCTGCCATGCGTGCTGCGCATGTATTCCTTTGCGATGGGCCTGTGACTGAAATTCTTGCCGGTAGCGGGGTTCTTTATGGAGTGGCATTCGGAATCGCAGGTCACACCGGTTTTGACTTCGCGGTGCGGGAGTTGCTCGATGTAGCTGTGGCAGTCCGTGCAGGGTACGTTGCGGTGCACGGTGGAGCCGAACACGTGCGGTATGACGTAATAGGACCGCCGGGCGCCTTCTTCAGTGACCCGGCCCATTTTCGGGTACTTGTGGCACAGCAGGCAACCTTCGTCGTCCTCGAACGCCAGGGCGCTGGCGGACCACAACAGCCCGCAGACGGCAATCAGCAGCCACCTTGCTTGTCGAGCAGTTATTATATCGGGGACCATGGGTTCGTATATTGCCCTTATTGGAGACCGACGATAAGACAGCGGAATGCGCAAGTCCATAGCCAATATTGACTTGTGTCAACTCCAGCTCGATTCTAATAATAGCGTATGTGGGGATTGGTGTAATATTAAGATCATGAAAGTCGACAAAACCGGGTTGCTGGTGTTCAACCGGGTGGTATGGAGCGGCCTGTTTCTTGCCGTATCCGCCACATTCGCCTGGCTGGAATGGCGTTCAGGGGCAAGTTCAGCCGTGGGCTGGTTTTTTGCAACGAGCCTGTGGTCGGCGTTGTGCGGGATCGGGTTTACAGTTTCCGAATGGTGGCTTGGCAGCCGTTGCCGCAAAACCACCGGCGGTCAGGAGTAACCCCGGCACCCCCGTCCCGTGCTTGTCCGGTGTGTTGTTCAGCGTTACTATGCGAACGACAGCAAGTTGTTGTTTGCGGGATAATTATATGACACATGCCGGTGTCAGCCGGGTGTGGAAAATCGAGGAGGCACTGGCATGGACAAGACAGATGATCAGCTGCGCAAGTCATGTGTTTGGTGTGTTGCAGCAGTGGTGGCACTGATACCCCTGTTATTACTCCTTGGCTGGTTTTTGTTCTCCGCTGACTAGCCTGAGCAAGGACAGACTGGGACGCCTGTCCCTAACGACCACGTTGGTTCCCGGCTGCCGGTGCCCGGGTTGCATGCAAGTGTGGCCGAATTCATTTGAAAGCGTTCTGTGTCGCCATTGATGTGTGTCAATGTGCTGGTGGATTGCGACGTGATAAAAATCTTTACTCGCGGACAGACTGTGGAAATGTTTTCTGGCTATGTAGGTACATGGAACTGAAAGCCCGGCCGGCAGGCTTTGCCGGCAACAGGATCAGGCAGGAGCAGCACGATCGATGAATGCATGCTACTCGTACAAGAGCTTTGCTTTGCTGGCGGTCATTGTTTCACTGATCGCGTTTTCGGATCAGGTCCCGGCGGGCGATGAACTCAATTGCGTCATGTGCCATAAACACCGTGGGCTGAGCAGGATAGACGAAAACGGCGAATTCAGACTTTTCTACATCAACCAGGAACTGTTCGACAGCGGGCCGCACCGCCGCAACAAGTGCAAGGATTGCCATACTGATATCGACCGCATTCCCCACAAGCCCGCCAAAAAAGTGGACTGTGCCCAGCAATGCCATATCGTGGAGCCGTCGGGCCAGAAAAAATTCACCCATAAACCGATCGCAGACACGCTGGCCCGCAGTGCGCATGGCAAGCTCGACGCGGACGGCAAGCCCAAGCCTTACCAGGATGATTTCCCTGAATGCAAGGATTGCCACGACCAGCCGTTTTACCGGCCGATCTCCGTATACAAGGGCAAGGTCAAATCCGGCGTCAGCGAGCGGGCGGTTACCCGCTGCAAGGCCTGTCATACCAGCGGTGACTTTGCCGAGGACTTCTACGAACACGTTACTTCCCGGCTGCGCAAGACGCGCTTCCCGCTGGAAACCATCGAGGTCTGCGCCAAGTGCCACCAGGACCCGGACTTCAGGGAAAGGCACGAGCTGGATGATGTTGTTACCACCTACAAACAGACCTTCCACGGGAAACTGATTGCGCTGGGCTCGGAGAAGACGCCGGACTGCCTCGACTGCCACGTCGTTGCCGGTGAAAACACACATCTGATCGAGTCACAGACGGTGCCGAGTTCGGCTGTCTATAAAGACAATGTACCGACCACCTGCCGGACCGAGGACTGTCATACCAAGGCGGGCGCCAACCTTGCCGGTTTCCAGACGCACGTGACCTATGACCGGAAGAAATATCCCCTGCAGTTTTACATGCTGATGGGTTTCAAGGCGCTGATGGCCCTGGTCCTGTATTTCTTCCTGACACTGATCTTCCTCGAGTTGCTGCGCAGGCTGTTCCCGAATTTCACGTTCATCAAAGAGAAGAGCGTGGACAGCAGTCCGCAGCAAAAGAAGTCCTGATTTAGGAGCTGATTATGCCAAGGTATGATCCCATTGTTGAGAAGGACGGCAAACGGTATTTCTTCCGTTTCTCGGTACACCAGCGGGTGCAGCATGTGATCCTGTTCAGCTCGGTTCTGCTGCTCGCAATCACCGGTTTCCCGCTGCGCCATGCCGAGGAGCCCTGGGCCAGGCCGCTGTACGATTTCATGGGCGGGCCGGACCTGGCGCCGTTGATACACCGCGCCGCCGGGACGGTATTGCTGGGCCTGTTTGTCTACCACACGATTTACTGGATCGTGCTGTTCATCCGTGACGATCTCGGCAAGCTGAAAGCGCAGGGGAAGCTGAACCTGAGGACGGGTACCCGGGCATTCTTTTCCCAGGAGATGGTCCCCAACATGAAGGATTTCCACGATGTGGTGCATGCGTGGAAGTACCTGCTGTATTTTACCAACCGGCCACCGCGGCATGAAAAGATGTCGTGGCGTGAGAAGTTCGATTATTTCGCACCTTACTGGGGTATTCCCATCCTCGGGCCGGCCGGTGTCCTGTTATGGTGGCGTGACGAAATTACACATTACGTTCCGGGCATCGTGCTCAATGCCGCCTACATCATGCATACGGACGAGGCGTTGCTGGCGGTGCTGTTCCTGTTCTTCGTGCACTGGTACAACGTGCACTACGCGCCGGAAAAATTCCCCGCCGCCACGGTCTGGCTGACCGGTTATCTTACCGAAGACGAGATGATTCACGAGCATTATGCGGATTACGTGAAAGTCATGATCGAGCAGGGCCTTGAGGAAGAGATCAGACCGCAGCACTTCGGTGGCCAGGAGTACAACTGGTGAAGTTTCTAAAGCGCCTGGTATTCAAGCTCTATGTGTTGTTCCTGATGGGGTTCACCGTCTGGTACGGAATGTTCATGTACCCGCTGATTTTCGGTTTCGAGGGCAAGGAGGAGGCGGCCGAATCACTGCGCGAACTGAGCCACAGCAAAAGCGCGGACGAGGAGATGTTCGACCGCCTGATCGAGGAACAGTCCCGAACCAGCCGGACCGATCTTGGCTTCAAGGTCATCGAGCAGCCCTATATCGAGGGCCGCTTCCATCACATCGGCTTCAGCGTGCAGAAGGACCAGGCCAGTATCTGCGTGCGTTGCCACGGGAATGTGCCGCACAATAAATCCAAGGAACTGCGCAGTTTCATGAACATGCATGCGTTCTATCTTGCCTGCGAAACCTGCCACATGCCGGCGGAGAAAGGCGAGCCGGGTTACGAGTACCGCTGGTATGACAAGGACACCGGCAAGCTTGTCCCAAACCCGCGCGTACTGCACGATATCGAGGACAGTTATCGCAGTGCGGTGCGCAGTTACCCGACCTACGGCAACTACGGTGCCAAGATCGCACCCGGTATCGAAGAGAACGGCAAGTTCCGCTGGCTGCACGGCAAGAAGGATATGGCCTTCGTCGAGCGTTATATCAGTGAACAGGAACGGCTCGACCAGGAACAGAAGTCGCAGATGAAACGCGTAATACACCGTGGCGTGAGCAAGGAACCGGTTGCATGCAAGCGTTGCCACAATGAAGAAGGCCAGTTCCTGCCTTTCGCAAGACTGGGTTATCCGCCACGCCGTACCGACGAACTGACGAACTCTTCTGTGGTGGGTATGATACAGAAGTACAAGGAGTTTTATATTCCAAGCTTCCTGACCCCGGGTATCGAGGATGATGACGAGGACAAAGAAGAGCAGGAGCAGCAGGCAGAGGAATGACAGGTGTGCCCGGTTGTTGCGGTCAGGCCGGGCAATGATGAAGTATCGCAGGGATTTCCGGCTGCGGGCCGGTAAAGGGTTACTGCAATGTACAGGATTTGGATAGCGATCACGCTGTTGTTACTGTCTGCCGCAACCCATGCGGACTGGACGCTCAGGCAAACCGAAGACGGTCACTGGATAACGACTGTTACCCCGGAAGGTCACCAGTTTATTGTTACCCATAATCAGTCTGAGGAAACCAGTTTTCTCATGGTGGTGCAGGTCGACAGGCAGGCGCCGCCGCTGCCGTTACGGGTGTCGCTGGCCGTCGATCATGGCCCGGCCACCGAAGCGGTGCTGGCCCTGCTGGAGCGGAAGCCCGACAGCCGCCTGTTCAGGATCGAGCTGAGTGATGAAGAAAAGAAAACCTTTATCACGCGCATGATCGCCGGGCTGGACCTGCGCGTCTGGTTTGGCGAGCGGGCTACAGGAAAGAATACACTGAAGTTTTCCCTGACCGGTTTTACCGCGGCATTCAACGATCTGCTGATTGCTGACCGGGTCGGGCGCCTGGACCCGGCCTGGCTGATCGAGCGGCATCGTGAGCGGGAGCTGGGTTGTTACTACACGGCGAATCTGTTTGTCGCCGCGATGCAGGAACGTATTCGCGGGCGCAGTGAGATTCAGGCGCGGGAGTCGTTGCCCCGTTCCGGGCAGCCGGAGGTAGATGAGATGATTCCTGATATTGTTTCCCAGGTTTACGCGGTGCCTGCGGCGCATTTGCCGATTGATCCCAGGGGTGACAAGTACGCTATTTTCGAAGAGTGTATGTCTCAGTAGGTTGGGTCGGGGGGCGTAGCCCGGCATTATTTACCCGCGGTGTAATAAATCAGCCGGTTTTCCCTCATACTTTTTGCGCCGGGCCGGTGGTGCCTTTCCTGCGCCTTGCGCCCGCGCCTGAAGCCGGAAAGGCACCACCGGCCCGGCGCAAAAAATTGTAGTCCGGGGCGGCAGCATTACCTATTCATGTCATGCCGCTGGTTCTGGCGGCGTTACTTGTCGTGGCAGTTGGTGCAGATATCCTTCATGCGCAGGCGTTTGTCGGCGTCGGCGCCTTTGGCGGCGGCGCTGTTTTTCAACAGGCCGCGTTCGTGCGGGTTGTGGCAGGTGGCGCAGTAGACTTTGCCGGTGGTGGGGTCGAGCGGCAGGATGATGTCGTTTTTCACCGCCATGTGCTGCATGTATTTGCGCATCGGTTCGGGCGGTACTGTCAGGTGCTCGGGGTGTTTTCTGTCCTTGAAGGTGCTGGAGAACATGAATTTTCCGCCGGGGTGGGGGATCCACGGGTGGCAGCCGGTGCACATTTTCGCCAGGTCCTGTTTGATGTTGAACCCCACGTTTTCAATGGCGGCATCGGCCTGCAGCTGTTTGACGTCGTCGTGGCACAGGACGCAGGTGGCTTCGCGGATCTGGCCGCCATCGGTGATCTGGTCGTGCGGGTTGATGCGTGCATAGGCTTTGGCATCGTGGCACAGGTAGCAGGGTTCCGAACGGTGTGCGAACGGCGCCCCGCGCAGGAAAGCCGGGTTGTTGCGTTGTTCCTGGCGGCGTTTGACCAGACACTGTGCGGGGAGGTCGTGACAGGTGGTACAGACGATCTTGCCTTTTTTCATGGCTTGCCGGTAGTCAGCGGGCATGCGTTTGCGCATGGCGGGGTCGGGTGTGATGTCTGCGGGATGAATGTAGGCGTGCTGAGTTGCGGGATCGTGGCAGTTTTTGCACAGCAGGTCCGGGTTTTTATGCCGTAACGCGAGTTTGCGTCGTGACGGCCTGCTGGAGGTATGGCAGCTCCGGCAGGCATCGTCGCGCCAGTGGGGGCTGGGGATCTGTTCCGGTTGCAGGCGCCCTTCGTTCAGCCACTGCGGGATGTTGTCGGGCTGTGCCAGCACGTCTTTGGCATCGATCGTCGGTACAGCGGTCTTTTCCTGGCTGACTGCAACTGTTGTGGTCAGCAGCAGGCAGAGTATGGCGCAAATCCTGGTTGTGCCGGAAAATGCCATTAACCGCCGCCCATGCCGCCACCGCCACCACCACCGCCTCCCATACCCCCCGGGTAGGAGAAATTCATGTGGTTTCGTCCGTGGCATCTCAGGCTGCAACTGCCCGCAAAGCGACCGTTATCGGTAAAGCTCAATGCGCCCATCATATTGGGTGACACCACTGAAGTATCAAAGTTGATCAGGTGGGTGTTGTTGTTGCTGTTGCCCTGGGTATCACTGATGCCGTGCGGGTCGTGGCAGACATTGCAGGGGGCTCTTTCCCTGACAATATGCCTGTTGTGCAGGCTGAAGCTCTCGTTGCCCAGGATGCTGTTACGATCGTGGCAGTTGTAGCACAGGGCATAGTTGGAGGCGCTCTCCGGGGTATTGTCGATGGTTATGTACTGCCGTGCCAGGATCGGCTCGAAAGTCGAGCCGTGCGGGCCCTCGGGGCCGATGCCGCCGGCCGTGGGCGAGTCGTTGCTGTTATGGCAGTCGGTGCAGCTGATGACGCTGGCCGGGGTCAGTGGCGAGATCAGGCTGGGGACGTCGGGGTTGCGCCCGGGTCCCGCGACCGGGTGGTAAGACGGGTTGGACAGGGTGAACTCCAGGCGCGTGTTGGTCTGCTCGATCTGACGCGGTGTGGGCGCCGTGGGCTTGCCGGTGCTGTCACCGTGGCAGCGGAAACACAGTTGGTAGGTCTCGAGAATGCTGTCGATATCGATGCCGTTGATATCCACGCCGCGTACCCCGAGCAACGGCCCCGTGACGCCACCGGAGCCGGCGCGTGCCGCATGCGGGTTGTGGCAGTCCTGACATTCCACATGGCGGTTGGCGACGACATTGGGTTCGGCAGGATCGTGGACCTCGAAGGTGTCGCTGATCGGGTGTTTGGAGAACTGGTTGAAGACAGAAATGATGTCCTTGCCGGCCACATTTCCGTTATGGCAGGCCGAGCAGTTATTCTCCTCGATAGCGTAATTCAGCAGGCGCTCGCGGCTCCCTGCCGAATGTGGCCGGTGGCAGTTCTGGCAGCCGTTATCGGCGACGTTATTCCAGTCGGTGGCCGGCCAGGGATCGGTGCCCTGGCCGTTCCAGGTGGCGCCGGACAGGTTATGCGGGGATTGCTCCCAGCCGGTCTTGAGATGGCAGGTCATGCACAGGCCCGAGGCGCGCGCCGATTTCACCAGGAACTTGCCCCAGGTATTGTCGTGCGGCTCGTGGCAACTGGTGCATTGCATCTGGCCGTTGGCGTCCAGGCGGACGGTGCCGGTCAGCGATGAGGGGTCTACGTATTCACCGCCGCTGGTGATGCTGGTCGTATAGTCGAAGGAAACCGGGTGGTCATCGGACAGGTCTGTGCCCAGCAGCGCGTCGCCCGGCGGCATGGTGGTCACCCCGCCGGCCATGACGATATCCGTCGGGCTGCTCAGTATCTCACCCAGGGCGATAGTCCCGTCGTGGCAGCTCAGGCACAGGATCGATGCGCCGGTGGGTTGCCCCGGGTTGGCAATCGCGGTACTGCTGGAGTAGGGGATATAGGTACTGCCCGGGTCGCGCCGGTTCCATAACGGTGCGGATGCCGAGGAATTGTGCGGTGTATGGCAGAAGATACAGATCTGGTCTTCGCTGACAGCCTTGATGGTGCCCGGCCCGGAGGTCGACAGGTTATGTTTGGTGTCTGCAATCGCCGCCCACGCGGTATTGCACGTCATCAACAGCGCTGCCGCCAGTCCTGCCCATGTCAACAACTTCATGGTTTACCCCCGATATAGCGGAAAATCTGAACGCGCCGGTTGTGCGAGTCGGAAATGTAAATGCGGTCGTCCGGCGCGATAAAAATGCCGGTGGGCAGCCAGAATTCTCCGGCGCCATGACCTTGTGAACCCAGGATCAGCAACAGTTCACCCGTGTCGTCGAAAATCTGGAAAGCATGGAACATCGAGTCGACTACATAGACATGACCGGAACTGTCGGTGGCGACCCCCTTGGGGCGCGACATGTCGCCACTGGCATCGCCAAGCTGGCCGAACCGGCTGATAAACCGCCCCCCGGTATCGAGCTTCTGGATGCGGAAATTAAGCGAGTCGGTGACCAGCAAATGACCCTGCCGGTCCTGCCACAGCGCCGTCGGAAAATTGAACTCCCCCGGACCGTGGCCGCGCCGGCCGAATTGCCGGACCAGGCTGCCCGCGCCTGAATATACTTTGATTGCGTGTTCTGTTGTGTCCACGATATACAGATAACCCGTTGCCTGTTCGAAAAGCACGCCGGTGGGCTGTTGCGGTCCCGGTTCCAGTTTGACAGGGGACAGGAAGTCCGCATCGGGTGTCGCCACAAACAGTTGGCCAAGTCCCGAATCTGCGATGAATACCTGGTTGTCCGGTCCGAGTGCCATGCCTACTGGAGAGGTTAGCGGCAGATTTTTCTCGCGGTACAGGAGTTTGTAGCTTGAATCGTGCAGGTTGAAGCGGTGTACACCGCGTGCCCCGGGGTCGGCTACGTACATGATTTCATTGCGGGTATCCATGACGACCGCCATGGGGCGTACCAGGCGTGTACTGGAGGCGCCGGTGATGAATTCACCCAGCCGTTTCCAGAAGGATTTTTCAATGCCCAGGTCCTCGGCGCTGGAGATGCTCTTTTCAAAGCGGATGCGCGGCTGCTCGGGGGGTTCGGGCCAGACCCGCTCGACCTGTTGTTCGGGCGTTGCGTTGCGTGCCGGCGTACAGCCGCCCAGCAGGACGCCTGTGCTGATCAGGGCCAGTAAGGCAAACCGGAATATGCGCTTTATCGTCATCAGAACCGCCGTATCAGTTGAGCCCGTACTTTATTGTTTTCCTGGGTTACCTGCCCCTGTTTGTTATTGATATGTTCGGCGCGGACCGTAAATTGCAGCTTGCGGTAGCGCCACAGCAGGCCCACGGCCAGAGCGCGGCGGCGCCGGTCCTGCGTGCCGCCGGTGTCTTTTTCATAGTCACCATCGGCCGTGACAACGGTACGCAGCCAGGGGCGCGAAGACAAGCGCACGATGATCTGGCTGACGTCGATGTCTTCCGGTGAATTTTCATTGTCCACGAATTCCCGTCGGCCCATTACCCGCAGGCGTGAAGCGCGTGGCAGCGGGGCTTCAAAATGGGCCTTGACCAGTTTGCGGGTGAACGGCGATATATCTTCCTTCTGGTCTTCGTAGTTCGCCTCGGCTCCCACCAGCCAGCCGCTCAGCAGCGGGTATTCGACACGTGCCCCGACCAGGATGTTTTCAATGTCATTGAGCGGGGTAGTGGGGTTGCCGGTTTTTACCGACTGGTCCCGCCTGCGGTAGCGGGCGAACAGGTCATGGAACCTGAACAGCTTGAAGTTGCTGGAATAGTTCTGGCTGTAGGTGTTGAACTTCACATCGCCACCCGACCGGTAGTTGTAGGTGACCAGTACCGTATCCGTGGGATTGATATTGGGGCTGCCGGGCAGCCACGAAATCTCGGTGATGGAACCGATGACCCGCAGGGCATAGTCCACGCCTTCAGTGAGTGGCTGCTGGTTAAGGGTGACTACGTCAACAGGGGTTATGACGAACGGGTTTTGCAAGGGTACCGGCGTGGTACCGTTCAGGGTCACCGGTTCATCGATCACCTGGATGATGTCGGTGCTCCCGGTAGACTGGTCTGTCTGGTCAACGCGCACGGCTACGCCCAGGTCCATGGAGCCATTGCGAATCTTGCGGGTGTAACCCGCCACGCCCAGTGTACCGTACACCTTGCGCTCAAAATCCGTGGTGTCCTGGTCCTCTTTCTCGGCATGTACATCGAAGTTGCCTTTCCAGCCCTCTTCCTGTTCGTAGGAAGCGCCGACCCTGACATTGCGGTTGGTGGTGTTGACCTCGGTACGGTCACTTTTTTGCAGGCGGTACTGGTAGAAAGACCGCGTTCTGGGGGTATGCGTCCAGCGCATGTCATAGCTGTAGCGCAGATCGTCAAGTTCGGTCGAGGGGGTCTGCTGTATGTCCAGGTTCTGGTTGGTAATGGTCAGCAGCTGGGTCAGCCGTATCTGCTTGTTGGCGCCGAAAACATTCAGTGCGCTGGCATCCGTGGTTTTGGTGGTCGTCACCGTTTGCTGGATCGGCAGCCCGGTACTGCCGCTCTGTGAATCGGATTCGGTCCAGAGGTAGGACACCTTGATGTTATTGCCGCCGCCATAGGATTTGGAGGTGCGGATGGCGGCCTGGTCGGTGGTCTGGTCGATGCTGGTGCCGAAGCCGGAACCGTTGCTTTCGAAGCGGAACGCTTCCAGGTTGATCGACACCGGTGAAAACGGTTCCAGCAGGGCGGCATTCATGCCGTAGCGGGTATTTTTCACCAGGAAACGTCCGGCCAGGCTGGTGGTGACCGACGGGTTGCTGCGGTCATAGAACATTTTGAACGGGTAGGGTTTCTGTTCCAGGAAATTAAGGTGTGCGGTCAGGTTGTACAGCGACTCGGTATTGCTGTTCTTGCCCTGGTCGGAGTCGAAATCCTGTTGCAGGAACAGCAGGCCGCCACCCAGGTCCATGTTGAGAAGGCTCGGGTGGTAGGCATAGCTGTGCGTCAGGATCGAGATTTCCTCCTCGAACGTGGGACGGGTCTGGTAGGTATTGTCCCCGCCCTCCGACTTCTGCTGGTAGTTGTCGAGGTTATAGCGGGTCGCCAGGTCGCCTTCGACACCGGTCAGCTTGAAGGGGGTGATATCAGCAGTTTGTGCGCCGCTAAGCGAGGGTGATGCAAGCAGCAGTCCCAGCAGCCCGCAATTGAGCGCGGCCCGGGTACGCCGAAGAGCGTTTGTCATTCCCCTTGTAGTTGAACGCACAACACACATTCTCTGTTGCTCTCTTTACGGCGGCGCGGACCGTTTTACAGCCCCGCTTCTGCTGCGAATATGAACAGGTTCCGGAATCAGTCATGTCAGCCTCGCGCAGTAACGCCTTATTGCTTGTTTTCGTCTTCCGTGTCGGCGGCAGGTTGGGGAGCTGCGTCATAGTTCAGGCCTTCCATCTTGCCAAAGCCGAATGCGACAACCTTGTTGATGCCGAACTGGCTGGCGATCAGGACGACGTATTCCAGATTAAAGCCGGGTGCCGCGTAGTGCTGGAAATACTCGAGGTTGTCATAATCGATAACAATCTCGGTCGGCAAATTGATGTCACCGCGCTTGTCCCCCGGCTTGCCGAAAAACATCAGCGGCGTGCCGTCATTCTTGAGGATCTGCACATTCTCGAAAGCGGCGTCGATAATATATATCCGGCCTTCACGGTCTACCGCAATGCCCTTGGGACGTGCGAAGTGTCCTACCGCGTCGCCGACGCTGCCATAGCCGCGTATAAATTTTCCGTCCAGAGAGTATTTCTGGATGCGGAAGTTGCCGGTATCACTGATGTACAGTGAGTGGTCGGGGCCCAGCGCCAGGCTGGTCGGCTGGAACAGCTCGCCATCGCCGGAGCCGGCCTTGCCGAAAGTGAACAGGGTTTCCCCGCCGGCCTTGTCCAGTACCTGGATCTGGTGATGGTACAGGTCCGACACGTACAGCTTGTCGTCCACGATCAGCACATCAATCGGTTTGAACTGGTCAGGGGTACCAATGGCGCGCACGAAGCGGTCGTTGACATCGAATACCAGGACCTGGTTACGGTCGGTGTCGGTCACGTACTTGGTGCCGTCGGTGTCAATGGTGATATTGATGGGCTTTTTCATCGCCCCGCCGGCGGAGCCCTGCACCAGGTCGGTGCGTTTGTTTTTCAGGTCGAAGATGCCATAGCCGTGGCCGCGGGTATCTGCGACGTAGATTTTTCCGTCATACATCGCCACGCCAAAGGGCTTGCGTACCAGGTGGTCGCCCAGTGAGTCCTCACCGACAATGAAATCCCTGAGCCCCATGCTCTCGGTTTCCACATCGCTGGGTGTGGAAAAACGGGTCAGGTACTGGAGACGGGGCAGGTCGGGTGGCGGTGGAAAAAACAGCGCCCCGGTATCATCCGGCCTGGGTGTGCCGGCACAGCCAGTGAGCAGTGCCAGGGCAAGAATGACGAGGGTTCGGTGAATACGGGTTGGGGTGATTTTGCGACTCAGACACATGTGCATAAATATCCGGCGCTTTTTATTGTTGCTTTATGTGGATTCCCCGCTCCACCGACCAGGCGGTGGGGCGGGGAATGTGACAGACCTACTTGTTGTGGCAAGTCAGGCAGATTGCACTACCCGCTTTGGTGACCTTCAGGAAGGGGTCGCCGTTGGTGCCGGGTACAACAAAGTTGTTGTGCACATCGTGGCATGAGGAGCACTGAACCTTGTCAGACGGCAGCATCAGGTCGGAGACCAGGCCGGTACGGGTTTTATCACCACCGTCGCCGATGGTTACCGTGGTCGCGGTCGGATCATGCAGGCCCTGGTCGACAGTTGCCAGTGCGGCGTCATAGGTGATCGAGATCGGGTGATCGTCGGTCAGGTCGTCATTGGCGCCCACAGCTGCCGGGCCGCCCATGAAGATCGTACCCACGTTACCGCCGAAGGCGTCGATGGCGGTGGCGCCGTCATGGCAGGACAGGCAGAGTTTGGATGCGCCGGTCGGCTGGGCATCCTGGGCCGCGTCCAGCGTCGGGCTGGTGTACATGGCAAAGGTTTGCGTGGTCAGCTCATGGTTCCACAGCGGTGCTTCTGTAACAGTGGTGTCTGCATGGTGCGGTGTATGACAGACTACGCAGATTTCGCCGCCTGAGAAGCCGCTTGCGGAGAAGTCATGGGCGGTGCCCACGATGGTCCCTGCAAAGGCCTGACCGCTGATTAACCCCAGTGCGGCGAGCAGAGCACCGGGCGCGCGGAGCAGTTTCTGGTTGATGTATTTCATTTTGTAGTACCTCCGGGCAATGGACAACTTTATAATGTGGATACATGGCATCTTTACTGGTTAAATCGAATAAAAACAGCTAATTGGATTTAAGTTCGTTGATGTCAGCCTGGTATTCCTCTTTCTCGTTTCTTGGTACCAATTTCGCCACAGTTGCTTTATTAGAACATTGATATATGTCAACAGTTGTATTGTTATATCAGAGCCTGTTTGTTTGTGATTTAGACTCTGTCCACTACAGTGTAGACTGTGTCCAGAGCATGGGCAAGGGGACCACCACTGGGGGCCTGGGTCCGGGCAACCGGTCTGTGCTCAAGTCTGCTGCCGGTGCCGGATTTAATAGAAATAGTAACCAGTAAGAACTAATATTGGCGATCGCTAATATTAAACTATTGTTTTCCGACCAGGGAATGATCTTGAGTGAGCAATCAGGCAGAAAGGTAAAAACGATACTTTATGTTCGTTTGCCTTGTTGGAAAATATATCCCGGTGGCGTTATCTATGTTGCCGATTTTATCCACAAGCAGCACCCGGAGATCAAACAGGAGCTGCTTGATCTGGCCATTGTCCCCAAGGGTGAGAGAAAGCAGGTGCTGAAAGCGCGCATTCTGGCGCTTGACCCGGACATGGTCGCCTTTTCCTGGCGCAATATGCAGTCATTCGGCCCGCATCCCGAAGACGATGCGCTGGATGTGGTGATGAAGTTCGATTATTCGCCCAACCTGTGGCACCGCCTCAAGGCGGCTGTCGATGCGGTTTCCATTATCTACGAATACACCGCGAGCCGGTTCCGCAACTTTGCCTTTATGAGGCTGGTGCGCAAGCTGAAACCCGAATCAAAAATTATTGTCGGCGGTACTGCCGTATCGATCTTCGGCAAGTACGTTATCAAACATTGCCCGGTCAATACTGTCGTTGTTGTTGGCGAAGGCGAGCCAACCATGCTGTCCATTATCAATGGCGAGAGTTCGACAATCGGCGAATGCTATTGTAAAAACAGTGCCGGTGAGATCGCCTACTCAAACAGGACGGATAATTTCAACCTGTCCAAACTGACCGCGGTCAATTTTGAATATATCGAGTCAATATTTCCTGAAATACACGAATACACGGACGACTATATTGGTGTACACACCAAACGGGGTTGTCCCTACCAGTGTCATTTCTGCCTTTACAACAAAATAGAAGGGCATAACCAGCGTTACCGTGACCCGGTGGAAATCGTTGATGAAATCGAGACCCTGAACAAACGTTATGGCGTCAGGAATATCTGGTTTACCGATGCCCAGTTCTGTTCCACCCGACGCAGCACGCACCACGTCGAAGAGATACTCGACGAGATTATCCGGCGCAAACTGAAGATACAGTGGACCGGCTACCTGCGCCTGAATTACCTGACCCTGGAGCTGGCCGGGAAGATGCTGGACAGCGGCCTGGCCAGTCTTGACCTGTCATTTACCGGCACACAGGAAGTCATCAACAGCCTGACGCTGGGCTATTCGCTTGAGCAGCAGATGGAAGCTTTCCAGATGTTCAAGGATGCGGGGTACACCAACCAGAAGGTCAAGCTGTATATCCCGCTGAATGCGCCGGGTGAAACGCCCCTGACACTCCGGAAAACCATTGACCGCATCAAGGACCTCTACCAGATATTCGGGCGGGACAATGTATTGCCCTTTATTTTCTTTATCGGGATCCAGCCCGGTACGCCGGTGGAAAAACTGTTAATCAAGCAGGGTTACCTCGGTAAAAATTATAATCCCCTGACCTTTAATCCGTTTGTGATTAAAAAACTGCTTTATAACCCGAAGCCGCTGGGTAAAATCATCGCACGCAGTTACCTGGAGGCGGTTGCCGCACACGATAAGGACAGTGAATATATCGGACGTACAACCATGGATATTATCGAGCGCAAACTGGCCGGTGGGGTCGGGGGCAAGACCCCGCCGTTCGACAAGGATCCGGCGGAAAAACAGCCGTCGCAGACCCGTCTCCAGGCAGAGCCGCCGCGCGTTTCCAACTGATTGCCCGACAGGCGCCGTAACCGACCTGTGGAAAATCCTGTTTATCCCCAACCGGCCCGGAATACTTCATGAAGCCTGAACCTGAACCTGGCCCTGACCCGTACGCCAGCAGCCACATCAAGTTCCATAAAAGCATGCGCGGGCGGTTTCTGCTGTTTGGTGTTTTGCCGACCATCGCCATGCTGGCTGCGATTGTGGCGTACAACGCGTCCAATCTTTATTCCCGGGTACGTGCCGATAACGAGCAGCTGCTGCATAACCTGGCCATAGAGCTGGCCGGGGAAATCGAGCTGACCAACAACCGGGCGGTCATGGCGGCGCAGGTCATGGCACTGGCCCAGGAGGCCGGCCTGTTTGGCCAGCGCGCGGAATCCATCGAGTACGCCAGGCGCGTGCTGGAGTTCTACCCGGAGTTCACCGGCGCCTACTTTGGCTATGAACCGAATGCCGACGGCCAGGATGCGGCAGCACTGGAATCGGGCGCCGGGATGGCGCAGGCCGTGGATGCCGGCGGGCGATTCATCCCCTACTGGTTCCGGGATCGTGCCGACAACGCCAGGATACGCCTGGAACCGCTGGTGGACATGGAAACCAGCCTGTACTACTCGGGCATGAAACAGCGCTTCGAGGAATCCGCAGCACGCTATATCGTCACGGAGCCCTACGTCTACGAAGGCAAAATGATTGTCGAGCAGACGGCGCCGATTGTGCGCGACGGGAAATTCGTCGGCATCGCCGGGGTGGACCGGGCGCTGACCGACATGGTCGGTTTCCTGGACCGGATCAAGCTGAAACACAATGTCGATGTTTTCCTGATCAGCCGTACAGGGCGTTTTATCGCGGATACCCTGGGTGAGAAGGTTTCCCTGAGGACCCTGGCATTCGAGGAAACCGCGTACCGCGACCTCTTCGCGCAGCTGCACCGGGGCAGAAATGAACGCCAGATGATCCTGGCGCCGGACCCGTTCGAGCAGACATCCAGGTATTACTTCGTCGCGGCACCTGTCGCAACCGGCGACTGGACAGTCATCATGCGCGAGGCGGAGAAGAATGTTACTGCGCCGATACTGAAGAACATACTCAGTTCAGTCTCTATTGCCGGGGCCGGCCTGCTGGCCTTGCTGATGATGATGTTGTGGGTGACCAATTCGTCGACGCGGCGCCTGAAAAAAGCCGTGCAGGCAGCCGACATGCTGGCCTCGGGCGCGCTGCAGAAGGATATGACACTGGAGACGCAGACCGAGGACGAAATCGGCATGATGAACCGCAGCTTCAACCGTGTCATCGAGGCTTTCCGGGATATTACCCGGGTCACGGTCGCCGTGGCGGATGGTGATTTCAGCCAGCAGGTGACGCCCCGCAGTGAACATGACGAGCTGGCCAGGGCCATCAACCGCATGACGGAACGCCGGCGCCGTGCCGAGCAGGAACTGCGCGACATTATGCACACCACCGAGGTTCAGCACCGGGCTGCCAGCGCGTTGAACGAGCTGGACAGCCTGATGCGTTGTGAGCAGTCTATACAGCCCCTGAGCGCCAAGGTGATCAATTTTATTGCGCGCTATTTTGCACTGCCCGTGGCGAGTATCTACATCCGTCGCGAGGGTGATGCGCTGGAATGGCAGGCGGGTTATGCCTGTCCTGAGGGCTACAGCGCAGGGTCAGTGGTCATCGGCCGGGGCCTGGCTGGACAGGCGGCGCAGGACCTGCGGCCGCTGGAAGTTGCGGAGTTCGACGACGGGTTCCGGCTGCCGACGGGACTGGGGGAGATACGCCCCGCGCGCCTGTTGTACTTCCCGGTTATCCTCAACCGGCGGTGCCTGGGCGTGCTGGAACTGGGCCTGCTGAAGGCCATGGAGCCGGAGCAGCTGGAATGGCTGGAGGAGGCTGCAAACTCGGTTGCTGTGTCTATACAGCTGGCGCTGGACATTGAGCGGCGCGAGCAGATCGAGCATGAACTGGCCGAGGCGAAAGATGTTGCCGAAGCCGCCAACCAGGCCAAGTCCGGTTTCCTGGCCAACATGAGTCACGAACTGCGCACGCCCATGAACGCCATTCTCGGCTACAGCGAAATGCTGATGGAAGAGGCCGAGGACGAAGGGCTGGACAGCTTCACCCGGGACCTGAAAAAAATCCACCAGGCCGGCAACCATCTGCTGACACTTATCAATGATGTGCTGGACCTGTCCAAGATCGAGGCGGGCCGCATGGAGACCTTCGCGGAAGATGCTGATATCGATGCCCTGATCGACCAGGTGGCCGGCACCGCGCAGCCGCTGATGGGCAAGAACGGCAACAAGCTGGTTATCGAACGCGGTGAACAGCTGGGCACTGCCCACCAGGATGTCACCAAGCTCAGGCAGTCGTTGCTGAACCTGCTGTCCAATGCCGCCAAGTTCACGCACCGGGGGACGGTCACCCTGTCGGTGCAGCGCAGTACGGAGCAGGGTAAAGACTGGCTGACCTTTGCGGTCAGGGATACCGGCATCGGCATCCCGGCCGACAAAATCGACCATGTCTTCAAGGAGTTCAGCCAGGCGGATAATTCGACCACCCGCAACTACGGCGGGACCGGGCTGGGTTTGCCGATTTCGCGTCGCTTCTGCCAGATGATGGGGGGTGACCTGACGTTGCAAAGCCGGCCGGGCGAAGGTTCGACGTTCACCATCCGCGTGCCCGCCACGCTGCCGGGCGCGCAGACAGAAGCGGCATCGCCGGACGTTGCCACGCGCTCCGGCGGCGAGACAGAAGCCATGCTCGCGACGGGTACCGGGCCTACCGTGCTGGTGATCGATGACGACCCGGAAGCGCGCGACATCATTGGCCGCTATCTCAGGAAGGACGGTTTCAACGTTGCCTTTGCCGCATCCGGCGAGGAGGGCCTGAAGCTGGCGCACAGCCTGCACCCGGCGGCCATTACACTGGACGTGATGATGCCGGGCATGGATGGCTGGTCAGTATTGCGCGCGCTCAAGGTTGACCCGGTGCTGCAGGATATTCCCGTGACCATGCTCACCATGATGGACGACAGGTCACGCGGTTTTGCGCTCGGTGCCACCGACTATCTCACCAAGCCGGTCGACCGCGACTCGCTCCACCATGCGCTGGCGCGCTTCAAACAGGCTGACAGAGACAGCATGGTACTGCTGGTAGAAGATGACGCGGCGACGCGCAATGTCATGCAGCGCTCACTGGACAAGACCGGCTGGCAGGTGGCCGAGGCCACCAACGGCAAGGAGGCGCTCGAGCAGCTCGAGCGAGCCCGCCCGGATCTGGTACTGCTGGATCTCATGATGCCGGTGATGGACGGTTTTGATTTCCTGCTGGAGATGCGCACCCGTCCCGAGTGGCAGGATATCCCCGTGATCGTCCTGACGGCCAAGGATCTGACCGATGAAGACCGGCGTATCCTCAGCGGGCGGGTGGAGCAGATTATCGCCAAGGGCGCATCGTCCACCGAGCAGATCGTCGCCCGCATCCGGCAATTGCTGCCGGGCTGAATCAGTTTTTCCGCACCAGTCCGGTGGCCTCGGCCTCATCGTAGAAACAGAAGTGGCTGCCTGCATAGGCCTTGGCGCGGTACATGGCCTTGTCTGCGGCCTGGATCAGCGCCTGGCTCTCGACGCCATCAGCCGGGGCAATGGCGATTCCGACGCTGGCCTGGACCACAATGATCTGCTCGTTGACCTGTACCGGGCGCGATATCTCTTCAATAATCTTTTCCGCCACCTTTTCAAGCCCCGCCCGTGAGTCGCAGGATTCCGTCAGGATCACAAATTCATCGCCGCCGAAACGCGCCACGGTATCCCCGTCCCTGAGCGTGGACTGCATGCGGTCGGCAATGGCCTGCAGCAGTGAATCACCCACCGTGTGTCCCAGTGTATCGTTGATGTCCTTGAACCCGTCCAGGTCGAAAAACAACAGTGCGACCCGGTTGTCGACACGCGTCAGCACGCTCAGGGCATGCTGCAGGCGCTCGGTGAACAACAGCCGGTTGGGCAGGCCGGTGAGGGGGTCGTGATAGGCAAGCAGGTCCATATTGGCCTGCTGCCGCTTGATGGGGGTGATATCCGTAAACACGGAGACGTAATGCTCCAGCTTGCCCGTTCCACTGTTGTAAATCGGGCTGATGCTGTGCCAGGAGGGATAGGTCTCCCCGTTCTTGCGGCGGCTCCAGATTTCTCCTTCCCAGCAACCCTTTTTCTCGAGCGAACGCCAGATATTCTCGAAAAAGGCCTCGTTATGCCGGCTTGATTTCAGGTGCAGCGGGTTCTTGCCCCTGACCTCATCCTGCGTATAGCCGGTGAGTGCAATAAAGGCCGGGTTGACGGATACAATACTGTGCATCCGGTCGATAATAATGATGCCCTGGTTGGTCGACTCAAAAACCGCCGCGGTCAGGCTCTGTTCCCCGCCGGGCGGTGGTGTGTCCTCAATGACTGTATTCAGGGAGTGTCCGGAATCGCAGCCCTTTGCGGCAGCCTGTTGTACACGTTGCAACAACGATTGTGCATACAGGCCGAACAGGGCAGGCAGCAACAGGAAGCCGAGTGGCAAGCCGAGCCCCAGTGCATGCATGGCGGGTAGTTCGGATAACCAGTCACTGTGACGGTAAGGGACCGCATGCATCAGTAGGTCGGCAACCATCATTGCGACGCCGAGAACTACAGATAATGCGACAAGTCTATTACGCTGCAACCAATCCATGTGAAACCCCATAACTCCCTGTATGGCGCAAATACACGCTGATGAATCGCGTGATACGGTTGCTAGACAATATTACGGATAACCTGCCCGTGCAATGACCAATGATGGGTGTTCCGGCGATTTAAAAGGTCGCTTGCTGTCGTCATATTGTGACAGGCAGGCGGCGCAAGGGAGGTGGTGTGTAACCGGAGATTGCCGGGTTTGGAAATGGTGGAGCGGAGGAGGATCGAACTCCCGACCTTCGCATTGCGAACGCGACGCTCTCCCGGCTGAGCTACCGCCCCATAACAGGCACCAGACTATACACGTTGACGAAATCCCGATAAAGACTTGTGTCGCTGCGGCCGGCTGTTGCCTAGCGCGGCCCGTGGCGCCGCAACTTGCGCTGCTGTTCGGCCAGGAACTGTGCCAGCTGCCGTTCCTGTTTGCGGTTCAGGTCCACGAAGCGGCCGCCGATGCGCAGCATCTGCTGGGCGCCGTCGAGGCGGGCAAAGCGTACTTCCAGCCCGGTTTGCAGGGGGCGGGTATGGGGCAGTGACAGCGACAGCTCGTGCAGTACCTGGCCACGGCTGGGGATATCGCGGGTGTTGAGGAACAGGCCGACACCGCCTTCCGAGAGGTCGAAAGCCTCGCCGCTGACAGTTTTGCCCTCAAAGTGGGCAATCGCCACCGGGACCATCAGGCCGGGACTGAGGCGCAGGCGGAAATTGTCGCGGCGTTGCAGGCGCGAGATGGATTTCGGCAGTGCGAATTCATACAGCGCAATACCGTTTTTGGTATCGGCGCGGGTCAGCTGTACGGCGAATCTCAGCTCCATGCCCTGCAGGCGGCACTGGATGCGCGCCTTGCGCTGTTTCAGGATGGCCTTGTGTGCGGCGGGCGAAGTGAGTTCGTCCAGGTAGAAATGGTTCTGTTTTTCCCGGATGCCGAGGATGGCAGTGTTGGACTGGTCGGAACAGCCGGATACAGTTACGCCCAGCAGTTCGTGGGCCAACTTCAGCTGATGCAGGATGGCGATAATCTTGGCGCGGTTGGTAACCTGTTCCGCGGCCGGATCGCGATCCCCCTGGAGTACCCGTTTTAGCGATGCAAGCATAGATGTATCAGGCGCTGATCTGGTGCGCAGACCTAAATTATAAGAGTGGCTTGATGTGGTCAGGTAATCGGCAGGTTGACGATCGGTCTTGAGCGTGTGCGCCTAGACTTTCCCCAGTTCGCGCTGGCCGAGATTGGTGGCTGTGCCACCGCTGGTATCGTACAGCGAAGGGGTTCCGGACTGGCCGCGCAGGATGCACAGCGCCTGTTCGACGTGCTGGCGGCTGGATTCCAGCACACCGCCGTTGCTCAGATTGTGGGTCCTGCAGGCACGGGTGTTGTCGAGTATTTCCTGCCACAGGCGGGTGAGGCTGGCGCCGCAGGGCAGGCTGTCGAAGCAGAACTGCTGGCTGTCGGCGTCGCTGGCGAAACCCAGTTCGTCGAGCAGGGCCGCGCGTTGCTGTTCCAGTTGTTCGAGTTGTCGGGTGTGCTGAAGTTTGGCCTCGGTGGTCTTTCCCAGCGTCTCAAGGTCGCGCTTTGCCAGTGCACTGCGTTCCGTGTCGAGGCAGGCCAGCAACTGGCCGGTGCACTCGACTTCCTGTAACAGTACGGTTTCCAGTGGATGCTGCGTCCCTTCAACTGGCATGGCGACTACCTCGCGTCAGTGAGAGCCTCTTCAAGGCTTATCAGTTTGTCGGCGATCCGCTGTGGATCGATAGTAAAGCTGCCGTCTTCAACGGCGCTGCGTACGGCGGCCACGCGCTGGCTGTCGACCACCGGGTGGCTGGCCAGCGAGGCTTCCAGTTCCCGGAGCTGGCGGGCTTCACCCGTCAGGCTGACCCGGTCTGCGGCGTTATTGCCGGCGCCGGATGCCGCGGCGGGGGAATTTGAACCGTCCTTCCCCTGGTGTTCAACCGGTGTACCCTGACCGCTGTTTTGTGTCACCAGCGATGCTATACGGCTGTTTTCAATCTCCATTTTCAGAGTCCTCAAGTTAACTTACGATTGTTACAGTCACAATATCGTCACTGCTTTCAATAACTTTAGGCTCTTTTTGACGGAGTGTCACTAAAGCGTCACTTTTACGACGCCCTCCGAAATGACGATGCCGTCGACGATTCGGCTCGAGTTCACGGATTTCACCCGGATCAGGTCGCCGGACTTGCCGTCGCTCATGGCTGTGCCTCTGCTGCGTATCTTGAGCGGGCCGGTTTCGGCGATCAGCGTCACGCGCTGGCCGCGCTTGATGAGCCGCGGCGGCTGCAGCAGCTGGGGGGTGATGACGGTGGCGGTTTTGATGGTGCGTTTGGCAACCTGGCCGGTGATGGACTGTATATCGGAGTAATAGCCGTAGGGCAGGCTGGACAGGTTGCGTTCCACCAGTTCCAGGTCGCCGGGCTGAATGCGGGTGCCGCGCGCCAGTGGCTGGCGGGCAGTGAGCACCGGGCCGAATACGTCAATACGGGCGGCCACATAGAGGCTCCAGCCACCCACGTCCGGGCAGCGTACACCGACCGTGGTGTTGCCCATCGTGCGTCCTCCCGGAGACATGAAGGCTTCCAGCGGTGCCTTGCAGGCTTTGACCCGCAGCCTTGAATCGAGACTGCCGAGCCGCACTTCGCTGCGGCCTTCGTGCTGGTTGGCGCTGTACGCATCGAGAAATGACTGGGCGGCAGCGCGGATGGCGGCATGGTCTTGCCACTGGGTTGCCGGGCCGGCGGCAAGGGTTTGCGCCGGATGCGCGACGATCATGACTAACAGTATAAAAAGACTGGATATTTCGATTTTGTCTCGCATGGTATCAGTTCCTGGATCAGTACCTGCCCGGGAAAATTGCAATTGGCGTGCCATCCCCGGCAGAGGGTCAAGCTTCACCCACTAACGCCGATAGCCCGGCATGAAATTGCCAAACCACACAAGGGAGTAGTGCCATGAGCGGCGTTTTGGCCAGTGTAGACATGCGTACCCAGCTGGCCGGTCACAACCGGCTGGAATTGTTACTGTTCCGCCTGGACGGCAAACAGCTATTCGGTATCAATGTGTTCAAGGTGCAAGAGGTCATCCAGTGTCCGCCCCTGACTCATATCCCGGATTCCCATGCCGTGGTGCACGGGGTTGCCAACATGCGCGGGCGCATGGTCACGGTGATGGATCTCAGCAAGGCGATCGGCGGCCGCGGCCTCGACAAGCCGGAAGAGAAGTTCGTGGTGGTTACCGAGTACAACCAGTATGTACAGGGTTTCCTGGTCGGCGGTGTGGACCGCATCATTAATATGAACTGGGAAGAGATACTGCCGCCGCCCAAGGGCATGGGTGACGATAATTACCTGACCGCTGTCTGCAAAGTGGACAACGAGCTGGTGGAAATTATCGACGTGGAGAAAGTGCTGGCCGAGGTGATCGGCTGGAACGAGGAAGTCTCCCAGGAATTCATCGATGAAGCTTCGGCGGGCGAAGACGGCAAGCGGCAACCGGTAGTGCTGGTGGCCGATGACTCCTCGGTGGCGCGCAACCAGATCAAGCGCACACTCTCGCAGCTGGGTATCGAGTGTGTCATCGCCAACGACGGCCGGCAGGCACTGGACATGCTCAAGGGCTGGGCGGATGAAGAAAACGGACTGGACCTGCACGAACGCCTGTTCATGGTGATTTCCGATATTGAAATGCCGGAGATGGACGGTTATACCTTTACCACGGAAGTGCGCAATGACCCGCGCATGAGCGACCTGCATATTCTGCTGCATACCTCTCTCAGCGGCGTGTTCAATAACGCTATGGTAGAGAAGGTGGGTGCCGATGATTTCATCGCCAAGTTCCAGCCGGATGTACTGGCCAAGACCGTACTGAACCGGCTGAAACGCTGGCAGGATGCCCACGCGGCGTGATTATAATGCCGTACCGTGCCTGACGGCATCGTCCGACCGACAGACAAGGAATTCATGGTTTGCCACTGGCACGCATAAACGCTGACGATTACGAAGCTTTTCGCCAGTTCCTCGAAGACGCCTGCGGTATTCTGCTGGGTGACAACAAGCACTACCTGGTACAGAGCCGGCTGGGGCGCATGGTCAGTGAGGCCGGTGTGAAGTCGCTGGGTGAGCTGGTCGCGCAACTGCGCCGGGAACGTTCCGGCGGCGCCATGCGCGAGCGCGTGGTCGAGGCCATGACTACCAACGAGACCTTATGGTTCCGTGACAACCACCCGTTCAAGATACTGTCCGAAATCATTCTCCCGGAATGCGCCGAACGTCGGCAACGCACGCCGCGAATCTGGTCGGCGGCCTGCTCCACCGGCCAGGAACCCTATTCAATCAGTATGACCGTGCAGGATTATCTGGCGAAAAATCCGGGTTCCATTTCCGATGCGCAGATTATCGCGACCGATATCTCACCGGCGGTACTGGCGGAAGCCAAAGAGGGTTACTACGATCCCATAGCACTGGCGCGCGGTTTGCCGGCGGATGTCCGCGATCGTTATTTTGAGAAGGATACGAAACACTGGGAAGAACGCTGGCAGATACGCGCGGATATTCGCAAACGGGTGCGCTTTACACAGGGCAACCTGTTGAGCAGTTACGCCGCGCTGGGGCGTTTTGACGTGATCTTCTGTCGCAATGTACTGATCTATTTTTCCTCGGAATCAAAGGTCGACATCATCAGGCGTATGGCCGCTATCCTCAACCCGGGCGGCTACCTGCTGCTGGGTGCGGCCGAGGCCATCACGCAGTATTCGGATGCTTTCGATATGGTGCGCTGCAACCCGGGCGTGGTGTACCGGAAAAAAGCCTGACCCGCCCCGCAAAGCTTGCCGCCTGCCGGTCAATGTTTGCCGCCGGCAACCGTTCCACCCCTGTTTGATTTCTTCAAGCGAATGATTTTCCAGCAATAACTCCAGTTGGCACGAGGGTTGCTCTGTCTCATGCAAGTGTTGAATTGCAGGAGGCGTAATGGCCATCAGTTTTGACAAAGCGTTGGGAAATCTGCCAAAGGACCTGGGTCTTTATGCCCGGCGTTCCACAGTGCTGGCTTCCAACATTGCCAATGCCGATACCCCGGGCTACAAGGCACGCGATGTCGACTTCCGTTCGGTGCTGGCGAAGGCCGGTGGCCGGCAACTCAGCCTGAAGACCACGCAGGGTGCGCATCTCAGCGGCCCGTCCGCCGGCTTGTCCGGGGCGAAACTGCTGTATCGCACCCCCAACCAGCCATCCATGGATGGCAATACTGTTGATACCCAGGTGGAAACGACCGAATTCACCAAGAACGCAATGCGCTACCAGTCGACACTGACCTTCCTGAACGGCAAGTTCAAGGGTCTGAAGCTGGCGCTCAAGGGAGAATGATAGATGTCTTTACTGGATGTATTTGATATTGCCGGCTCCTCCATGAGCGCACAGAGCGTGCGCCTCAACGTGACCTCCAGCAACCTCGCCAATGCACAGAGTGTGGGCGGCAGGGAAGAAGATACCTACCGCGCCCGTAACCCGGTGTTCTCCGCCGTGATGCAGTCGCTGCACGGGAATTCCCCGGGTATGGGGGTAGAGGTTACCGGTATCTATGAAGACCAGCGCAAGCTGGAGCAGCAGTACCAGCCGAATAACCCGCTGGCGGACGAGAACGGCTATGTGTTCCTCCCCAACGTCAACGTGGTCGATGAAATGGCCAACATGATTTCCGCTTCACGCTCCTACCAGAGCAGTGTTGAAGTTCTCAATGCTTCCAAACAGATGATGCTTGCCACGCTCCGGATGGGGCAGTGAGTAAGTTGACCGGGACAGTCCAATGATTGATACACAGAACAGTACCCAGGGAATTGATTTCCGCACCGTACAGGACCTGAATGCCAAAACGTCTGACAAGGCGCTGGGGCAGCAGGATTTCCTCAAGCTGATGACAACCCAGCTGCAGAACCAGGACCCGTTCAAGCCAATGGAGAACGGGGATTTCCTGTCGCAGATTGCACAGTTTTCCGCCGTGGAAGGCATCGGCGACCTGAACGAGGGATTCTCGCAGCTCAGCGAGTCGCTGGTATCGAACCAGGCCCTGCAGGCGACCAACCTGGTGGGACGCCAGGTGCTGGCGCCGACCGGCGTGGCTGCACTGGCCGAAGGTGGCACCATCCGCGGCAACGTGGAACTGCCGGCAGCCAGTGGCGAGGTGGTGGTCAATGTCTATGACCAGGCCGGCCAGGTGGTGCGCCGGCTGGAGCTGGGCGCACAGACCTCGGGCGCTGTCTCGTTCCAGTGGGACGGCCTTAAAAATGACGGCACCTTTGCCGGGCCCGGCGCCTATTTCGTAAGTGCCGAGGCGAGTATCGACGGGAACTATGAAGCCGTCGAAACCCTGCTCGTCTCGGAAGTTCGCAGTGTGACATTGAGCAACAGCGGTGGGCTGTTGCTGGATCTTGACGGTATCGGCGCGCTGGACTTCAAGGAAGTCCGGCAGATCCTGTAAACCGTCTGTCTGAAGGAGATATAACATGCCGTTTCGTACAGCACTCAGTGGTTTGAACGCAGCGTCCGCGGAATTGCGGATTATCGGTAACAACGTGGCCAACGCCGGCACCACGGGCTTCAAGGAGTCGCGTGCCGAGTTCTCGGATATTTTCGCAACCTCGAACCTGGGCGTCACCGCCAACGCCATCGGTACCGGTGTGCGGGTGTCCTCGGTCTCGCAGCAGTTTACCCAGGGCAATATCGGTTTTACCGATAACAACCTGGACCTGGCGCTCAGCGGGCAGGGTTTCTTTATCATGAATGACAATGGCGTCAACGCCTATACCCGCGCCGGGGCGCTGGGTGTCGACCGCAACGGTTTCGTGGTCAACAACCAGCAGCAGCAACTGACTATTTTCCAGGCGGATGCCAGCGGCAATATCACCGGCGCTACCGGCCCCCTGCAACTGGATCGTTCCGACATCGCGCCGGCAGCGACCACGACCATCGATGTGCAGGCCAACCTGGATGCCTCGGCAACGGCACCGACCGCAGCCTTCAGCACGACCGATGCCAGCTCCTATAACAACTCGACATCACTGACCATGTTCGACAGCCTGGGGTCACCGCACCTCAGCACCATGTATTTCCGCAAGACTGCTGACAATACCTGGGACGTCTACCAGTATGTCGATGGAACGCAGGTCAATGCAGGTGCGCCAGCCGGTGAAACGATTACTTTCGACAGTACCGGTGCCATCACCGGCGGCAGCCCCACCAGCATGACGTTTACTCCTTCCGGTGGTGCGGCAGCGATGACCGTGGCTGTTGATTACAACAATACCTCCCAGTTCGGCAGCCCTTTCAGTGTCAATGCACTGGTACAGGACGGTTTTGCAACCGGCCGTTTGAGCGGTATCGATATCAGTGACACCGGTGTTATCACCTCGCGTTTCACCAACGGCCAGTCACGTACACTGGGACAGATCGCTATTGCCACGTTCAACAACTCGCAGGGCCTGCGCCAGCTGGGTGATACCAGCTGGGCCGAGACCTTCGATTCCGGGGCGCCACTGGTGGGGGCACCGGGCACCGGCGCCGCCGGCCTGATCGAGTCCGGGGCGCTGGAAGGTTCCAACGTGGACCTCACCGAGGAACTGGTCAACATGATTACCGCACAGCGTAATTTCCAGGCCAATGCCCAGGTGATTACCACTGCGGATACCATCACCCAGACCATCATTAATATCCGTTAAGGCTGAGCAGGGACTGAGATTATGGATCGGGTACTGTTTGTTATCGGCAACGCGGGGAAGCAGCTCATGCGTGCCCAGGCGGTCAATTCGCACAACCTGGCCAACGCCAACACCACGGGTTTCCAGGCGGATATGGCCACCTTCTCGCCGCGTGTCATCAAGGGCGCGGGTTTCGAGAGCCGGGCCTACTCGGTTGCCGGGGACAACAGCACCAGCTTCGAGAAGGGCCAGATGGAGCGCACCGGCCGTACCCTGGATGTGGCGGTCAACGGCAATGGCTGGATCGCGGTGCAGGCGCCGGACGGCGGCGAGGCCTACACGCGCGCCGGCAACCTGCACGTCAATATCAACGGCCAGTTGATGACGCGTTCGGAGAACCCGGTGCTGGGCGATTCCGGTCCCATCGTGGTCCCGGAAAACCAGAAGCTGGAAATCGGCAGCGACGGCACGATCAGCGTGCGCCCGCTGGGCCAGCAGCCCAATACCCTGTCCGAAGTGGGCCGTATCAAGCTGGTGTCACCGCCGGCGGAAGAGCTGAAGAAAGGCGCGGACGGCCTGTTGCGCATGCGTGACGGCTCGGATGCACCGGCCAGCAGCGATGTCAGCCTGATCAGCGGCGCGCTGGAAAGCAGCAACGTGAACGGTGTGGAGGCCATGGTCAACATGATCGGTCTGGCGCGCCAGTTCGAGATTTCGGTAAAGATCATGAGTACCGCCAAGGAAATGGATGAACGCACCACTCAGATCATGAATATGAGCTAGTGGTTACAGGAATAACGAGGTAACGATATGAACAAGGCACTATGGGTAGCGAAAACCGGTCTCGAAGCGCAGCAGATGCGCATGGGCGTGATATCCAACAACCTTGCCAACGTCAACACCAACGGTTTCAAACGCGACCGTGCGGTGTTCGAGGACCTGCTGTACCAGAACGTGCGCCAGGCCGGCGCACTCTCGTCGCAGAACAGTCGCCTGCCGACCGGCCTGCAACTGGGTACCGGTGTACGCACCGTTGCCACCGAGAAGATCCAGACGCTGGGCAACATTGTGCAGACCAACAACAGCCTGGATGTTGCCATCCAGGGACGCGGTTTCCTGCAGGTGCTGCTGCCGGACGGCAATCTCGCCTACAGCCGTGACGGCGCCATGAAAATGGACGAGACCGGGCAGCTGGTCACCTCCAGCGGCTACGTGATCCAGCCGGCCATTACCCTGCCGAGCAATGCGACCACCGTGACCATCGGTTCCGACGGTGTGGTATCGGCTCTGGTGCCGGGCAGTACCGCGCCGACCCAGGTCGGCAGCGTGCAGCTGGCCGATTTTATCAATCCCACGGGTTTGCAGGCAGTTGGTGAAAACCTGTACCTGGAGACTGCATCGAGCGGATCTCCCTCCACCGGTACGCCGGGTCTGAACGGCCTGGGCACGGTAATACAGGGTGCGCTGGAAACCTCCAACGTCAATGTCGTTGAAGAGCTGGTCAACATGATCGAGACCCAGCGTGCCTACGAGATGAACTCCAAGGCGATCCAGACCACGGACCGCATGTTGCAGTTCGTGACCCAGAATCTCTAACGGTTATACAGGGGTGGCAAGCGCATGATGAAGTCATATACCTATACCGGTCACAGGCTGTTGCTGACAGGCCTGCTAACGCTGCTGTCCGCCGGCTGTGCCACTATGCAGCCGCCGCCGCGCGACAACTACCGGCCGACCATGCCGCAGGCCTATACCAGTGTCGACCCCGTCGGCGGTTCCATCTACCAGGCGTCCCGTGACGTGCGCCTGTTCGAGGATGTCAAGGCACGCCGTATCGGTGATGTGCTGACCGTGGTGTTGCAGGAAAAGACATCGGCTTCGAAATCAGCCAAGACCAAGGCTGACAAGAACCAGGAAACGACCATCGCCAACCCGACCTTCTTCGGTGCCTCGCCGCAGTTCAACCTGCCGGGGCTGATTCCGCTGGATTCCAACCGTAACAACAACCTGCAGCAGAACCTGAACGCGGAGCGCGCCTTCGAGGGTACCGCGGATTCCAGCCAGAGCAACAGCCTCACGGGCGAGATCACGGTCACCATTGCCGACGTGTTGCCGAACGGCAACCTGGTGGTGCGCGGCGAGAAATGGCTGACCCTGAACCAGGGTGAGGAATTTATCCAGATTTCCGGCATCGTGCGTCCGCAGGACGTCGGTACCAATAACAGAATACTGTCTACCCAGATCGGTGATGCGCGCATTACCTACAGTGGTCGGGGTGCACTGGCCGAGGCCAACCAGATGGGCTGGCTGGCGCGTTTCTTCAATCATCCGGTATGGCCGTTCTAGGCACAGCGGGGCAGCAAACTATCATGCGTAAACTGTTTTTATTGGTGTCACTGTGTGTTCTTGCCAACACGGCATGGGCGGAGCGTATCAAGGATCTGACCCACCTGGCCGGGGTGCGGGAAAACCAGCTGGTCGGTTACGGGCTGGTGGTCGGTCTCGACGGCAGCGGTGACCAGACCAGCCAGACGCCGTTTACCGTGCAGAGTTTGCAGAACATGTTGAAGCAGTTCGGTATTACCCTGCCGCCGGGCACCACGCCGCAGCTGAAGAATGTCGCCGCTGTATCCATACACGCCAGATTACCTGCATTTGCCAAGGTCGGGCAGACCATCGATGTCACTGTGTCTTCTATTGGTAACGCCAAGAGCCTGCGTGGCGGCGCCCTGTTAATGGCGCCACTCAAGGGTGCCGATGGACGGGTCTATGCCATGGCCCAGGGCGATCTGCTGGTGAGTGGCCTGAATGCGCAGGGTTCCGACGGCTCGAGTATTACCGTCAATGTACCCAGTGTCGGCACCATTCCGAACGGCGCCACGGTGGAGCGGGTGGTGAACAATCCCTTCCTGCAAGGCGATTTTATTACCCTGAACCTGAATCGCTCTGACTTTACCACCGCCAACCGGCTGGCCAATGCCATCAACGAAACTGTAGGCCCCGGCATTGCCATGCCGATGGACTCGGTATCGATCCGGGTCAGCGCCCCGCGTGATGCCTCACAGCGCGTTGCCTTCGCCTCGCTGGTGGAAAATATTTCCGTCGAGCCGGGTGAGGCGGCGGCGCGCGTGGTCATCAACTCCCGTACCGGTACCGTGGTCATCGGCGCGAGGGTGAAGATACTGCCGGCCGCGGTATCGCACGGCACGCTGGTGGTAACCATTACCGAGAACCAGCAGGTCAGCCAGCCGGGCGCCTTTGCCAGGCGTGGCCGCACCGCGGTCACCGACCAGAGCGATATTGATATCGGCCTGAAGGGCAACCATACCTTCATGCTGCAACCCAATATCACCCTGCAGGATATTGTCGACGGCGTGAACCGTGTCGGCGCCACCCCCGCGGATATTGTGTCGATACTCCAGGCCCTGAAACAGGCCGGCGCCCTGCGCGCAGAGCTGATGGTTATCTAGGCAGGACAGTGGCATGACATCCCCCGTTCTGCATACCGACGTCTACACTGACTTCAAGGGTCTTGCCGAACTGCGTGGCCGTGCCAATGACAACAGCGAGGAAACTTTACGTGAGGTTGCCGGCCAGTTCGAGGCGCTGTTCATCCAGATGATGCTGAAGAGCATGCGCGATGCCGGTCTGGGCGAGGGGTTGATGGACAGCGAGCAGACCAAAACCTACCAGTCCATGTATGACCAGCAACTGGCGCTCGATATGAGTAAAAAGCAGGGGCTGGGGCTGGCGGAAATGATGGTTCAGCAGCTGCGGCGTGCGGATATGGAAGCAGAGGAGGGCGGT
>DRNU01000013.1 GCA_011374975.1 Gammaproteobacteria bacterium | reverse complement strand
TTTCCGTGGTCGAGGCCATCAACAGCCTGATGCGTCGTGCTTCGGGGAAAGTCACCCTGTGGCAGAAGGAAACCCTGCCGGAAGTGCAATCCGACGGCGTGGAGATTCACCCGCGCAAGCGAGCCTGGTTACTGGTGGCGGCTGCAGTGCTGTTCTTTTCATTGCTCTGGGCGGTGAGTTTTCTGACTTACCTGCTGCCGCCGTTTGAGATCTGGGGCAACCTGTTGCGGGGTGAACTGACCCGTAACCAGTTTATTTTTATTACCGTAGCCACACTGTTACTGAGTATTGAGTTCACGTTTGCCCGGCACCTGTTCTGCCGTTACGGTTGTGCGGTCGGCCTGTTCCAGAGCCTGGTCTGGATGGCCAACCGCAAGGCGCTGGTGATCGGTTTTGATCGCGAGCGCGCGGCAGCCTGCGCGGATTGCGACAAATCCTGTGAGCACGCCTGTCCCATGCGCCTGCAACCGCGCCAGATCAAGCGCAAGATGTTTACCTGCACCCAGTGCCAGCAATGTGTGCAGGCCTGCGAAGAGGTCAACCGGCCAAAAGGGCAGGACAGCCTGCTGCAAATGGTTTCCAGCCAGTGCGCGCTGGATGTCTCCGAGCGCGATTTCGGGCGCCGGCCGGAAGTGCCCGCCACCTGTTTTGTCCGCACGCCGGGCGAGGATTCTTAACAATGGAAGAATGGGTAGGAAAACTCTGGGACAAAGTGGTAACCCGCGCTGCACGGCGCGACTACCCGGAGGCTGCGGTCAGCCTGGACGAGATACGCCAGCCTGCCGCATTGATGTTCCGCGCATTGGGTGGCGAAGGCGGGCTGCGCGTGGAAGCCACCACTGAAACCGAACACGGTGCGCGCCGTTCGCTGCTGGACCGTATCGCCGGCAGTGGCAGGCAGGTTGAGCTGGCCTGGCGTGACGAGGAGACCCTGCGTCTGCCCGCGCGCATTGCCTGGTTCCCGGAACCCGAACTCAACCGCCAGTTGTATCTCTGGCTGGCGGCACTGGCCGCCAACAGCCGGAACTTCAGCGGCGACTGGCTGCAGTGTAATGTGTCGGCAACAGCCGATACGCTGCAACGCTATCCCGGCCTGCAGAAGCGTTACCGGCAACTGGTCGAGGCGCACCTTGCACAGCGGCCGCAAGCGGATACGCTCGGCGTAGACGAGGCGGCACAGGAAACCCTGATCCGCCGCTACCTGCTTGAGCCTGAAACCCGGGTGGCGGCATTGCCGGCGGCAAAACGTGCGCCGCAGCCGGTACCCCTGTGGCTGCATCCTGCGCCACCGCAGTTCGCTGCGACAGCGGTACCTGCCGATGAAGACGAAAATGACGACCCGGACAGCTCGCACAGCAAGCAGGTCGAAACCGACAAGCGTCGCCGCGGCGAGCGCGTGGACATGCCGGACGGCCGCGACGGCCTGCTGGCATTCCGGCTGGAAAGCCTGTTCACCCGGGCGGAATACGTGGCCGTCGACCGCACCACGGAAGAAAACGAAGACGAGGATGCAAAATCCGCCATCGAGGACATGGATGTCCTGAGTATTGCGCGCGACCGCAAACGCACGGCTTCGCGCCTGCGTTTCGACCTGGACCTGCCGCCCGAGCAACACGATGATGTCTGCCTGGGGGAGGGCATCGCCCTGCCGGAATGGGACTTCAGGCAACAGACCCTGCAGGCTGACCACTGCCGTTTACAGCCCATGCTGGCACGCGACGTCGAGCCCGCGGCCCTGCCGGACCACCTGCGCACCCGGGCGCGGCGCCTGCGCAGCCTGTTTGAAATGCTCAAACCACGGCGTATCTGGCTGAACGGCCAGCCCGATGGCGCGGAGCTGGACATCAATGCACTTATCGATCACACCACGGACCGCCTGCGCGGGGTGAAAAGCGCCGATGCCGACCTGTTCCGCAGCTTCCGCAACGCCGAACGGGACATGTCCTGCCTGCTGCTGGCCGACCTGTCCCTGTCGACCGACAGCCACATCAACGACGAGCAGCGCGTCATCGATGTCATCCGTGACAGCCTGTTCCTGTTTTCCGAGGCGCTGTCAGGTACCGGTGACCGCTTCTCCCTGTACGGGTTTTCTTCCCGACGTCGCAACCACGTGCGTTTCCACACCCTGAAAACATTCGGAGAGAACTACTCGCCCGAGGTGAAAGGCAGGATCCAGGCCATCAAACCGGGTTACTACACGCGTATGGGTGCCGCCATTCGTCATGCCACCAGCTTGCTGGGCAAAGAAGCCTCCAGCGAAAAACTGCTGTTGATCCTGACTGACGGCAAGCCCAACGACCTGGACAAGTATGAAGGCCGCTACGGTATCGAGGATACCCGCATGGCGGTGCAGGAGGCTGTAAAGTCGGGTGTGCGGCCGTTCTGCGTGACCATCGATGAGAAAGCCAGGGACTACCTGCCCTACCTGTTCGGCACCACATCCTACATGGTGGTGCGGAATGCGGGTGAGCTGCCCGCCAGGCTGCCGCTGCTGTATGCGCGCCTGACCCGGTGAATCATTTGCCCGACATCAATTACACGCCGGGAAATTCCGTCTACTATAAAACAGTAGATTGTTCATACCACAAGGGGGAAATCCATGCTGGGTGAAAAACACGATTTGATCCATGAGCTCCCGGAGCATAGGGAGCGCATCCACGACCTGAAAATGTCCAACAAGCATTTCGCGCGCCAGTTCGACAAATACCATGAAATCGACCATGAGGTCATCCGGGTTGAAGAAGGCATAGAAGTTACCTCGGATGAATACCTGGACACGCTGAAGAAAAAACGGCTTGCCCTGAAGGATGAACTGTTTGCGATGTTGCAGGCAGGAGGCTGACAGGAGGTTGACGATGACAGACTATTCTGGGTATGAAACCCGGTTGAAAGACCTGCGCGATGAAATGACTTCGCGGATCAGTGCAATTGACAAACATATTCACCACCGCGAAGAGGCCGTCGAGAAGGATTTTGCCGAACAGGTCACCCAGGGGGAAAATGACGATGTGCTGAACGCCCTGGACGAGGAAGCCAGAGTCACCGTGCAGCAAATCAACAACGCCCTGCTCAGAATCAGTGAGGGGACATACGGGGTTTGTGTACGTTGTGGGGAGCCTATCGATGAAAAACGGCTTGCGGCCGTGCCGTATACAACATTGTGTATTGAGTGTGCGGAATAAAAGTTATCCGCGTTTCCCCGGATAAAAAAATGGCCACACTCAAAGGGGGGTGAGTGCGGCCAAAAACCCATGCAGAGAATATAGGGTTTCAACCATTGTCTGTATCGGCCAGCAGGAAGTCCACTGGCCGGGTGTCTAGGTTTTAATGCTCCATCTGATGATGTTTCCGGGCGCACGCGTTCAGCGTATCCAGGCGCCCGTTCTGCTGGATAGAATATACGCCAGGAACTACAATTGGGATTACAGTCCCAATGTAAAAAATATCAAGTGACTGACTTCACGGTGGATTTTTATGGAGATGGAATTCAAAGAGCGTTTGTTCGGGCTATTGAGATTGTGTTGCGGTAAAAGTTTAGACGTTTGTATAGCGACTTCGGTCGCGTGTTTGAGCGATGTCAGGACCTGTTATGTCTGACGGGGTTGGCATCGACAGGAAGTTTGAACAGGACAGTGTAGTGTCTGCCGGCCTCCTGGATTTCGGTCACAGTATCAGCCTTCAATCGCTCATCAACACACATGAACTGCCGTTCGTGGTCATCGATCGTAACTTCCGGGTGGTTGCCGTCAACAAGGCTTACCAGAAGGTATACGGTCTGAGTGCCGGCCAGGTCACGGGACGGCCCTGTTACCAGGTGAGCCATTACAGCGAGTTACCCTGTTTCGATTCCGGTGGCGAATGTCCGCATGAGAAGATCTATGCCGGTGGCGACAGCTGCTCCTGCCTGCACGTGCACTACGATGACATGGGCGGGATTCACCGCGTACGATTCAGGGCCTACCCGCTGCAGGATGCCAACGGGGAAATGTTTCTTGGTGAGGTTATAGAAGAACTCTCTGACGCCGCTCCCGGGCAGACAAAACAGCTCAACATGGTAGGCAAGTCGCCCGCATTTCTGAAAGTGCTCGAACAACTCGACATGGCGGCAACTTCGGATGCCCCTGTGTTGCTGGAAGGTGAAACCGGCACAGGCAAGGATCTTGCCGCAAACTATATTCACCTGCAGTCACGCCGCCACGACAATCCGTTCCTGACACTCGATTGCACCGTGCTGACCGAATCGCTGTTCGAGTCCGAGGTATTCGGACATGAACAGGGCGCATTTACCGGCAGCGTGGGCAAGAAGGAAGGCCTGTTCGAGCTGGTGGATGGCGGGACTCTGTTTCTTGACGAAATCGGCGAATTGCCTGTCTGCCTGCAAGCCAAGTTATTGCGCGTGCTGGAGACAGGAGAATACCGGCGCGTGGGCGGGCGCAAGACGCTGCATACCAATGCACGCATTATCTGCGCAACCAACCGCAACCTGGGTGCTGATGTTGAAGCGCGGGCTTTCCGGGAAGACCTGTACTACCGCATTGCCTGCATGCATATACGAATTCCCGACCTGCGCACCCGGGAGCAGGATATTCCACTGCTTGCACGGGCGTTGCTCGACCGTATCAGAAGCTCGACGGGTAAAGGGTATGAGCTTGCTCCAGACGCGATCAGGGAGCTTGAGCGTTATGATTACCCTGGCAATGTCCGTGAGTTGCGCAATATCCTCAGTGTGGCCGCTGCACACAGCAGCGATGGTGTGATAGCTGCACCGGGCATCACGGCGGTTATTGGTGAAATGAAATCCAGGCGGCCCGCCACCTGTGATGAGCAGTTGACTGAAGCACAACAGGCTGCTGTTTTTGATCCCGGTGCGGATGCCTGTACCCTGGAGAGTGTCGAGGCACGCCACATCCACCGGCTACTGAAACAATACAATAATAACCGGCGCAAGGTTGCAGCCGCGCTGGATGTCAGTGAGCGCACCCTGTACCGCAAGCTGAAACGTTATCAGCTCAGCTGATTCCCGGTCCCCCGGCACATCAATACGCTTTAACAGTTAACTGTAGCCATACGGCTACAGTACGTTTGCGCTGAATATTACAAAGTCTGCCAGTGTCGTCAGTTCATGACAGGGATGACAGTTGTTCTGACTGTCATTGTCAGAACCTGTTCCTGTGCCGGGTTATAAAAATGGCTATGTAACAGATGCCTGCGTCAACCCCCCCGGGTTGGCCCGACTCTTGCTCCTGTATCGGCTTTAGATCGGAGGAGAGCAAACCATGCATCAGGTTACACATAGAGCAGGAAGCAAGAGTGGCAGGTCAATCCGCAGGAATACGCTGTTCCTGGTCGGTTGTGCGTTTATCGTGTCGTTGTTCAGTCTGGCAGGCACAGGCACTGCACTGGCGGATAACAAGTTCAAAATTGAGGAAGCCAAATACAAGCAGGAAGACAACCGTCTCAAGATAAAGGGCAAGGCCGGTGATCACGCTGCAGTGCAGCTGTTCGATGCAGAGAGCGGTGTGCAGTTCGCCACGGTGAATGCGGACGATGAGGGTAAATGGAAATATAAAAAGAAAGAACCGGATGCCATACCGTGCCGCGTGCGTGCCGAATCCGGCGACAGAAGCGACGAGAAAAAAGTAAAAAAATCCGATAAGTTCCCGGGTGGATGTGGTATCGGTGGCGGAGGCAATACACCGCCAACGGCCAATGCCAACGGTCCCTACACAGGAACCACGGGCCTTGCCGTGAGTTTCAGCAGTACGGGTTCGAACGATCCTGATGGAAGTATTGTCGCCTATGCCTGGGATTTCGGTGATTCAGGGTTCAGCAACTCGGCAAATCCAGGTCATACCTATGCCACCGCCGGTACCTATACAGTGGTACTGACGGTAACGGACAATGACGGTGGTAGCGACAGTGATTCGACCACGGCGGTTATCACTGACCAGGGACAGCAGCCCGGAATTTCGATCAACTCTACCAGCCAGAACGGATTACCCGGTGCGGCGGCCAGTGAACTGCCGTTTATCGGGCTGGCGGGTTACAAGGTGTTTGCCGCCAACGACCTCGGCATGCACTGCGGTGATTTCGATACCCGTATCTCCAGCATCCTGCCGCCTTTCAACGTGGTACACAGCCAGGTTATACAGCGCGGAGGTGAACCCAGGATCCTGGGCCCCGGCGATGGTGTGAGTGTTGTTTACTCTGCGGGTTCCAACCCGGCCGATCCGATTCTGACCGGGATCAACTCTGCGGGTAACGGGCCTGTGCTGTCCGGCCTGACCAGGGACGGGACGGTGTTTAAAACCAACTTCTGGGATATCATCTCCGGCGGTACAGAGCCGATTGCACTGGCGGCATACCGGCCCTTCTATCCCCCCGGCATTCTGGATGCGTTCTACCCCGATGCGAACATCCAGGACCTGGGTTTGCCGATGCCGAACGTCGAGCGACTCTACCTGGGAGACGGTGCACTGACGGCAGAACAGCAGGAGATGCCGGGCCGTTCCGCGCCTTATGCAGCCAACGACCCGATGGCCTTCAAGTTTTATACGGTCGACCAGCCTTTCTTCACCAATTTCCCGTTCGGCTATACCGTCAACGAAGTCCGCTGGTTCGAGGCAGCCGGTATTCCACTGACGGCATTCGATGATTTCGGACGGGAGAACCCCTGGCCGCTGATGCGCGTGCAGGCCCAGTCCGGCAACCAGGTGCTGGCCTCACTGGATACCGTGCTGCCTATCTCCGGTGAAGCCAACTGCGGCTTTTGCCATAACGCGGTGGTCGATGGCGGCAACGGGGCCGCAACCCGGGCGCTCAGCGATGCCGGCGTGCCGGTAGCCACGGTGCTCGATGACCCCGAGTTCGATGTCAGTGTCCCGCTGGAAGTCAGCAGAGAGTACGCGGCGGATCTGAACCTGATACGGCTGCACGATCTCCGGCACAACACCGACCTGGAGAACAGTACGCCGGTCGTCTGCCAGACCTGCCACTACACCCCGGCGCTGGACCTGGCTCATGTCGGTCCCAAGGGTGCGGGCGATGCGGATGCCAACGGTCGTCAGCAGACCAATGTGCGCAGTATGTCCAACGTCATGCACAGCCACCATGCCACAGTGGAAGACCTGGACGGAAACCCGCTGTTCCCGCAGATGCCGCCACCCGTGGACGGCATCGGCAACCTGCGTAACCCTCTGGAGGGCAGGCAGGTGCTGGAAGCCACCTGCTACCAGTGCCACCCGGGGCGGCGTACCGACTGCCTGCGCGGGGCGATGGCGAACGGCGGCATGCTGTGCCAGGACTGCCACGGCGACATGGCGCAGGTCGGTGACGACTTCTCGCGCAATGTGACACCATCCAACCCGGGTGCGTTCGAGCTTGCAGGTGACTTCTATACCAACCCGGCGACACCACGTGTTCCCTGGGCCAATGAACCGGGTTGCGGTTCCTGCCATACTGGTGACGCCATGAACAGCATGAATGGCGCCCCGGGTACGATCAGTGATCCGCAGGACGGTATTCGCCTGATGCAGGCTTACCTGGTCACGGACAGCAAGGCCACACCGATTGTGCCGACCAACAAGCGCTTTGCCGAAAACGTTGTTAAAACGGGTGCTGCTGCCGGTAACCCGATACTGTACCGGGTCAGCAAAGGGCACGAGGGTGTGTTCTGCGAAGCCTGTCACGGTTCGACGCACGGTATCTGGCCGAACAAGAACCCGGCTGCCAACGACAACGTCACCGCCACGCAACTGCAGGGACATACAGGGACTATCGCCGAGTGCAGTACCTGCCATACAGGCGACCTGGGTGTGAACCTTGACGGACCGCACGGGATGCATCCCATCGGCAGTGCAGGCGTGAAGTTTGCTGAAGGTGATCACGAAGACCTGGCCAGGAACAACCCGGATGCGTGCCGGGCCTGTCACGGTCGTAACGGTGAGGGCACGGTGCTGTCAGCCATGGCTCAGGATCGCGTGCTCAAGTGCGACGAGAAGACAGCGTTCTGCCCGGACGGGAAAAGCACGCTGTTCCCGAATGATCACCAGGTTGGCTGCGTCGAGTGCCACGATAACGAGTTGTAAATTAAATCTGCCGGCGGAGTCGTGCGTCCCGCCGCAAGTACGGGCGGGACGCAGATCCGGAAAGAAGGCAGGATAATCAACGCCTGTAAAACTTAAGCCCCCCGGGACGACAGGGTAGTGGCAGAAATATTTTTTTCCGGTTTCCTTGTAAGTCACCAGATCCCGGCTAGGATTGACTTGTAGCAGGATGTGATAAGCATTCACTACTGTCTCAGTATAGCGACAGGGATGGATGGATGATGTTTACCAGGGGATGGCACAATCTGGAAGTTTTTTAAAAAGGCCACGAGCTGAACTCGTGGCTTTTTTTATGTTTTTTTTTAAAAGCGGAGAAGAGGCAGGCAGGGATGGCATCAGGCGCGCAGTGCATTTCGGCCTGTTACGCTGGCGCCGATACGGCTATTCATTTCACAGGGAGGCGTTATCATGGCAGTGAAAAACAATGACAATGGCGGGTCTGGATCCGCCAGGATGAAGCTGAGGCTTCAGGGGCTGAAACCCGGAGAAGAACGCCCGGATGTCACGGTCAGTGCATTCGACCGCAAGGGCAAGTGTCTCGTGAGCCTGGTTGTCGATGAAGATGGCACGTTCAAACTTCCGGCGAACGTGCTTAAAAAAGCACATCGTGTCCGTGTCGGTCCCGGGGACAAAGTTGCACAGGACGTTCCTTCCGACGTATACCTGACTTACCGGGCAGTCGATTTCGGCTCAATCCTGGAGGCCGGTATCCTGGATATCGGCCGTGGTGTCTGGGAAGGCTGGTTCTTCCGCTACCGTTGCGTATCGGGAACCGTGAGCCGGTGCCGGCGCTCCTCGTGGTGGCATGTGGAGCTGGCCCGCGCAGCCTTGCGTCCGCTGGTTTCGCCGGACAGCATGATATTGCCGTCCCGGAAAGTTGCGGCGATTGGCGCACCTGTCATTGCTGATCAGCTTTCCACTGCCATAGGCCTGGATGATCTCATCGCCTGGCCGGTCCGGTGTTCGAAAATCTGCCTTGGCACTGTCGAGGTATACCGGCGTGTCTGTTGCTGCGAGCCCTGGGTGTTCAGGGATCCCCGGCTCGACACACTGCTGGAGGACCTGGAAGATCTGCTCAACGGGATTCCGGAGATACCCGATTTAACCAACCCGCCCGGCCCCGGTCCGGACCCGGGACCGTACAACCCCCTGTTCCTGCGCGACGGTGCACTGGATGAACAGTCGCTTCGCGCCAACCAGGACCTGCAGGCCCTGCGCAGCATGCCGGCGGAGCGGGTCGCGGAGTACATCAATACGCGGCCGTACCTGTTATGCCGCCGCCATTCCTGCGGCAGCCCCGTAAAGGTGGCGGAAGGGACCATCGGGCCCGACGGAAGGTTTAACATCTGCTGGTCCGAGTTCCCCCGCTTACTGCGCGTGGGGTGCCACGAAAAGTATGCTTATAAAGTCAAACAGAAAATCGGACCGTTTACGGTCACGATCTATAACGGCGTAGCTGCCGGCCACTGGTACGACCAGGACGACAAGGCTTCGCTCAAGTCCTACCATCCGTGGGCCGTTGCCTGCCGTGACAACGGGGGCGCCGGGGATGCGTTCGTGTACCTGGACGAAATCGGTGATACGGACTCCTCGCTGCTCAAAACCCCCGGTCAGACCAATGCCACGTCCGTGGGAGAGCCTGATGCAAACGATGGCCTGGCTTTCCCCGCCGGGGGGCCTCATGACGGCAATAACGTTCATGATCGAAACTGGGGCGGTACCCTGAAGCTCGCGATCATGTTCTCGGAGAGCATGCGAACCATTGGTGCAAAGTACTATCGCGTGAGCGTTACCGAGGCCGATGATGACGGCAATCCGGTCGGGGTTTCCGAGTATGTGACCAGGGGTCTTTCGTGGAAAAAAGCCGTTGCCGTATCCGGAGGTGTCGATGTGGTGCCGGTCACCCTCGGTCCCTACAGCACCACCGCACCTGATGAACCGCAGGCTAACCTGTATGAGATTCCGTTCGACGGTGATCTTGGTACGAACGCGGACTGGGAAGCGGACCAGTATCATGTTTACCTGAACACCAACAGTTCATCGAAGCAGTGGAGCGATCCCGGTGCGGTTGCCGGGCAGCCCGCGAAGCGGCACCTGGTGACCATCGAGATCTTCGATGCAACCGGGAAACGTCTGCGCCCCAACGGAACACCGTCCACGGGACTGCCGGGGGCGGAGATTGAAGCGGCCTTCACGTTCCGTCGCAAGATCCAGGACACAGGACCGACGGACATGGTTCCGTTCGGTGCCCTGACACACCTGTTCTGGTGGGATAATCGGGATGTGGTGGCGAGCATCAAAGACCTGAGAATGAATGGCCTGGAGTCGGACGAAGAGTGCCAGTTCCTCAACGGCACATACAGCTCGACGTTCGGCATCGGGTACCGGGCTTACCACCCCTGGGAGTTGTTCCAGCGCTACCACAAGATCTCGTGGAAGCGGGGGCTGAGCGGTGGCAGCGATACCATGCTGGTGACCTCCCTGAATGTCGGCGTACCGCCTGCGGCAGTGGGTGCCGGTCCGACCCATACATTCGGGCATATGCTGGACCACCCGGTCGCCTCGACACCCCCGCGCACGAAGTGTGCGTTCACTGTGTTTCTTACCACCTACAATAAACGTACAGACGGGGATAACCTGAGCTTCAGCTGGGCAAGTGACAGTGCGGCGTTTGCGCTGGATATTGCCCCCACGGTGTGCCCGCCCTGTCCGGGTACGGGCGATAAGACCGGGGGCTAGTCCTGTTCTGACGGTGTAGTCGACAATGAAAGCAGGGGCCCTGCCGACAGGCGGGGGCCCCTGGTGCGGGCATCAGGCGTGCCGGGGAGTATCAGCCGCGTTCCAGTACCTCGATCTTGCTGGCTGCCGCCGCCGGTACCTCAGTGGATAGCGTGCCGCCATGCATACGCATTTCGAGTGAAATAACACCGTTCATGATGCCGAGAACGAGGCCGCTGCGGCGTTTTCCATCAGTCGTTGAGATACGTACATACCTGCCTACCAGCTTGTTCACTTCGCCGCGTTTCACGATGCGGTAATGAGGACGGCCGGAAGATGAGCGGGCAACCCTGGCCTTTTTCCTGGTCTGCGCCTGAACCGGGGCTGCCTGTTCCTGCCCGACGGGAGGGTCAAGCTCCGGCCGGTTGGCTGTTGCGGTCGGTGCCTCTTTCCGGGCGGGCCTGACATTCGGCAGGGTGAAGCTGAGATCCGATACTTCCTTGCCGTTGACCTTCACCATCAGGCCAAACAGATCGGGCCAGTCCGACGGTTTGTACAGGTGCACGGTTTTCATATCCAGCGCCGAGGCGGGCTGGGCGACCATGCTCAGTTCGCCGCCGCTTTGCGCCAGCTCCTGCATGGCCGCGCGGATACCGGGGCCCGGGACAAAGCCCAGGTTCTGCATGTAGTGTTCATCACTCTTCTCGAACAGTGTGCTGATAAATGTCGACACGTCGACATCCTGCCTGGCTGCGCAGTACTCGAGGGTTTTGCGGGAGAACGCAGCATTGGGCCGGTAACTCATCGTAACGCGCTTCAGCTGTGGATTGAAAAATGCAGGGTTCATCGGCGAATTACCCACCCCTTCCAGGGTGACCTCGATCTCGGCCTGCTCCAGGTCACGGATCGAGTAATCCATTTTGAATACGAGTTGTGACATGCCAGGGCCGCGCTCAAACGAGAAGCGGGTATCGAACACCAGCTCGTCCACGCCCAGTTCACGGTACTGGGCGGTGAGGAAGTTGCCACTCAGGCTGCAGGCGATGTCTTCAGGCTGCTGCTGCCCGAGCTGCGCCGCTTCTGCCTGCTCCAGCATTTCTACCAGGGCTCCCCTGAGATTCAGGTGTACACCCGTCAGAGCGAAGCCCATGCGCTCCGGAAGCTTGCCCCGCTTTGCATCATCCGAACCGGTGAGCAAGTATCCCAGTCCGGGGGTGATGACTGTCAGCTGCTCGGTTTTCACGGCTTCATTGACACCACGCGGATAGACGACAAGTCCATTGATCATTATCTGGCCCTGCAAGTCAGAACTGATTGATGCGTACTCGATATCGGCAAAAGGCCGTGCCGCGGCAACCAGCTGGTCAACCTGTTTTTTGACCTGATAGTGGATGTATCCCTTTACGCCACCGTAGGCAACACCGGCGCCAATTATCGCAATTACAACGAGATTTTTGAGTTTCACTGCCGGATGCCCCATTTTTTGAAAAGTGTACAGCTGAGTGCTTAGCGGCGGCTGCCCCACAAGATTAAGCATTTTGGGTCCCGGCTCGTGATGGTTACCAGAAGCGGGGTGGCCGTGGTTTTACGGCACTGAATGGCGGTGCCGGAGGGTGTATCATGACGGTTATGAATGTTTATGCCCGCGTCCTGATACTGCTGTTTCTGGTGGGATTGACTGCCTGCAGTACCCTGCCGGGCAGGCCCGAGTCACCACGTGTCAACCTTGTGGGGCTGCAGCTGGTGTCTGTGGACCTGTTCGAGCAGCGTTACCAGGTTCGCCTGCGGGTAAAGAACCCCAATGCCTTTGAGCTGCCGATACGCGGTATCGAATTCCAGCTGGAGATCAACGGCCAGGCATTTGCCGATGGCGTCAGCAACCAGTCCGTGAATGTGCCGGCGTATGGCGAGCGGGTCATTGCGCTGGAAGTCTCATCCAGCCTCATCCAGGTGTTCCGTCAGCTGCAAACCCTGGAAAACGGTCGCTCACCGGGTTTCAAATACCAGCTCAATGGGAGTGTCGCCGTCGGCGACTCCGCTCTGCGGCTGCCGTTTGATTACGCGGGGGACATGGGGTTGTCAAAACCGGCCCGTCCGGCAAACTGAGGGGGTGTCTAGCGCGGCAGGAAGCAGCTACCTGCTTATTTGCCGCAGCATTTCTTGTATTTCCTGCCGCTGCCACAGGGGCAGGGTTCATTACGGCCTGTCTTTGGCGCATCACGCCGGAATTGCACGGGGCTGACACCCTTGCCGCCGCTGTACAGCCATGCACCATTGATTTTCCGGAACAGGGAGACTTCGTGGTGTTCATGCACCACACCGTCCTGTTTATAGCTGGCCCTGAATTCCACCGTGCCTTCCTCGTCGTCCGAAGAACCCGCGGAAGTTTGTATGATCTCGAGCCCCATCCAGACAGAGTTCCGGGCCCACATCGCAGTACCGTCCCTGTCAAAGGACTGTAACTCGGCAGCGTCCAGGGTGGTTGCCAGGTAGTCAATGTTCTGCAAGGTGTAGGCGGTGTACCGGGAGCGCATCAGTGCCTCGGCGGTCGATGCTTTCGCTGTGCCATCGATTACAGGCTTGCAGCACGCATCCAGGGAGGAACCGGATCCACAGGGGCAGGGGTTGTTTTCGCTCATGGGTGGGTATTCTAGCGTAAATCCCGCCGGCAGGTGAGCTGCATGAAATCCCGTCTGAAAGGCATTAAAATATTAAACCGTTAAACGGCCCGCACGGGTTTCCGAATGAAAACCGATCCCGAAAAACTTTTAAAAAAACACGAACAGCTGGTCCATTCGGATGCTGTAAAAGTGACCTCCCATGTGCAGCGGGAAAAGGGTGACTGGTTTCTCAATTCCCTGATGATTGAAGGCTGCGAGATCCCCTTTAAATATAAACGTGCCAGAAAGTATAAAAATCTGCAGGGGCAAAGGGTGAATCTGACCTACTATCCCGGCACAGAAACTGTGGCCGGGATGGAGTTTGAAGTGATGAACGTGGTGCGCATCCGTATTTCCTGACGGATGCTCGGCCACCTTTCCAAGGCGAATGTCTGGTAACGGCCGATAGTGTTGAAAAAGTCGCTGTTTGAAAGAAGGTAGTGGCTGCGATCAGCCATTTGGCAAGGGGTGGTCTTGTTGCAGTGCCATCATCTGTTCAGATGATGGGCTTTGTTGGTAAATCGGGTGATTTACTGTCTTGCAGGCGCATCTATCCTGCAACCTGGTGGTGGTTGACTGAGTAATTTCGCCATCCTGCGCAAGTTCTGTACGGTTGCTGTCAGCAGGAACTCATCATGTGCACCGCTAATGCCACGCAATCGTAGACGATCCATTTTTAAGATGCGCTTCATGTGCGCGAACAGCATCTCCACTTTCTTTCGTTGTCGGCGTGTCTTCTTGTAAGCAGGTGTTTGTGAAACGGCACGAGCCAGTTCACGTGATGACTCGTAAATACTCCGGGGTATTTTTCGCCGAGGTGCTTTGGGGCAACAGCGGGGTTTATATTCACAGGCTGCGCAATCAGCCTGGATAGCGGTATACCTTATATTGTTATCCTTGTTGATACCGGTGCGCTGCTTTTTGAAGTTGCGCTGATAGCGTTTCAGCGTTTTACCCGCCGGACACGTGTAACAGTCAGCCTCGGCATCCCACGTAAAGTCAGCCCGGCCAAACACCCCGTCTTTCCCTTCATATTTTTGCCACACAGGCGTGTGTGGCTCAATCCGCTTCTCCTCAACGATCCAGTGGAGCATGGCCGCCGTACCATAGGCCGTATCCCCGATCAGACGTTGTGGCTTGATCCCGAAGCGATCCTCGACACGCTCGATCATGGTCTTGGTGGTTTCAACCTCCGGTGTTCGATTGGCTGTACTGGGTTCAACATCCATGATGATCCCGTGATCGGCATCAATCAGATAGTTCGTTGAGTAGGCATAGAATGCTGGGCCACCAGGTGCTGCTGTATAGCTGGCTGCCGGGTCAGTGGGTGAGATCTTTCGCGTTGATTTGCCTGTCGGGACATTGTCTGCCTCCAGCGCCTCGATATATTCACGGACCGCCCGACCATTACCCCAGTCGTCATCATCTTCCCGGTGACGTTGGCGACTGGCATCGGCTTTCACAATACTCGCATCGACAGCAAAACCTTCACCCTTAACAAGGTCTGCATTGATGCAGCGCATCAGGACGTGTTCAAAGACATACCGGAACGTCTCGGCATCCCGGAAGCGGCCATGACGGTTTTTGGAAAAGCTCGAATGATCGGGCACATCAGACTCCAGCCCCAGCCGACAAAACCAGCGGTAGGCCAGGTTAAAGTTCACTTCTTCACAGAGCCTGCGTTCTGAGCGGATGCCGTAGCAGTAGCCTACCAGTAACATCCGGATCATCAGCTCCGGGTCAATGGAAGGGCGACCTATGATATCGGTTGTGGTTAGTCCGGTTACCGTGTTCCCGCACGGGGCCGGGCGCTCTTAATAAAACGCGTTGCTATCTGGTTCGTTGAGAGCATCTCCTGCTTACTCCGTTGGTCCCTGCGCTTGGATTTACGTTTTACATCCTCTAGCTACCTCCTAGCACAACAGGTATAGTCACTGCTCTTTAATTCTCCGAATAAGAGAAATACAACGTACATAATATACTTAATTTCTGTTTTTGGCTATAGTGTGTATGTATTATTTCATGTAATGTAAGAATTATTGCGTATATAATATTTTTATGAAGGTTTTATCAGGTCTTGGCAAAGCTGACAGAGAGCGCCTTGCCGCGGTAATCCGCGGCACTAAGGGCACCGTTTCCGTGGGCGATGCGGCCGATATTCTGGAAGTTTCACGCGTCGCTGCCGCGAAGATGTTGGCACGCTGGGCATCCAAGGGCTGGTTGTCCCGGGTACGGCGTGGGCTCTATGTAGCTGTCCCGCTGGAGTCCCGGACGGCTGACGTTGCGCTGGAAGACCCCTGGCTTATCGCAGATCAGTTATATGGCCCTTGTTATATCGGCGGGTGGAGTGCGGCCGAATATTGGGATCTGACTGAACAGATTTTCCGCACCATCGTTGTAATGACAACCCAGAAACCGCGGGACCGTACCCCTATTATAAAAGGTACAAGTTTCATGCTGCGTACTGTACAAGAGAGGACGCTGTTTGGATTAAAGCCTGTCTGGCGCGGCCAGGTGAAGGTATCGGTGTCAGACCCGAGCCGCACCGTGCTTGATATGTTGAGTGATCCCTCGCTTGGCGGCGGTCTGCGCCCGACCGTGGATGTGTTTACCAATTACCTGAAATCGGAAAACCGGGACTTAGCGCGATTGATTGACTACGCGGAACGTCTGGGTAACGGTGCTGTCTTCAAGCGCCTCGGTTTCCTGCTGGAACGATGGGAACCCGAGGAACAAGAAATCATCACCGCATGCCGCACACGGCTCACAACCGGAAATGCCAGGTTGGACCCAACTCTTGAGGCTGACAGGCTGGTAACACGTTGGCGGCTTTGGGTGCCGGAAAGCTGGATAAAGGAGAAAGTCATTGATTAATCGACAGGAAGTCATGGAGTTCGCCAGGGAATTTGGGTTGGCTGCCAATGTGGTCGAAAAAGATTATGTGCTCGGATGGCTGCTCGCTGGCATTGCAAATCATCCAGAACTGCAGTCAAGCTGGGTATTCAAGGGTGGTACTTGCCTGAAGAAATGCTATTTCGAAACCTACCGGTTTTCCGAAGATCTGGATTTCACGCTGACCGATGTAAATCAACTCGACCAAGACTATTTGCTTCGTGTTTTTACCGAAATTGCGGAGTGGGCTTATGATCAAGCCGGCGTTGAATGTCCACGTGACACCATTCGATTCGAAGTCTACGAAAACAATCGAGGTGGAATGTCTGCGGAAGGGAGGGTAGGTTATCGTGGTCCAATGCAGCGCCGCGGCGATTCGCCGCGTATCAAGTTGGATCTGACTTGCGATGAGATTCTTGTTCTGGAACCGACTATCCGGGAAGTGCACCACCCATATTCCGATAGGCCGGACGGCGGTATCCAGGTTCAGTGTTACAGCTACGAAGAGGTGTTCGCGGAAAAGATCAGGGCGCTGGCAGAACGGGAACGACCGCGAGATCTTTACGATGTTGTGCACTTATACCGGCATGAAAGTGGGCGGACAGATCGCAGCCTCGTGATGAGTACGCTAGAGGAGAAGTGCGGGTTCAAAGGCATCAATGTACCTACGATGACAACTCTTGAAGGTCGTCCGGAGCGTGCGGAGATCGAAATGGAATGGTCTAACATGCTTGCCCACCAGTTGCCGGCGTTGCCATCATTTGAGCAGTTCTGGAATGAGTTGCCCGCGGTGTTTGAATGGTTACACGGCGCACTGGAGAAGGTTGCGACACAGTCTATTCCACCTATGGGTGGAGCCATGGATGAAACCTGGCGCCCTCCTGCGATGGTTCAGGCCTGGCATGCCAACGTACCACTGGAAGTTATACGATTTGCAGCTGCGAACCATTTGTGTGTGAAGCTGCACTATATCGATGCGAAAGGTGACAGGTCGACTCCAACTATCGAGCCGTATTCATTGCGTCGAACTATTAATGGGGATTTGTTGCTGAATGTTTTGAAGCACAAAACCAACGAGCCTCGATCATATAGAGTGGATCGGATTCAAGGTGCAGAGGCAACACAGGAACCCTTCATACCGCGTTATGCTATTGAATTTAGTGCGGCTGAATCCCTGTCGGTATTGGATACTTCACGGCGATCGGCTGGGGTCAACAGTGTTCGAGCATCGACTTTATCGTCGCGTCGTACTCCGAGTAGAAGAAAAGCCCCAGGTTTCGGGCCTAAATATGTTTTCCAATGCAGCTTATGCGGAAAGAAATTCACCAGGAAATCTAATAATTCAAGGCTGAACCCACATAAGAACAAGCAGGGAAACCCTTGTCCCGGTCGTGCCGGGATATATGTAACCACGAAATACTAAGCGATTCTGGACAAGAGGGCAGCTATTCTATTTCCAAATACTGGTGCGCTAGATTCAGCTGGAATCGAGCGAATGAGAAACTTGACGGGGTACAACTTAGTTGTATCTGGGAAAGATTTGATTATTCCTGATAATGATCCGACGCTAGACCAGCGACGATTCCCTGTGTTTGAAGTAGGGCGCATAACAGAAGTTACTGAGAAAAAATATGAAGAAATTGCTGATAACTATATTGGCCATTTGGCGGAGGAATACGAGGCTTACGAGGGAGACAAGCCAAGGAATATACCTGTATTCGCCAAGCTAGGTTTGTCAGCGGAACTAAAGGGGAGGGCCGTAGACTTCTTTTTCTCAGATCGTGAAGAACTGAAGCAGCTCATTATCGAGTCTATTTGTCCGTTCATGAAGCAGCAGTTTAATGCGGCATACTCCATACCACTGCGAATAAACGGTAATCGTCAACAGGCCGTACTTTCATTGGGAAAGATTTCTCTACTAATGCAGAAATTTCAAAGCAAGGAAGAGGTGGGTCGAATTAATTTTGGCTCTAAGTCACTTGAAGAATTATTGCCACACCCGCCGCACTTTATGACGTACGCTGATGCATTATTGATACATGTCCCGCTTGTGATTTCTCTTCCGTTCTCCAGAGTGGCCTCAGCGTTACATTTCTTATCAGATAACCCAAAAGAATTTGTGCATGATTCAAATAAGGGGCTGCTTGAAACACTATTTTCAAGTCTTGATCCGATGACGAGTCGAGATGTTGGTGAGGTATTAGGAAAGGATCACATTGGAAGTGCTGGGCAGCGGAGATACTTCTCACTTGTTATTGCTGGCCTAAACCGTTTCATTGCATATTTGAATGATCTGCGAAATTACCAATCCTCTGATGGGACGGTAGATTTCCAGGCGTTTGTGCAAGCGCACTGTGCCGCACATTTGATATTTACGGAGTTGTTCGCGATAAATTTTGCAAATTCCTCCTATATCAAGCAGAAGCTAGCCTTTTCAATTGTGGGCAAGATTGCCAATCTGAAACGACATCTTGGACAAGGAGGAGAGAAAGAATCAGATCTCTTTAAAAATATGTTTTCAGATGATTCCTGTCAGTTGGTGGCAAGTATACTCAAGCATCATGGGCGGTATGTTTATAGACAATTGGGCGATAGATTATCGCAGTTAGTTCAACAGTCTTATGGACACCTGCACGGTGAGTTGCGACGAATAACGAGAGATGATGACGAAGGAGCAGGGTTGGGATATTTGCGCACAGTGAGAAATGCCAAGGATCATGGCGCGTTCCTGGTCGGCGGACAGTTCGAAAAGACTTTCTTAATCACTGATGGGTCTGTTCCTTCAGACGTAGTACAAATCGCTTTCCTATTGGTTTTCGCGATGGTATTGGACCCAGGTCGGTTCCTGAAATCGTAGGGCATATATTCAGGAATAGGCCAACTTCACAGTTCACCCCAGTTTCCTCGCCAAATCCTCCGCTTTCAAATGCGTATACCGGCGCAGCATCCGCAAATCCTTATGCCCGGTGATGCTGGCGACTTCCATGATATTCAGACCCTTCTCGAACAGCCGGGTAGTAGCCTCATGGCGCAGGTCATGAAATCGGAGATCCTCGATGCCGGCCCGGCGCACTGCTCGGATGTAGGCACGCTTGATGGCCTCGGTAGTGACGCCGGGGATGGCTTGCCCATGCAGGCTGCGGGGCAGGGCACGCAGTACCTGGATGGCTGTTGTTGAAAGCGGTACTGTGCGTGACTCGCCGTTCTTGGTATCCGGTAAATAAGCTGTGCGGTGGCTCAGATCGATGTGCTCCCAGTGCAAGCGGATCAGTTCCCCCTGGCGCATGGCGGTCTCCAGCGCCAGTTGTACGACGGGCAGCAGCCAGGGATTGCGTGCTTGTTCACAGGCAGCGAGCAGGCGGGTTTCTTCACCGGCCTGCAGCCGCCGATCCCTTGGCCGGTTCTCTGATGGCAGTTTGATATCGCGGACTGGGTTGTGGAAGTGGATGCCCCATTCCTTACGGGCGACTTCGAATGCATGGCCAAGGAGCACGAGGTCCCTTTTGACGGTGGACGGCGTGACCTTCTGCAATCGCTCGTCCCGGAAGCGGGCGATGTCCATCCCGCGAATGCTGGCGACAAATCGTCGTGCAAGCGGCAGGCGCATCAGCGCACGCAGGCGGTTGGTCTCGGACGCCGCGCCTTTTTTCAGCGGCGTTATCTCGTTCAGGTAGCGTTCAAGCAGTTCTTTCAGCGTGGTGGACTCGGCCTCGGCGCGTGAGACGAACACGCCCTTGTCCATTTCGACTTCGATGGCGCGCGCCCACTGCTCGGCCTCGGCGCGGGTCTCAAAGGTTTTGGTCTGCAGGGGTTGGCCCTTTTTCCGGACCTGGGCCTGCCATTGATAAGGGCCGCGTTTTCTGAAGGTTGCCACAGTCACACTCCGCTCGTTCGCGAACGAGTGTGACAACGCTGTGACAAATAATCAGTCAGGAACCCATACAGGGGGTGTCGTGGTTCCTAACTGATTGATTTGATTGGTGGGCGATACTGGGATTGAACCAGTGACCCCTGCCGTGTGAAGGCAGTGCTCTCCCGCTGAGCTAATCGCCCTTATAAGGTTGGGAAGCGGATTCTAGAGCCTTTCGCCCTGTAAAATCAATCCTGTACCA
>DRNU01000012.1 GCA_011374975.1 Gammaproteobacteria bacterium | reverse complement strand
TAAGTATCCGCTGGCCGGCCTGTGGCTGCTGGTATGCGCCAGCCTGCCGGCATTCGCTGACCACCCGACCGGGCTGGACGATCTCCTGCGCCAGGTACAGGCAGCCAGCCAGCGCGAAGCCGCCGTGCGCCGTGAACGCGAGCAACAGTTCCTGTCCGCGAAAGACAACCGCAAGGCGGCACTGGAGGACATGCGCCGGCGCGTTGAGCAACAGCGCAACCGTGGCCAGGCCCTGAAACAACAGTTTGACGACAACGAAACCGCCTTGCAGCACCTGCAGGAAGACCTGGCTGCCCGCACCGGCAACCTGGGTGAACTGTTCGGCACCGTGCGCCAGGCGGCCAACGACCTGCATGCCCTGCTGCAGGATTCGCTGGTCAGCGCCCAGTTCCCGGGCCGCGCCGAATGGTTCGACGTGTTGGCCAAAAGCCGGAAACTGCCTAACGTCACGGAACTGGAACGCTTCTGGCTGTTGATGCAGCAGGAGATCGAGCAGGCCGGGCAAACCCGCCGCTTCAACACCGCGGTGACCGGAGCCGACGGTATCACCCGCAACGAAGACGTGGTCCGCATTGGCGTGTTCGATGCGATCGCCGGCGACCGCTACCTGCGCTACCTGCCGGAAAACGGCCGGCTGGTGGAACTGCCACGCCAGCCATCGGGCCGCGAGCGCGCCATCGCCGCCGCCTATGTTGCGGCCCATACAGGCTATCAACCGATGGTGATCGATCCCACCCGCGGTGGCCTGCTGGGCCTGCTGGTGCAGCGCCCCACACTACTGGAACGCATCCAGCAAGGCGGCACGGTGGGTTACATCATTATCGCTGTCGGCCTGTTCGGCCTGCTGCTGGTCGCCTTCCGGCTGGCTTACCTGCACCTTGTGGCGAAGAAAGTCAGACGTCAGCTGCAACAGCCCGCAGCACCGCGCGACGATAACCCGCTGGGCCGTGTGCTGCTGGCCGCAGACGATGCCACCGGTAATGACATCGACGCCATCGAACTGCTGCTCGATGAAGCAATACTGCGCGAGACTCCGGCGCTGCAACGCGGGCTGGGGCTGATCAAGCTGCTGGCCGCCGTCGCCCCCCTGCTGGGGCTGCTGGGCACCGTCACCGGCATGATCCTGACCTTCCAGTCGATCAGCCTGTTCGGCACCGGCGATCCCAAACTCATGGCCGGCGGCATTTCACAGGCGCTGGTCACCACCGTCATGGGTCTGGTCACGGCGATACCCCTGTTGTTCTTCCACACGCTGATGGCCAGCCGCAGCCGTACCCTGGTGCAGATCCTGGACGAGCAATCGGCAGGACTCATCGCCCGCCAGGTGGGCGAACGTGACTGACGCGCTCTGGTGGCAACTGGAAAGCGTGCGCAGTTTCCTGCACGCAGGCGGCCCTGTGCTGTGGGTTATTATCGCGCTGGCTGCCGCGATCGGCTTCCTGATCGCCGAACGTTACTGGTACCTGCTGGCGGTATTCCCGCAACAGCTGAAGCACTACACCCGCAGCTGGCAGCGCGTCCGTCGTCAGCGCGAAACGCTGGCCCGACACCAGCGCAGCGCACTTATTTCCGAGGCACAGATCCAGCTGCGGCATTCCCTGCCGTTGCTGAAAACCCTGGTTGCCGTCTGCCCGCTGCTGGGATTGCTGGGCACCGTCACCGGCATGATCGAGGTATTCGACGTGGTGGCCGTTTCCGGCACCGGCAACACCCGGGCAATGGCTTCCGGCATCTCGCGCGCCACCCTGCCGACCATGGCCGGCATGGTGGTGGCATTGCCGGGACTGTATTTCTGTCTGCAACTTGAGCAGCAGGTCAAACGCTCGGTGGAAACCCTGGGCGACCGCCTGCGCCTGCAGTGAGGTAACACCATGAGAAAGCGCCGTCACGCCAACCCGGCCGATGAAGAGGCCGATATCAACCTGGCACCGATGCTGGACATCGTGTTCATCATGCTGATCTTCTTTGTGGTCACCACCTCGTTCGTCAAGGAGTCGGGCATCGATATCAACCGGCCGACGGCACAGACCGCGGAGCGCCGCGAGCACGGCAACATCCTCATCGCCATCGCACCCAATGGCGAGATCTGGATCGACAAACGCGTGGTGGATATCCGCTCGGTGCGTGCCGTGATCGAGCGCCTGATGGCGCAGAACCCGGAAGGCGGCGTCATCATCCAGGGTGACCGTGCCGCCCGCATCGGCCTGCTGGTGGAAGTCATGGACCAGGTCCGCAAGGGCGGTGTCAGCAACGTGTCCATCGCGGCAACGCCGACACCATGATGCCGCTGCGCTATCCCGCCGCACTACTGGCAGGTTTGTTGGCCGCAGCTTTCCTGCTGTGGTTGATGCAAATGCTGGTCACACCCCGGCAGCAACGCCTGTCGGCTGACGACAGCACGGGACTGATCGAGTTCGTGCGCCTCCGGCGCGAAGAACAGCTGCAACTCAAGGACCGGCGGCCACCGCCACCACCCAGGCAGGCAAAGCCTCTGCCCAGACCCAGAATGGCGTTCAGCAATGACATCCGGCAGCCGGTACCGCAACTGGATATGCAGGTCGATCTGAACCTGCCGCTGGAATTCGGCGACGGGCCTTTTCTCGGCGCCCCGTCGACACAGCTGGATCGTGATTTCATGCCCCTGTCGCGCCAGCCGCCCCGCTATCCCTACCAGGCTGAACGCCGCGGTATCGAGGGCTGGGTTCGGGTCACATTCCGTATTACCGAGACCGGTACCGTCGAAGATGTCAAAGTCCTGGAATCCGACCCGCCGGGAATTTTCGATCAGGCCGCGGTAAACGCCGTCTACCGCTGGCGCTTCAAACCGCGCATCAGTAACGGCCAGGCGGTCGCGGGCCGGGCCGAGCAAGTCGTCGACTTCAAACTCAGGGATTGACCATGTCACAGACCGGCCGCATAACGGCATGTGCCATCCTGCTGCAACTGGTGATTCTGCTGACGCCTTTCGCCCCCCTGCCGGTGGAAGCTGCTGCCAGGACCCTGTCGCCTCTGACCTACCGGCAACTCACCGGAATACGCGAGCAGATGGACCGTCAGGCCTGGGATGCAGCGCTCAGCGCACTGCAACAACTGATTGCCGAGCTGGACCCGGACAGTTACGAAGCCGCCGTTACCCTGCAGATGCTGGGTCATGTACAGGTCAACCGCGAAGCCTACCCGGAGGCCATACGCGCCTTCGCGGCAAGCCTGGCGCTGGAACAGCTCCCCGAAGAAACCACGCAGCGTCTGCGATACGACCTGGCCCAGCTGTATCTGGCGGAACAGCAACCGGCACAGGCTTCCCGCCTGCTGGAAACATGGTTTAAGACCGCGCCAGAGCCGCACGCCGAAGCCTGGCTGCTGCTGGGCCATGCCTACGCCGCACAAAAGCTCTACCGCAAGGCCATCCCGCCATTGCAACGTGCCATCAAACTGGCCGACAGCCCGCGTGCACAGTGGTACGAGGCGTTACTCGCCATGCACTACGAACTGCAGGACTACCGCGCCAGCATCCCCCTGCTCGAAGACATGATCCGGCTGTTTCCGGAACGGGACAGATACTGGCAACAACTGGCCGCTGTGCAGCTGGCATTGAAGGATGACAGGGCTGCCGTGAATATGCTGGAACTGGCCTACCGGGATGGTGCACTGAAGCGGGAACAGGACCTGCTGCAGCTTGCCCGCCTGTACCTGTATACCGGAATTCCTTACAAGAGTGCGCGCCTGCTGGAAGAACAGATCGCGCAGGGTCATATCACAGACTCGGCCGAGAACAGGGCGCTGCTGGCGCAGGCCTGGAGCACCTCGAAACACCGGGAACAGGCTATCCTCGCGTTACAGAAAGCCCTGGATAAAAAGCCCGACCCCGAGCTCGGCATGCGCCTGGCGCAATGGTATTTCGATGCACAGCGCTGGCAGGCTGCCGAACAGACACTGCAAACGCTGATCGGGACTCAAACGACGGGGAAACTCGCCGCGCAGGCGTGGCTGCTGCTGGGCATCGTGCGCTATGAGCAGGGCCGGACAGATGCCGCCCGCACGGCTTTCAGCAGTGCCGGCAAACTGGCCGACGCAAGCGCGGCCGCGCAACAATGGCTGCGCTTCCTCGATGCCGGCAACTGATACCGGTAACCTGCAACAAAAACGTTACCCGGTATTTCCCTCACCCATGCGTCCGACCGCACAGCTTACGAATGATTTTGCCTTCGCCTTCGCCGAAGCAATGCCGCGGGTACTGCCTGCTTCCGGGTAACCGAGCGATTCGAGCAACGTACTGACTTCGACACGTCCCGACTCGTCCCCGTCAACCTGCACGGCACCGCGTTCGACATCCACAGTCACCGCCTCCACCGCATCCAGTTCAGTAAGACGTTTTACGATGGTCGCGGCACAACCGCCACATTTGATGTTTTCGACTTCGATTTCATAAGGCATGTTCATTCACCAGGTTTGAGCCCCGTCATGTCATCACAGGCAGGGCAATTGCACGAATAATAATGTATCAGCTGTGTTCGCAACCGTCAGGCAACAGCGCTGCTGTATCACCCGCCGCACGCCCCCATACATAGATTTCGGTAGCCGCCGGGTCGCACTGGCTGCAACTGCTGCCGCAGGAGGCCGTTGCCCGCCGGCAGTGAACCCTGCCCTTGCGCACCCAGACCTCCAGCATGCCGCGCACGGCATCGGGATCGGCATCGAAGTGCAGGGCGATATCGGCCAGCGTGGCCTGGCCACGTTGTTCGAGATAGTGACGGATATCGGACAGGATCATAGCCTGGCGCCCGTCGCTGCAACCGCCTGCGGCGCGCGGCTGCGCTGCCCCCAGCGTCGCAGCACCGCGATCAACAGGGCAAACAGGCTCCACAGTCCGCCCAGCCACAGGGCGGATTCTGTCGGGTGGGCACTCCAGGTAGCGATCTGGTAGAAACTGACGGCAGTGATATAGGCAACCGTCGTTGTCCATGCTGCCACGAATATGGCCCAGGGGCGCCCGGCTTCGCGCTTGATAGCACCTATGGTGGCGACACAGGGGAAATACAGCAGGACGAACAACAGGTAGGCAAAAGCACCGACCTGGCCGTCGAAACGGTTCTGCATGGCACCGAACACGCCCTGCCGGACCCCCTGTTGCTCGGCGATTGCCCGGGTATCGGAAAGATTCCCCAGGTCCAGACCGAGCGGGTCCAGCAAAGCCTCGCCCAGCAATGCCAGGTTGGCAGGGACAGTAGCCGCGGCATCCTGCAGTTGTTGCCAGAGATTGAACGGCACTTCCTGCTTGTCGGATTCGTTTTCTGCAAGGCTGGTATACAGGTTGTCCAGCGTACCGACGACCACTTCCTTGGCCAGAATACCGGAAATCACACCGACGACCGCCGGCCAGTTATCCTGCTGGATACCCATCGGCGCAAAAACCGGGATCAGCACCCGACTGGTGGCGCTGAGCACCGATTGCTCGCTGTCCTCGTTACCGAAGGAACCGTCGGTGCCGATGGAATTGAGCAGGTTCAGCGCCAGTACCATCACTATGATGACCTGCCCGGCTTCTTTCACGAATAACCGTACCCGATCCCAGGCACGCAGCATGATGCCTTTCAGGGTTGGCAGGTGGTAGGGCGGCAGCTCCATCATGAAGCCGCTGCTTTGACCCGGCAGCAGGGTTTTTTTCATCAGCAGGCCGGTGAGTATGGCCACGGCGATGCCGACCAGGTACAGCGCGAACACGATGTTCTGCCCGGAAGCGGGGAAAAAAGCGGCAGCGAACAGGGCGTACACCGGCAAGCGCGCGCCGCAGGACATGAAAGGATTCATCAGGATAGTGAGCTTGCGTTCACGCTCGCTCTCCAGCGTGCGCGTGGCCATGATAGCCGGTACGTTACACCCGAAACCGACGATCAGCGGGACGAAAGCCTTGCCCGGCAGACCGATGGCGCGCATGGAACGGTCCATGACAAAAGCGGCCCGCGCCATGTAACCGGAATCTTCCAGCACTGACAGGAACAGGTACAACGCACCTATAATAGGTATAAAGGTTGCCACGATCTGCACACCGCCGCCAATACCGTCAGCCAGCAGGACACGCAGCCAGTCCGGCGCACCGATACCGGAGAGCAGTTCACCGAAACCGCCGACAAACAGGGCATTGGCCGTACCGTCGAAGAAATCGATAAAGGCGCCGCCGATGTTCATGGTGAACAGGAACATCAGGTACATGATGGCGAGAAACACCGGAATCCCGGTCCACTTGCCAAGCACCACCTGGTCGATACGGTCGCTCAGTGTGCGGGTGATCCGCCCCTTGTCCTGTGACACACTCCGGGCCAGGGTATGGGCGTGACCGAAACGCGTATCGGCAATCAGGACATCGGCATCCTCGCCGGCGCGTTCGGCAATCTGGTGGCGCCAGTACTGCAGCTTCTCCCGCACCCCGGTTTCCAGTTCACTGCCGCTGTCACCGCTTTCGATCAGTTTCAGGGTCAACCAGCGCCGGTTCGGGGCGGGCAGTTCCTCGAGCGCTGATTCCAGGTCGCTGATCGCCTGCTCCACCACCTCGTCCAGGGCCAACGGGAAACCACCCTGCTGTTGACCATCGGCAACCGCCAGCATGCGTGCCTTCAGTTCAGTGGTACCTTCCCCGGTCACCGCCACCACCGGTACGACCGGACAGCCCAGTTCCTGTGACAGGCGTTCGGTATCAATCTGGATGCCACGTTTACGCGCCACATCCATCATGTTGAGCGCCAGCACCAGGGGCACACCCATTTCCAGCAACTGCACGGTCAGGTACAGGTTGCGCTCCAGGTTGGATGCATCGACGACATTGACCACCAGGTCGGCATCGCGTGACAGCAGGTAGTCGCGGCTGACCTGCTCGTCCAGCGAACTGGCGTCGAAGGAGTAAATACCCGGCAGGTCGATGACGGCCACTTCGCGACCGTCGAGTTCAAAGCGGCCTTCCTTGCGGTCGACGGTCACACCGGGCCAGTTGCCGGTCTTCTGGCGGATACCGGTAAAGGCATTGAACAGTGCCGACTTGCCACAGTTGGGATTGCCCGCCAGGGCAATGGTCAGTGCCGCCCTGTTTTTTGCGGTACGCCCGCCGTCTTCGCAGCAACCGCCCATCAGTCGAGCTTTACAGCGTGCAGTTTTTCGGCAATGCCCTTGCCCAGCGCAACCCGGTTGCCCTGTTTCGCCACCACGACACCGCGGCCGCGGTGGTGCAGGACTTCGAGCTCCGAACCCACCGTCAGGCCAAGCGCCAGCAGGCGCCGGGTAAGCTGCTTGCCGCCGTTGATCGCCACCAGACGTACCTTCTGGCCGACCGGGGTTTCGCTGAGAGGGTGGCTGGACATCCTGCTACTCATGCCTATAAACGAGAATGGTTCTCATTGTAGCAAGGCGACGACACATTAGTAAATGCTTAAATATTGCCATTTTCCCCTTCATTAAAAAAATACCCGGCGACCCTTGACCTGGAGTTAACTCCAGGTTGTAGACTTTATCTATGCCTGGACCGTTTCTCGCAGTATGCCGAACGGGCCTCACTTTCAGGAATATTTGCAATGGTCATTAATGTTGAAGTATTCGCCTCTCCCGGTTGCAGTAAATGCGGCCATGCCAAAACGGTGTTACGCGCGCTTGCGGAGGAACTGGGCGATGATTGTGTGCAGTGGCGCGAGGTCAATATCCTGGAAGAACTGGATCACGCCGTGGATCTTGGCATCCTGTCCACGCCTGCGATTGCCATCGACGGCAAGTTAGTCTTTACCGGCCTGCCGTCAGTGAAAAAACTGCGTGCCGAACTGGAAAATCGGTTGCCCGGCAGGGAGATACCGGCATGACAGTTTTATTACTGGCCAGCGCAATCCTGCTGGGACTGCTGGCCTTTTTTGAGCCCTGCACGATCGCGACCCACACCCTGTTCTCAGCGCGTACATACCGGACAAAAAGACGCAGCTGCTGCCAGAGCCTGCTGACCGTATGGCTGACCCGCAGTATGTTGCTAATCGGCCTGCTGGTATTGGCGGTACTGCTCAGCGAGCCACCGCAATGGGGCGCGTATCTTCCAAGTCTCATCCTGGTTGCCATGGCTGCGGTATATATCATTTCACGCTTTGCCTACATCCCGGTTCCTCACCTGGCGTTTTTTCGCCTGTTACCTGCGGGTAAATCACTGCCTTTTGCAATACAGCTGGGATTGACACTCCCCGCCTGTACATTGCCTCTGGTCGTCATCGTGGCAGGGATGGCGATAACGCTCGATTCACCGGCTTTTGCCGCGCTTGCCGGGCTGCTCTTTGCCACTCTGTTTACCTTGCCAATGGCCGTGACCGCATTCACAGGCATACACAAGGACGGGCAACAGCTCCTGCAACGTGCGGCCATGGGCAGTCCCTGGCTGACGGCGGCCTTGCTGACGGGTACGGCCGTTGTTCTGCTCATGCCCTCACTGGAGACAAGTACTCAACTGCTTAAGGAAACACTGTCCCAGGCTAGCTGGGCCGGGATCGGTATCGCCTTTCTTGCCGGGCTGGTGTTCAGCTTCAACCCGGTTTCATTTGCCTCTGTCCCGGTCATGCTGGCCTATGTCACCAAAGCCCACGAGGAGCGCCGCGCACGACTGATGGGGGGGGCTTTTGTACTCGGCATGCTGCTCACCCATGTGGCGCTCGGGGTGGCAGCCGCCATGGGCGGCCAGTGGGTGCAGGGGATTATGGGGCGTCAGTGGGGTCTTTTCCTGGGACCTCTTTTGATCCTGTTAGGCCTCATCTGGTCCGGCTGGCTCAATATCCGCCTGCCCTGGTTCGGTGTGCGGGGGCGCAGGGTCTCCGGGGTGTGGGGTGCATTCCTGCTGGGGATACCCTTCTCCGTTGCCGTGTGCCCGTTCTGTACCCCGGCGTTGCTGGTCACACTGACGGCCAGTGCCGCTATCGGCTCGGTGACATTCGGCTTCGCCCTGCTACTGGCCTTTGCCCTCGGGCGGAGCATCCCGGTGCTGCTCGGCGTCTGGAGCATGGGCTGGCTGGAATCCCTGAACGTACTGACCCGCCATCAGAAAGGACTGGAGGTAACTGCCGGCATCGTGCTTGTCGTGACCGGGTTATATCTGCTGAACGAATATTTCTTTATCATTTAATACCAGGCACGCAGCAGCAGGGCACGTAATGTGAGCAGCATTAAAAAAAGCCAACCTCTGAAAATCGGCGATGTAGCCGAATTACTGGGGCTGACGGCCGACACACTGCGCTACTACGAAAAGAGTGGCGTCCTGCCCGGGGTTGCGCGTACTGCGACTGGCATCCGCCAGTACGATGAGACGGATATATCACGTTTAAAATTCATCCGGCGCGCGCAGAAAATGAACTTCTCCCTGGCCGAGATCCAGGACCTGCTGAACATGCGCGAAGACCCGCAACATGCGCGCGACGAGGTAAGGCAACTCACTGCGCAGAAACTGGAAGAAACACAGGCCCACCTGGCGGAGCTCACAACACTGCGTAACGAACTGCAATTGTTACTGAACCTGTGCCGGGGTAGCAAGGATGGCTGTCCCATCATCGAGGGCATCGAAGAGAAAGGCGTTTGACGGACAGCACCGGCAGCTAGTGCCAGAGACCACTGATGTGACGGCGCGGCGAGCGCACCACCGGGTCGCCAAAACCGGAGCGTCGGTCGAAATCCGCATCTTCGCCCGTCACAACGCCAGCCCCGGCCAGGCCGGGTTTGAGCGCCATCAGCCGGGCAATACGCTCCCGGGTTTCCGGATGTGTGCGCAGGACAGAGGGCACCGGTACCCGGCGGCCCGGCATGAGTACCCGCTCCAGCCAGCCGCCCTGGATTTGCTCGATCTTGTCCAGGGCACTGGCCAGGCCGTCCGGGTCACCGGTCAGGCGGGCTGCGTTGAGATCGGCATCGAATTCGCGGGTACGCGACAGGGCCAGTTGCATCAACGCGCTCAGGTTGGGTGCAAACACCAATAACAGGACCGCAAACCAGTTGACGTGTACGGCCGAAGCCATTATCAGAGGCAGATTCAGGAGCAGCAGGAACTGCCCCAACAGCGACAGCATGCTGGTCGTCTGGCTGAACATGTCCGCCAGCCCCATCACCCAGACATCGTTGTTGCGCACATGGCTGATCTCGTGCGCCAGCACACCAACCAGCTCGCGCAGCTCGAGCTTGCGCAACAGCCCGTCGGTTACGGCGATCGCCGAGTGCTCCCCGCTACCCACGGCAAACGCATTGAGCATCTGGCTTGGCACGTAATACAGGGTCGGAACGACCGGCAGACCGGCACGCCGCGCCAGCCGGGACACCGCGTCGTGCAGTGCCGGCGCCTGCTCCCGGCGCACCGGTACCGCCCTGTAGAGCCGCATCACCAGCCGCGGGGAGACGACGGGGTGGAACAGCACCCCGATAACACCTACTGTGAGCAACATCACAATACCGTCCCTGCCCCACAGCAACCAGCCGAGCAGCGCAAGAAAACCGGCCATGACAGCCAGCAGAAGCAGCGATTGCAGACGATTCAGCCAGGCATGCTGCAACCAGATTTCTGTATTGATTTCCCCGTTTTTCAACGCATTTCACCCCAGGCAGCCTGCGGACGGGCCGCGCATGGATAGCCGGTCAGGCCCGCATGACAAATTGACCGGTGTTTGCTTAATTATTCCTGCTTCTGCCGATAATACAGCCAGGAACATGGTTTTACGTCAGAGTGGACTCTGTGGACAGGTTACAGGATGTAGCCGATCCGGCTAAATGCTGACAGAAAACCTGATCAACAGGAATCGGGATGAGTTCTAACAAACAACTGTCTGAAACAAACGCGGATTCAGTATCGGCTGAACTGGCCTTGCTCGATGAATTACCGCGACTGCACGCGGCCGTCTACCAGTTGTTCGAAGCTTTATCGAATGATGACACCGACAGACATCAGTTAGCCAGCATCCTCGATCACTGCCCGTCCCTGGCGGCAAAACTTGTCGGCCTCGCCAACAGTGCCTACTTCAGCCGGGCATCACGTGTGAATGGTGTCTCGGATGCCATTTTTGTCATTGGTTTCCGTACTGTTCGCAGCCTGGCCACAGCGACAGCCTTGCAGGAGCCCTTTGCCAACAACAAATGTCCCGCGTTTCATACCGGTCGATTCTGGTTGCAGGCAGTACTGACAGCGCACGTGGCAAAGGAACTGGCCAAAAAGACGCCCCCCGTTCTTGAGTTGAGCCCCGACGAAGCCTATCTCTCCGGCCTGTTACACGGTATCGGGATCCTGGCACTGGCACACCTGTTCCCGCAGGACATGGACCGGGTTCTCCGGCAAGGTAACTCGCCATCGGGCGCCCTTGCCGAACGCATTCAGCAACAATTCGGTGCAACTCATCACACGGTCGGCGCCGCCCTGCTGAGGCGATGGCACCTGCCGGAACAATTCACCCGTACAACAGAACATTATACCAATCCCGGCTACCAGGGGCCGGACTGGATGGCCTGCCGGCTTATCGCAGTGGCGCATGACTGGGCTGACCGTGTCATCCACCAGGATGACAATCATGACTTCGACCCGCAAGGGCTGAACCTGCTGGGGATCAAACCCGGAGACAGCGAAGCCGTAGCCGGCAACTGCCTGGAGCAACTGGACGCCTTTAGCGACCTGGCAGAACTGATCAGCGGTGAGAAACCGGATTTCTTCGACCCCGACATTATTGCCGACGCCGCGGTGGACCTGAAAGACCGCCTTGTCGATACAATCGAATCACTGTCTTCATTGAGTGCACTCACTGAAATCAACGTCCAGGACCGGACCGAAGAAGGTGTATTGCGGGGCGCCCTCAAGGTATTAATGGCCAACCAGGACATGCAGCGCTGCTCGATTTTCCTGGTAGAAGGCGATGAACTTCTCAATGCGGCCGGCCTCAGCTGGTCCGAGCAGAATGAAATCAACCCGGAAAAACCGCTGGCTTCTGTGGCAACACACCGTTTCAGGGTCGGTGAAGGCCTTATCGGCCTGGCGGCAAAAACCGGCGAGACCCAGCATTGTCGCGATTGCACCGTGGACCCCCGGTTCAAACATATGCAGGCGAAAAAGGATGCCGGCCTGGGCTCCATCATCAGCGTGCCCATCTGTTTCCACGGGACTACACTGGGCGTATTAAATATTTCCCATCGCGAGCCCAACATTTTCAATGAATGGGACGAGCGTTTCCTGTATGTGTTCTGCAACATGCTTGGACAACTGATCAAATCCAATCGCCTGTTGAGAAAAATGGAACACGAAATCGAACAGCGCACCCTGGAACTGCAGGTCGCGCTGGAACGCGCGGAATCACTCAGTATCCTCGATGGCCTGACGGGCGTCCACAACCGTCGCTACTTTATCAGTAACTTCAGCACACTGATCGAACAGTGCGCGCGCTACAGGCAAAAACTGGCTCTGCTGATGATCGATGTCGATGATTTCAAGCAAATAAACGACACCTACGGACATCTGGAAGGCGACCGTATCCTGAAAGCGATTGCCAACATCCTCAAGCACTGTGCCAGGGGCGCTGACATTATTGCCCGGTTTGGCGGCGAAGAGTTTGTCATTGCCCTGCAGGACACGGATTGCGAAGGGGCCAACCAGGTGGCAGGCCGTATTCTGGAACAGATACGGCTATTGTCCTGTGGACAGGGCGAACAACGCAGCGGCATCACCGCGAGTCTCGGCCTGTCCTGCTATAACAAGTCCGGTGACATGCCCGTCAAGACCCCGGAACAGTGGATTCAGGAAGCCGATGATGCTCTGTACCGCGCCAAGCGCTCCGGGAAAAACCGGATCTCTGTCTATGTGGCCGACTGTCACTAACTGACTGCAGCACTCGCTACAGGCAACATTCCGGATAACTCCCGTTCCAGTATCTTTGGTTGCTGGTGCGCTTTCCTGTACAGGTCCTGTGACATGGCATCGGGGTAGATATCTTCTTCACCCTTGATTACGGCTTCCAGCGTAACACTGACAATAGACTCCGGCGGTACGCCGGGCGCATCGAAGCGGGCGGACATTTCTGTATCCACAACACCGGGATACACGCCCGATACAACTGTCCCCTGTGCAGCAAGTTCTGCGCGCGCCCCGTAAATCAGGGCATTCAATGCGGCCTTCGATGCGCAGTAAGAACCAATCACGGGAAAAGTGACCATACTCGCGATTGAGGCTATCTGGATAATGGTACCACCACCGTTATCTTTCAGGACCGGGGCAAAAGCGCGGATCATTTCAAGAGAACCGAAGTAATTAATATTCATCTCGGTATGTGCCGCCTCAAGGCTTCCGGCGGTCGTAAAACCCTCGAAACAGGCAACACCGGCATTGTTGACGAGCAGGTTCACATCAGCGGCTTTTTCTGCTGCTGAATACACAGCGGCAGAATCTGTGATGTCCAGTGTCACCGGGATGATCCGCTCTCCATGTTTTCGTATGACATCGTCGAGCGTTTCCTTTACCCGGGCCGCTGCATAGATCCTGGCAGCACCCGACTCGATCAACCCCTCAACAAATGCCCTTCCGAGACCCCGATTGGCGCCGGTCACAAATGCAACTGATCCTTTTATATCCATAATGCATACCCCCCTGATTTCTTTTCCTGCCTGCTGTGACCAGGTGGCCCGGCGACACCGCTTTGCCTACGATAAAAGCACGTAGGCAAGATAAAGCGTCGAGGCAAGGCCGACAAACCAGATTGTCGTTCTGAGAATGGGCACCTTGAAGTAATACATAGGCGCATAGATGAGGCGCGCCCAGAAATACACCTGGCAGGCGATTGCCGTCGCTTCAGTACCCATTCCGGTTACGTGAACACCAATTGCAACCGGTGCAAACAGGGCAATACCTTCAAACGCATTCATGTGTGCACGGTATGCCCTGTGCGCCCATTCATCATCAAACGGGCTGTCTCCCGGTAACGGTCTCAGGAAGGCCTGCCACAGCCCGCCCAGCTTTCCAACCCTGTAGACAGCGTAAGGTATAACCATCACAGCGGTTAATACGACATTCCACGTCAGCCAGTAAATTTCATCAGACATTATCAATAGTTCCTTGTTCTCTGGTGTAGTGTGCGTCCACAGGACGAACCCGCTTTTTATCAACGGGTTCGAAAGTAATGGCACGCATGCAATGGTGTGCAAATCAGTGAAAGACACGTTATGCTATGCGCGCACGCATGTATATTCATATTATTGCAACCGCGGAATGCATTTATGCATAGCATTGACTGGGACAACATACGTTTTTTTCTGGCCGTTGTGCGATCCGGTTCAGTCAGCCGCGCCGCGGAACAGCTTGGCGTGAATCAGACCACTGTCTCCCGCCGCATCGCAGCGCTGGAGCACCGGTTAGGAAAAGAACTTTTCGACCGGACCGGAACCGGATTCGTCATCACGCCGGTTGCGGAGCGGCTTGTTGCTTCCGCCAAGAGCATGGCAGAAGAAGCCAGTGCCATTGAACGCCACGTGCTGGCAGATCGCCATGAACTCAGCGGGGAGCTGCGCGTTACCGTTGCTGACGTATGCACACAGTATCTTGCAATCCCCGCCATCCAGGCATTTACCCGGCAATATCCCGAGGTGGACCTCGAGATTATCGCTACCCGCGACCTGCTTGACCTGACTGCCCGTGACGCCGACGTAGCACTGAGATCCACCGAAGAACCACCACCAAACCTGGTAGGCAAACGAATTGCCGAGCTGGCTTATGCTGTATACGGTACACAGGACATCATGCAACGCGTACAGGCCAGTCCGGACAGTGGTGATACACCGTGCATTACCTGGTTGGGCGATGGCCATACACGCCCGCCCTGGATCGAGAAAAGCTTCCCGAAAACCCGGCGCGTTTATCGAAGCACTGAACTGAATATCATGTACCAAATGACACGCCAGGGGATCGGGATGGCGCAAATGCCCTGTGCACTATGTGATCCTGACCCGTTATTGCATCGCATTCCGTGCCGCCATGTCGAGCCTGGCTGGGGTCTATGGGTGCTTTCCCACGTCGACCTGCGCGCTACAGCACGTGTCCGAATTTTCCGGGACCTGCTGGTAGATACACTGGAACGTCAGAGGGATCTGATCGAAGGGAGATCAACCGGCTCGACACCGGCATCTGAAAATAACTGAACACAACTCATTGCAGCTTCGCAATAAGACCTGGCGGTATGATTTCCTGCAAGTTTGTATTCACGTTTGAATTCGTCACGATCTCGCCAGACTTTGTCATATAAAGGTCTGCTACCCCGTACAGCGGGCCTCGCTCATAGTTCAGAACGAAATAGACAATGCGAGTTGATGAGGTGATTGATACTGAGTCCACTATTTCAATACCGAGATAGTCACCATAAGTAGATTCAATGGCCCTGAACAATTCTCCTGCCTGCGTCAAGGCTATCTGATCCGTATATTGCAGACGGGAACCTTTCACAAGCGCCGGCAGAAACTCCCCGGATCCCTTGGTCTTATAGGCGGCAGCCGCCTCCCTGAGCGGAACGGGTAACACTTCGTTAGTATCCGCCCATGCCGTGCAAGCTGTCAGCAATATAGCGCCTGCCAGTAAGCAGTATTTGAACCACGGTCTTTTCATCCTGACAGAGCCCTGTAATTCTCAAACAAATCAGGCCTGCACACCAATCAGTCCTCCGTCCGGACAGCGACCATTTGCACCGGTGCTATACATCCATTTTCGATATTCCCTTTCACATTGCGCAACTTTTCGGCTGCACTCTCGCCCATAACCAGGTGTATACCCAGTGGAAGAGGACCATCCTTGGCAGCTTCCATGCTTTCCCTGAAAAACTCGAGCGCGAAATCAGTGCGGTCACCGACTTCCTGAATATGAAAACCGGCCGCTTCCAGAAGCGAGCACATTTCTTCCGGGGTGGTCAGGTGGCTGGTATCCGGTGTCTCCGCCCAGGGCACCGGAAACAGCAGATCCCCACCGTTCTTTTTCATGACGTCAAAAATGTACAGCGTGGAACCGGGTTTCAGAACACGGGCGATTTCACTGTAGAGTGCAGCCCGTTCCGGTATATTCATTGCAACATGCAGTGTTATCGCAGCATCAAAGGCCTTGTCCTGAAACGGCATGGAGAGCGCACTGGCAACATCAAACGATATCTGGTTATCCAGACCCGTCAGCTCTGTCAGTGTTTTCGCAATATCAATATACTCGGGAGTCAGGTCGATCCCGGCCACGGTACAGGCAGTGTTATCAGCGATATAACGTGCCGCACCCCCTATTCCGCAACCGACATCAAGAATGTGCTGTCCTTCACTCAGACGCATCTTCTCCACCGCATGGGCCGTTGCCTTGCGACCGCCGATATGAAACTCTTCAACCGCCGTCAGGTCATCAGGCTGCAGACGGTTCAGATCCGCCCCGGACGCTTCCAGCCCCGAGAATATTCGCGATAAAAGGTCTGTATCGCCATAGTGCCGGGCAACGGCTGTTTCAATTTCACTCACACGCACTCTCCTGATTTCTGCTCTTGATCACTATAAACCCTGCTCACTGCCTCAGATAAAGAGGTTAACGTCACACTTCTGGGCCGTCGGAAGGAAAGATGCCGCACCGACGTATTCCTTCACTTCCGGGATAAAATCATCCTGGCTGAATCCAAAAACGTCCACCGTCATCTGGCAGGCAACCATTTTTACATCCGCTTCCAGGCACAGGGAGCGAAGTTCCTCAATCGTTGCCACCCCCTTGTTCTTGAATGTCTTCTTCATCAGGTTGGTCGCCACTTTTTCAAAACCCGGCACACCGGCCATCAGCAGGTTGGGCACCGGCCACGTCACGTCCTGGAACCATTTCGGGCCGAACGGCATTTTCATCGGCATGGCGGGATTACCCAGCGGGCTGACATCACAGGCAATCTCCTTCTTCAATAAAGGAAGCCCGTAAAATGTGAAAAACATCGAGACGTCCCAGCCCAGGGCGGCACCTGTCGAGGCAAGGATGAAGGGTGGATAGGCCCAGTCAAGCGTACCCTGGGTAACGATTATCGACATCGACGGTGTTCTTTCTTCTTCTATCTTTTCGAGCCGGCCAGGCAACAGTTCGTCAAGCTTGTCGGCAAACCATTGGTCCATATTGGTTTCTGAAGTAACAGCATTCATAGTAATCTCCTGTGTCGTCAGTTGGCGTATACAGCACCTGTCCCAGCGGGAAAAACACGTAACCCGAAAAATGCTACGCCATGCATTAATTATTTCCTATAACGTTTTTTGCATAGCGTTGCGGCAAATTTGTTCTGCACTACGCCCACCCTGACTCTGTGTATGTCCATCAAAATATGAGGCAGGTACGGTAAATCATTGCCGTTTTGCAGGTGTTTTTTCAGCAGGCGCCTCTCCACACACTTGATTTAAAAGAATCCGGCCGGTCATAGCCAAAGGTTCCTACCCATTGACCAGACCTGAAATCGATCTTGAGCCAGTTCGGCGCAAACTGCCGCTTGCTGACAGCGAGCGGAAAATCCGTCGGCTCCTCGTCCCCTTGATCAATGTGTGAAATACGGCAGCTTTTTGAGTATCTTACGGTGCGGAAACAGGCCCCCAGCAGCCCTGAAAGGGTCACCGGCCGTGCATTGACTGCATCGGCACTTCTGAACCAGACACGTTTGAGAACCATGCAGCCGAGAATCAGATGCACCTCGGCAACCAGCAATTGCTGCAAATCGGCTACCGCACACTCGGCTGCCCGGGTCAGCTCCACGTGGACGGGTTTGCCTGCCAGAATGACAGTTTTATACATAATCTTCTATCTTAAAAAAGAAAATACGTTGCACCCTGCTCGCATTAGACATGCCCGCCCCCCCCCTGAATGGCCTTGCTACCTTGGCCTAAAGTCTAGAAAGTCACTCTATTAATAACAATACTCATTTTATATACATGTGTGCTCTCGTTTATTGAACAATAGGTGATCGGCATGGGTGAGCTCATACACAGTGATTTTTTATGTTGTTGAAAGAGAAGTTTTGCTGGTGCCGCACGACATGCCGTTTGCACCTGACGGAAGCAGGAGAAGCCCGCTATCCCACAACCCGGCACAGCAGGACCCGGCAGCTTTCCGGCCGACAGGCTATTCTGCGTTGAAAATGTAGCTTGTGAATTTTTGCTCCACCAGCAACCGATCTTCATACCAGTACTGGAAGACCCAGTCTCCTTCAACCAGCTCGTAGTCTTCATCGAAGACATAACCGGTAAGCGAAAACAGGACACCCTGACTGACTTTTTTTCTTTCGGTCAGTTCATAACCGGTCTTGACCGTGCCATCCGGCAGCACCATACGCGGGTGCTTCACAACCTTTCTCAGATCCACATAGGAACGCCCTGGAAAGGGCTCGATTCTGGTATAAAAACCGAAGAAACCGCCCTTTCTTAGCGGAATCCGCTCGGTGGTCTCCCGTAATTTCAGGGTCGAGCGACGGTGTGATTTTCCTGTGGAAGTCCCGCTTGCCCGCTGTAGACCGCCTTCACGGATGATTTCATAGATACCGTAATCAATAACCCGGCCTGTCAGGTCTTCAATCCGAAAGACCTGTTTTTGAACGGGTTCCTCCTGTGCCTGCCCTTCATCAGCAGAGTGGCCATCGCCACGAGGCTCACACGCAGAAGTTATGGCGGCAAGGGCAAGGACTGTCCCCAGGCACAGGATAACTTTCATTCTGTTTTGCAATCGGGTAACGGGTAATAACATGAGCATTGACCGGTCGCCGGTGATCCTGTTTTCCCACCGGCGCCGGTCCCGTTATTAGTCGTTTATTGCGAAAACGGCTCGTGGATAGCCATAAGCATGCGCGGGTCAAGGTTCTCCTCGGCACCGGTATCCGGGTTGGTCACGCGCAGCGTGGCAATAGGCAAGGCACAGCCATGGTTGCCTCCGCCCGAAGACACCGCGCCATCTGCCGGATCACCGCTGCAGTTTTCGGGGTCATCTGTGTACGCGGGATCAATCCGGTACTCTACGACACGGCCACCCGGTATAAAGCAGGGATTCGCTGCATTCCCCCCCGTAGCTTCACAGCCCGGGTTGACACTGGATGCGGATATATAGAGTGTCTCAACATCACATTCATCACCGGTCAGGATACCGCCTTCACTCAATACTTCCTGCCGTACAAACTCACATCCCGGTCCGGACATGCGGTTTATGCGAATACCGGCGATAATGTTGATACCGGGATCCAGGGCCACCGTACGCGAGGGCCAGTCTTCACCGGGGCGTACAATATCAACACGCTGACGAAATACGCCTGGATTACAACCACCCGGGCTGCCGGGATATTCTCCGCGCAGACATGGCCGTGACCGCCTGCGATCCGCTGCATACAGCGTGCCCGACTCGTCCAGCGATATGGCCCGCAAGGAATCGCGCCGCATCGGGTCATCCGCCGGTACAGGTGGCGTAGCCGGGTCACCGTCTTCCAGCATATCCACAATGCGCAACACACGCGCCTTGTTACGCGGATTGTTATACTTGAAGCGACCCGTTTCCCGCTCAAACTGCTTTTTACGGCCCGCATTCCGCACGGCATGTCGCCAGTCAAGTTTAAACACTGCAGCCTTATGGAAGGTGCTGACCCACAGACCACCGTCACCGGCGACCATTCCGGCCATACATCCCCACAGGTCGTGCTCCCGGTCACCGGGTTCGCCCGGCTGGGTAATCTCGTCGACCACTCTCAACGTATCCGGGTCGATGATCAGGATACGGCTGTTCGAACTTCTTGCCTGCGTGGAATACACCGGGGGGAAATACAGATTCGATGAATTGCCATCGCCGGCCACATCCACTTCTCCGGGCTCAATCCGGTCCGAGTCCGGGGCATTGAAGAAGTTGGCATCGCATACAGCCTGGGCAATCATGCCGTTTGGCAGAAACAACGTGCCCAGCGGGCGCGGTGCATTCGCGTAGGTACCTGTCGGCCCCGGCGGCCCGACTTCCGTTTGCGGAATCGTGTTCCCATATTGATCTGGGTAGTCGTAATGGAGACTGCGGATCGGAGTGCCGTTGCGGTGAAACTCGGTTATGCCATGCTGGGCCGCACTGGTAATGAACGCATGTCCGTTTTCGCCGCCAAAGAGCAGGCCGGTCGGCTTCCATGGCCCTGCATTGCACCCGAAGTGCCACTCACTGCCGGCGCGTTTGTGCTCCCTGTAGTGACCGCGCCTGCGGGATTTCCCTTCATCATCGTCGCTGTTGCCACTGTCGCAGACAGCACTGCCATCATTGCCCGCGATAAACGGCGAGGACAGCGTTACGCCGCGCTCACCGGTAAAG
>DRNU01000011.1 GCA_011374975.1 Gammaproteobacteria bacterium | reverse complement strand
TGATCAATGTCGTCAAGGCCAGAAAGGATGCCACACTATTCACGCAGCCTGATCCCGCTAAGCTGCAAGAGCTGGGACTGGCATCCCCCGATTTAAAAATGGGGGTCAAGGTTGAAGGGGAGAGCGTGACGATCCTGTTCGGCACCAAGGGGCCAACACATAATGTGTCCTATGTGATGTTCGAGGGACGTCCTGAAGTGTATCGCGTGCACTCTGACGTCAAGAAGGAAGCCGGGCAGGGCGTCTACGCGTTGCGTGACAAGAACGTACTTGATCTCGACCCAGTAAAATTGCGTCGCCTCGAGGTACAGAAAAATGGTATGGCGAGAGTGGTCATTGAGCACCATCGAGGCAAGTGGAATATGCTTGAGCCGACGATGGGACGGGCATCAATGGAGAAGATTTTGGAGTCCCTGTATGCGATCGATAATGCGAAAGTCAAGGCCTTCGCCGATGAGTCGCCCACAGACCTGGCTGCCTATGGTCTGACATCTCCAAGCCTGGTGTTGACGATATACGAAGAGGAAAAGCAAGAGCCGAAGGTGCTCGCTATTGGTTCCAAGGACAGGAAGCGACGTGGGTACTTTGCAAAAACCAACCAGACCCTAAATGTATTTGTCATTGAGGAAGACCTGGTGAACTCCATTGTCGTCAATATGGACAAATGGCTGGAGTAACTATTGGCGCCCCTTGAAGGTCGCCCGGGGAAACCCAACTGTCATGAATATGAGCGTTCTGCAAAAAGCCGTTCCCGGTGTCTTGGCGCTAGTTATGGCCGTGGCGCTTTATGCATGCTCTGATGGCGCCGAGACACCAGAGGCTGGCGGAAAAGATGTTGTTCAGCAGGCGCAAAAAACACCCAGTACGCCTCCAATAGCACCTGCACCTGCACCTGCAACTGTCGAAGCCGACGCGGAAGCGAACCAAGAACGGCCTCTGAAGATCGGTGTCGTCGGGCCAGAGACGGGGCAGGATTCCGAATATGGCAAGCATGTCCTGGCCGGCGTGATGGCGGCCGCCAAGCGATTCAATGCCGAAGGCGGGGTGTCCGGCAAACCCATTGAAGTGATCAATATCGATAACAAGGGCGACCCTGGCCTGACGAATCGCGGCGTGGCATATCTCATCCGCCAGGGCGTCATTGCGATACTGTCTGCGCCGACCGGGTGGTCGACCTTCGCCCCCATTCATCGTGTTAATGGTTCCAAGACCCTGTTTATTTCCATCGGCTCCAGACGACGCATCGAAAGGAGTGGCCCGTACATTTTTCGCGCGGCTCTACCGGATGAAATCGCCACTGATGAGCTGATCCAATATGCCAGCAAAGATCTTGGCTATGAGAACTATGCGTTGGTGGCATCCTCCGACTACAGCTATTCACTGGATATCAGCTCACTGTTCAAGAAGGCGGTACTGAAGCACGGCGGCACAATAAGCGTTGAGACCGATACCTATGACACCTACTTGGGCAAACGCAATTTGACGACTGTTGTTGATGCGATCAAGGGTGGCGCAGACTCCTTGCAGGCAGTGATATTTACCGGTGGAGCAGAGGAGGCCGCGCTTTTTGTCGAGGCACTCAAGAGCGCGGGAGTGCATCTGCCCATTATCGGCAGCGAGGATCTTTTTGTGGCGGACTACCTCAGGGTGGGTCGTGATATGAAAGGTTCTCTTGTCTATGCATCCTATTCACCGCTAAGTCATTCCCCCGTGATGGAACGTTTCAGGAAGGATATGGATGAAAAAAATCCTGATCGATTTTCTGCTCTGGCCTATGACTCATTCATGGTCCTGGCTGAGGCCATCAAGGCAGCCGGCTCGACGGCCAGCGCCCGCGTCAGGGATGCATTGATCCACTCAGAGGGCTATGACGGCGTGACGGGGAGAATACATTTCACCGCGGATGGCACGCTGGTAAAGCATCCTTTCATCTATGGCATAAAGGCCGATGCTGCTGGTGAAAATTTCGTCCTGTTGAAGCATTGATAGAT
>DRNU01000010.1 GCA_011374975.1 Gammaproteobacteria bacterium | reverse complement strand
TGACGAACAGCTGCTCAAGGCGGTTGGTCTTGTTGCGCATGCTCATGACATCGATCCCGTGCCGGGACAGTTCGTCGAACAGGAAGTTGATACTGCAATCGCGGGAGATATCGGCTTCCAGCGTGGTTTCATCCAGCTGGCGCAGGCAGTTCTGCTGCACCTGCGGGAGTTTATCGAGCGGTGCCCTGAGGTCGAGCACGAAAGTTTCCATTTGCAACTGGCTCAGCAGGTGCTTCATGCTGGTGCTTTCCACCAGTTCCCCTTCATCGATGATGCCGATGTTACGGCACAGGCTCTCGGCTTCCTCCAGGTAGTGGGTGGTCAGAATAATAGTGGTGCCGTTGCGGTTCAGTTCCTGGAGAAACGTCCACATGCTGCGCCGGATTTCAATATCGACACCCGCCGTCGGTTCATCGAGGATCAACAGCTTTGGCCGGTGTACCAGTGCGCGTGCGATCATCAGCCGGCGCTTCATGCCGCCCGACAGGTCGCGGGCCTGTGCGCGGCGCTTCTCCCACAACCCCAGCTGTTTCAGGTATTGTTCGGCGCGTTCGAAAGCTGTGTGCCTGTTGATACCGAAATACCCCGCCTGATTGACCAGTATTTCCTCGACAGGTTCAAAAACGTTGAAGTTGAATTCCTGCGGCACCAGGCCGAGCATGCGCTTGGCGCGCGAAAAATCCTCGTCGATATCCTGGCCGAAAATCTCCACCTTGCCGGAGGTTTTGGTAACCAGCGAACAGATAATGCCGATGGTGGTGGATTTGCCGGCGCCGTTAGGCCCGAGCAGGGCATAGAAGTCACCTTCCTCGACATTCAGGGTGATCCCTTTCAGCGCCTGAAAACCGTTGGCATAGGTTTTGGTCAGATTTTGCAGGGTTAAAGCGTTCGCCATTAAATGACAACCGGAGTTATGACAGAACGCAAAAGTCTAACACAGCAACAGGCCGGCGCGGGCAGCTCAGACCAGCATCATGAGCAGCGCGACAAAGCCTGCAACCAGCGCAATCGGGATCAGCACGCTCATCCACTCATCGCGGCTGGCATCCCGGCGTTCCTTGAATGCCGCCTTGATGCCGGGCCGGAACCAGAGCAGCACCAGCAGAACCAGGACACCCAGCAGCAGTTTTTCCCACAGTCCCATCGTTTCCACAGGCACTTGCCCCCTCTATCAGAAAAGTAGCTACAGGCTAATGTAAAACCCTGCAGATGCAAACAGAAATAGACATTTGCGGAGGGCTTTGTAACACTTTCGCCGTCTACAGCCCGGGAGTAAAGATACGGTGACGGGAATGATGAAACAGATCGTGGCGGGTATGCTTCTGATGCTGCTGGTACTGCCCGCGGCATTTGCCGAAGTGCAGAGCAAAAAGGTCAAGTACCGGCATGCAGGCAGCCAGCTGGAAGGGTTCCTGGCCTGGGATGACAGCATCCAGGGCAAACGCCCCGGTGTGCTGGTCGTACACGAATGGTGGGGGCTGAATGACTATGCCCGTTCGCGTGTGCGACAGTTGGCCGCGCAGGGCTACGTGGCTTTTGCCCTGGACATGTACGGTGCCGGCAAGGTCACCGGCCACCCGGATGAGGCCGGTAGCTGGATGAAAGAAATCAAGAGCAACAAGGCATTATGGGTGGCGCGTGCCGATGCCGGGCTGGCGGTGCTGAAACAGCAGCCTTTTGTCGATCCCGAACAGCTGGCCGCTATCGGGTACTGTTTCGGGGGTGCCACGGTAATGGAGATGGCTTACGCGGGTTCCGACGTTGACCTGGTGGGCAGTTTTCATGGCTCCCTGCCGATACCGGATGATACCGCCGTGCCGGCCATCAGGGCCCGCATCCTGGTTGCCCATGGCAACGCCGACCCCTTTTCCCCGATCGACAAGGTGCAGGCATTTCGTGACGCGCTGGAGAAGTCGGGAGCAGACTGGACCATGATGGAATTCGGCGGCGTGAAACACGGCTTCACCAATCCTTCCGCGGGTGATTACGGCATCGATGCCCTGGCCTATGACGAGCAGGCCGACCGCCAGTCCTGGCAGATGCTGTTGTGGTTGCTCGATGATACCTTTGACTGACTGCCCGTTACCCTGGAGTTTTTAATGAGCAAAGAACGCGCCTTCGTCCCGTTGAACATTGCCGTGCTGACGGTGTCCGACTCACGCACAGAAGACAATGACACCTCGGGGCAAACCCTGGTACAGCGTCTCACCGATGCCGGGCACCGGCTGGCAGAGAAAGCCATCGTGCCGGATGACATCTATGCCATCCGCGCCATCGTGTCGCGCTGGATCGCCGATTCGGACGTGCAGGTCATCATCACCACGGGCGGCACCGGGGTAACCGGGCGCGACGGGACGCCGGAAGCGGTCGAGGTGCTGCTCGATAAACAGCTGGAAGGATTCGGGGAAATCTTCCGCATGATTTCCTACGAGGAAATCCAGACCTCGACCATCCAGTCGCGCGCGCTGGGCGGGGTCGCCAATGCGACGCTGGTGTTCTCCGTGCCGGGTTCCAGTGGTGCCTGCCGTACGGCCTGGGACAAGTTGATCTCCCATCAGCTCGATTACCGCACGCGGCCCTGTAACTTCGTTGAGCTGATGCCGCGCCTGACGGAGCGGTGAAGGAAACGGGACTGTCATAGTAATCAGGGTATAATGACGTTTTTTTTAAACCCCAAGGTGATGGTGTGCTTACATCCTGGAAAGACAGCATTCGCGAACAGCGGGCAGAACTTTTTGAGCTGTTGCTGAACCCGGTGCGGCGTCTGGCCAGGGCCTGCCAGAAAGCCTGGCCCGAGCGTGAAGCACTGACTGAAGTCCTGCTGGCGGGCTTCGATGCCATCCCGTATTGCACCTACCTGTATGTGGTGGACCTGAACGGTTTCCAGCTCTCGGACAATGTCGGCCGTAACGGCCGCATACCGGAACACTTCGGGCGTGACCGCTCGGCCCGTCCCTATATGAAAGAAGCGCGTCCGGACCGGGATTTCATCCTGTCAGAGGCCTATATCAGTCTCTCCGCGCACCGGCCCTCGATCACCGCGCTGCAGACCCTGTACCGCGACGGCGAGCCGGTCGGCTATCTCGGCGTCGACCTCGACCTGCGTGACCTGCCCATGTCCGGTGACCTGTACACCGAACCCGGCCAGTGGCACCAGATCAAGGGCGACCCGGCAATCCGCGGTACTGTCTTTCAGCAGACGCGGGTGGAGAGTGCGCTGGACCGTAACATTGACCAGGTCATGTCGATTCTCGAAGAACTGATCGTGGAGCGGGGCATGTTCCAGTGTGTGCTGCATTTTTCCAGCAGCCGGGCCACCATCTGGGTGGTCGACGATCCCTTTCGCTACCGGATCCTGCAAAGCGATGCGCTGTCGGACCCGGACATCTGTCTGGCCTATCCGCCACGGCCGTATCCCGCTGATGCGGAAATTCCGGCGGACAGCATTGCGGCTATTCTGCAAGGGCTCAAAAAATTGCGTTTCGCCGACGACACGATTTACCTGCGGTCGGCCTCGATTAATATTTTCAACGGCCTGATCAGCCTGACTTTCAGCTGCGACGGATCACACTACATGCCGTACTCTGAATTTCTCGACAAGGACACTGCGTTCTGGTTTGGCGGGGATTCCGGCTGAGCGGTGAAAAACCGGTCCCGGCTGCAAGTGCAATCCGGAACCGGGTTTGACAGGGTTTACTGTGCAGGTTTTGTTTCTGCGAATTCCTGAATATCCAGCGCACCGTCCTTGTTGGCATCGGCGTTGTCGAAGCCGATTTCAACAGCCGAGAAAGCACTGGCTTCCTGGCGGGAAATCTTGCCGTCCTTGTCGCTGTCGATCTCGGAGAAGGTGGCGGCCGGTGCGGTGTCCATGGTGCCGGCAGCAGGGGCTTCAGCATGGGCAAAAGAAGCGCTAAAGCTCAAAGCAGTTACTAACAGCAGTTTTTTCATTGTTGGGTCTCTCCCTGGGTTAAAGTCACCCTGTCAGGAGCAATGCCCGTGCCAGATTGAAATAAAACACAAAAAAACTATAAATAACAGTAATCTATAAAGTATTCCTGACAATTATTTTAAATTCCGGCGCCTGTCAGTCTGTGGTCAGCTCACGACACTCGCGCAGGCTTATACGTTAACTCACTGATAAACATAACAAGCGGTAGTAGTGAATCGGCGACAGAATCCTGCTTCCCCGACTTGATCATTTTCAACGCTGGGCTATGGTTTTAGTAGATGTGGAACATACTGTTCCGCAGCAGGAGGAGTAGACAATGCACACGATTTATCTTCACATTGATGAAAACCTCGATGCGTCCGGACTGGCGTCACTCGGTGAGGACATGCGGCAGGTTGGTCATATCACCAATGTCGAAGTCAATGCCGGGGAACCGCACGACATGCTGGTCGAGTTTGAAGAACAGCATATTTCCCCCATGGCGATTCTCAAGGAACTGGGGCGTCGTGGCGTACACGCCGACATCATGTCCGGCTGAGCAGTTTCAGTCTTCAGCAGCATCCCAGGTGGCTATGGAATTGGCGTAATACGACAGTAACGCAACATCTTCGGGGCTGGCCCGCAGCAGGCCGTTGTCTTCCTGCAGCAGCCCCCTGGCCAGCAGCGTGTGCAGCGCGCCGGACAGTACACTTTCGCAGGCATTGGCGGAGATGCCGACCGGTGCGCCGGATTCCCGCAGTCGTGCGATCTCCGCCAGTGCGCGGGTCTTCAGCTCCAGCGCGCTACACCAGTCAGCGCGGCTGCGCAGCACAATGCGGGCCATCAATGCGACGGGCAATACCGGGATGACGCGCTTGATATCCTGCGTCAGCCGCTCCGCCAGCTTGCCGACCTCGATAAAGCGTTCGTCGTGCCCGAGCCTGCTGAACTCAATACCCTGTTGCCGGCAGTATTCGCGCGCGGACAGGGGTTGTGAAAAATTCACACTGGCATAGCCGAAGCGGCGCCAGCGGTCGCGGCGTGACAGCAGCAGGTTGCGGGCAATAAAACGCAAGGTCGTTTTCAGCACAAACCACAGGCTGCGCTTTTTGGCGTCGCGGTCCAGCGCACGCTGCAGGGTACGGTCCTCGATGACACGGTCATAGTTGATGCCGACCGGCACGAACACGATGTCACGGTCGTTCTCCGGGTGATAGTCGCGCAGCATGTAGTCCAGAAAGCCCAGGCGCGGTTCGCGCATCAGGCCGTCGCGGCTCAGCCCCCCTTCAAGAAACACCGCCTGGCAGACACCGGCGCGGGTGGCCATGTGCACATAGCGCTCCAGCACCCGGCGGTACAGTGGGTTGCCGGAATTACGTTTCACAAAGAAGGCGCCCATGGCGCGGATCAGGCTTTGCAGCGGCCAGATCCTGGCCCATTCGCCCACCGCGTAGGACAGGGTGGTCTTTTCCGCCACCAGGAAGGACACCAGCAGGTAATCCATATTGCTGCGGTGGTTCATGACAAACACGACGGACGCATCGGGACTGATGCCGGCGAGTTGTTCATTGTCATAGAACCCGACCCGCACCCGGTACACCAGGCGGGCAATACGCTTGGCAAGCCAGTAGCCGAAACGAAAATAGATATAGGCATTGAAAGAAGGCACAGTCTCATGCGCATACTTGCGGACGATGTCCTGCGCGACTTCCAGCGGCATATTGTTTTCCCTGGCGTAGGCCTGTACCGCATCGCTGACCTTGTCATCGAACACCAGCTGGTCGATCAGTTGCTGGCGCCGGGTGAGCTGGAAAGGGCGTATCTGGATTTCCAGCCGGGTGTTGATTTCACTGATCACCCGGTTGACGCGGCGCCTGAGGTACCAGCGCACACTGGGGATCAGGATACGGTCCAGTATCAGCAGCAGGGACAACAGCGCCAGCAGCACGAACAGCCAGAGCGGCAGTGTGATACTGCTATCCATGCGCGCCCCTGCTGTCCAGTGCGGCGGCGAAGTCCCTGACAATGTCTGCCGCGGGTTTGACGGCATCGATACCGTCGACACTCTTGCCGGCCTGGAAATAATCGCGGTAACCGGCACCCTGCATGGAGGCGTGTTTCAGCTTCCAGATCGATTGCAGGGTGTACAGGGTACGCATCCAGTGTTTGGTGCGACGGCCACGCAGCATCCAGCGCGCGAAAGCACCGGCGTGCGTGCCGACTCGTTCGATATAGGGCGTTTTAATAACGGATACCGGCACCCCGGAGATCTTGTCTGTGAGCACAATGTCATTAGCGCCGGCCGCCACGATGGCCTTTTTATAATCTTCGTGCGCGGTGCATTCGTTGCTGGCGATAAAGCGGGTACCCATCTGCACACCGGCGTAGCCCATCCCGATAATGTCCGCAAAAGCCGCCGGGGTATCGATGCCGCCGGCGCAGACCAGGGGCTTGCCCAGCGGTTGCAGTTCGTCCAGCAGTTGTTGCGGCGACAGGGTGCCGGCGTGTCCGCCGGCCCGGTTGTTGACGCAGATAAAGCCGTCCACGCCGGCCTCCAGTGCCTTGTCGGCCCAGCGGCGTTCGGTGACATCGTGATACACCGTGACACCGCTGCCGCGCGCCCGCTCCACCACCCAGCGCGGGTTGCCCAGGGCGGTGACCAGGAACGGAACCTGTTCCTCCAGTGCAATATCCAGCCAGCGCTGTACCCGCTCCAGGTATTTCTTCGAGCTGGCCTCGATAATGAGGTTTACGCCCACCGGCCTGTCGGTCAGGCTGCGGATATAGCGCAGGCCGTCACGGAATTCATAGCCGTGCACGTAGCTCAGGCTCAGCGGCTGGATGATACCGATGGCCCCGGCCTCTGATACCGCGGCAACCAGTTCCGGGTTGGAGCAGGGGTACATGGCGCCGCAGATGAGCGGGACATCTATACCGAGGGTGCGGCTGAACTCAGTCTGCACGTGGCGTTTCCTGTTCCGGGCCGATCAGCCAGCGGGCTTCGATTTCCGCCACCGCTTCGCCGTCGCTATTGCATATCCCGCCGTTGACAAGGTACTCCCGCCGTTCGTTACTGTCTGGCGTATCACACCGGCATTCTGCCGTGAGGACACCGCGGGCCTTTTTTAGGTAGCAGATGGAAAAGCCGGTGAGAATACCGCGTGTGTTGTCCGGCAGGCCGTTCAGCAGCGCCAGCCCGGTGGCCATCTCGCCCAGGTTGGCGAGCGCCATGGCGTGTACCGAGCGCAGGTGGTTGCGTACCTTGCGCCGCTCGCGCAGGGAGACGATACAATGCCCGGGTGCCAGGGTTCGCACCTCGGCGCCGAGGGTGCCGGTGTAGGGGACGATAAACCCCAGTGCCCGGCTGAACAGCCATCTGCCGGCGGGCAGGCGGCCGGTCTGCCGCCAGTAGCGGCGCAGGGTACGGCCTATGGAATGGGCCATTGAGATGACTCCCGTAAACAAAGGCTATAGACAGTAATTGTCATACCATTGTTCTACAATAACCGCTCACACGCCTGGCTGCCACGAACAATACAGGGTTATACCATGACGACGCAGGAACTGGAGGCGCGGATCGAGGCGCTTGAATCACGTTATGCACACCAGGAGGCGGCACTGGAAGAGCTGACCCGTACGCTGCTGGTGACGGAACAGACCGTCAGAGCCCACGAGAAGACGATCGAGCGGCTTGAGCTGCAGGTCAGGGCGCTGACCCCGCCGGATAACGCGGCCTCACAGGACGAGCGACCGCCGCACTACTAGAGTTCCGGGGGCAGGTTCTCTGTCAGAGGCCTTTTTGCACCGTACCGGTGAAGCCTTTCCGGCTTCAGGCGCGGGGCGCAAGGCGCAGGAAAGGCTTCACCGGTACGGTGCAAAAAACTGGATATTCCAGGTCAGGTATTCAGTAGCAAGCTGGAGCGGGCGGGGTCTTTACTTTTTCAGCAGTGAGTCCAGGTCGGCGAAGGGGTTGTGGGTGGCCGAAGTGCTGCTCCTGTCTTCTGTGCTGCCGGACTGCTGTTCTGCTTCGAGCAGGCGCTGGTGTTCATTGTCGTGACAATACACGCACAACAGCTCCCAGTTACTGCCGTCTTCCGGGTTGTTATCGTGGTTGTGGTCACGGTGATGCACGGTAAGTTGTTGAACTGTCTCGCGGGTAAACTCACGCCGGCAGCGGCCACAGACCCAAGGGTACATACCGAGCGCTTTTTCGCGGTAGCCCTGTTCCCGCTTGTCACGCTGTTGCCGGGAGTCCGCGACCAGCCGGTCCAGGCGGCTGCTGTCCGGGTTTGTCTTTTTGGGGGGCATGTTTGCTGTCCTCAGTGCCTGTTATCAGGCAGAGTTTATCGCAAAATGAGACTCGTTCCACAGGCGATTTCGGGCCGGATACGCTAAAATAAGAGTATGCACCCGCTCGCTTCACG
>DRNU01000009.1 GCA_011374975.1 Gammaproteobacteria bacterium | reverse complement strand
CTGGATCTGTCGGCGACTGATGCCGGCCAGCTTGGCTGCCTTGGCCAGATTGAGATGATGTTTCATGGTTTACTCTGTGCGATTGACAGAGAGTTATAGCCCTTTCAGGCAGGTATGGCAAGGCCAACCTATCCCCTTGGAGATAGATCATCGAAACATTCGATGTCCCTGACCTCCCCATCAGGCAGCTTTATACGGAACCGGAATTGTCCCAGGCGAAGGCGCAATCGAGCTGGGAGCGTACCCGGATCAAGCCGGACAGCCCGTCCTCGACCATGACCTGGATCGGAGTGCGCCCGTCGAAGCGCTTGTGCGGCTTGCGCAGCCACAGGTTGCACATCTCGACATTGCGCGGATAGGTGGTGCGCAGGGCATCGGCAATGCCGACCAGGTGCTCGAGATGTTCGTTGACGGTGTCGGTATCGGGGAAGGGTTCGCTGCTGCGGTAACGCTCGAGCTTGCGCGCCTTGATGTCCTCGGGCAGGCCCAGCAACACGACCTTCTGCTGACCGGTGGTCCCCCAGCTGTCGAGCAGGGACATGATGTGCTGAGTCAGCAGAAGCCTGCGTTCAGATGTCATCGGTTCGGGCATGGTGCTTCACTTGCGGCAGCGGGAATCGAAGCAGTATAACCCCATCGAGTCAAGGCATAGACCTTTTCGACATGGGGTTATCCTGCCTTGCTCAGGTTAAAATAACCGCGTTGCAACGCATGCTTGAGCTGATCGAAGCTTTCCACCGCTTCCTCGTAGGCCAGGCGTGCCTGCCGGACTTCGTAGCAGAGCTTGCGATCCAGCGCCTCGGGCTCGGCCCGCGCCATGCCCAGCACATCCTTCAGATACTTGGCGCGCAGAATCGAGATGGACCGGGCCAGGTTGAGAAAATCCTCCTCGCTGATGTCTCCGGCGATCTCGGTGATCGCGGAGCTGTTCATCTCGCTGATCTGGTGCTCGAACTGCTGCATCATGCGTCGAACGACGGCATCCTGTTCATCGGACATGGGGTGTTACCTGTGGAAATCTGTGGCTGAGCCCAGAATATAGTTCATCAGCCACAGATTTCCATGCCGCCCAACCCAGGTTTCTACACCGACAAGAATTACCGAACTATCAGTTCGATCTCCGCAACCATGTCCATTTGCATCGTGGTGGAACCCGGGTTTTCCATATCCGATAGCCGCAGCGTGCGCGTGACCCACTCGATCGGATTGACATTACCCAGGCGGGTGATATTGCGGTTACCGCGGAACCAGCCCGTATCCTGCTGGCTCGAACTCACGGTTACCGGCTCCGCCGTCCACACGCCATGCTCATCACGGGTCAAGCGGATCGCATCCAGCGCCTCATAGGGACGGTTGGAGCCTGGATACAGCACGTCCGGTGGTGCCAGCGGCCGATTGTATTTGAGCCGGTGACGATCCAGTTCCAGAACGATAAATTCGACCAGATGCGTGCCCGGTACAGCCGGCAGCACCACATCGAAGCTGGCATAACCCTCGGCATCCACCGGGTTGTCAGGCTCCCCTGGCACCACACTCCCCACGAAGAGGTCCGTTACGGCACCGTTTTTGGTAATTTCACCGGGCAAGCCGTTTTTCTCGCCATCCCACCAGGTCTCATCGAAAGTTCCATTGATCGAGTAGGGGTATGGCTTGTTGTTGATGCGGTTGCCGTCCACATACAGCCACCAGGTGATATCGATCACGCCATCGCCAGGCTGCATTTCCGATATCGGCAGGCAGAACCAGTTTTTAATTTCTGAAAAGTACTGAAATCCGGGCTGTCCGAAGAATTCACCGATAAAGAATATCGGCTCAAAACCCCCATTGATTGCACTTCCCTGGCTTCCGTCCGCATTCAGCTGATAACCCTCATACACCTCATATCCCTGATCCCGGCGGCAATTGGCCGGTCCCTGAGGATTGAGAGCCGGTAACGGATTGGAATAGTAATTGAAATAGACCGGCTCTCCACCGTTGATGTCGGGAAACTTGCGGGTCACAGCTGCATTCCTGTCTGGATCCGTCGTATTTCTGCTGAAAACCGTGCGCACATTCGAGAATCGGGCCGACTTCATGCGAATGCGCAAGGTTTCGGTTTCGGCGGTGGCCAACAGCTCTTTCTGCTGTTTGCGATAGACACCGTTGATCTCGGTGAAGAACGCATATTGGGCCACATCCGCCGGTGTTCCGGTAACGGCGTCCCGGGCCTGCAACAAATCATTCTCGGTAATGGTAATCGGCCCTGCAGGGGGGGCATTGGGGTCGATATTGTTGACAGAGACCACTTCCCACACACAGCCGGAGTTTCCATTCTCGCAGGGGACGATGTCCCCAACCAGATACAACCGGCCATTGCGCAGTGGTTGCGGGGCGGGAAAGCGGCCCTGACCACTGCTATCCCTGTAGCGCAGCGTGACCACATTGTATCCGGTTACACTCCCGTTGGTACTCGTCAAATCCGGCAAGCCGTAGGACAGGGTCACCGAATATCGAGCATTTGAACCCGTATCCCCATTACTGCCATCATCGAAGGAGGCAACCGAATAATCTCTCAGATTGAGATCGTCGAAGTCATTGGCCGCAAGAGTAACACCATCCGCTTCCAGATCATCGATCTCGTCTCCCAGGCCGTCGGCGTCGGTATCCCTGCTCCGAGGGTCCCTGCGCAGCCAGTCATCGGCCTGAGCCAGATTCGCTTCACGGGCGTCATCGACGCCGTCGGAATCGGTATCCACCATCACCGGGTTGCTGTACACCCTGCGCTGCAACTCGGTCCCATACTGATCCCGGTATTTCACCAGCCAGCCATCCTTGGTTTCCACGCCGTCCGCCAGACCATCTCCGTCCGTATCCGCATTGTCGGGGTCGGATTTGTAGAATCGCTCCATGCGGTTGCTCAAGCCATCGGAATCGCTGTCCTGCAGATACACCAGATGTACCACGTCGCCCGCGCCAAGGGTCAGTTCGGACGGGTCAAAGTCATCCACCAGATTGTCCACATTGGGGTTGCGCTCCAACCAGCGCTGCTTGTCGGCCGGGGTGGTGTAGATCCGGGTTTCTACCTGATTGTTGCCCGTCTGCCGGGCATGCAGCATCAGCCACATGCCCTTGTTTTCCTCACTGCGGGTTTCCAGACCATTGACGGATTTCAAATAACGCCTGCCATCGCCATCGGTGGCTGTGGTCATGTTCAGCCGCAAGATCTGGTTCAGAGCCTGCTCCAGCGTGAGCGGCTGACCCTGGTTGCCATAAACAGCCACCATCTTGCTCAGGCTTTCCAGCCCATTGTTTCCGTTATAGTCCACCATGATCATGGCGTCATTACTGACGATAGCGGTACTGGCAAAGTTGTAGGCAACGCCATCCTGATCCAGCAGCGTATACAGCGTCGGCTGTACGCTGAAACCCTGGGAATTGGACAGGATCTCCTTCACCTTTTCCAGATTGATATTCTGTCCGCGGAAGGTCAGCACGCCGGTGGACTGCCCTGGCGACAGCGTCACCTCCGGGAAACTTCCGCCTGCCCCGTCAAAGGCCAGGTTGCCTACCGGCACCAGTGGGTCCGCGCCCCGCGGGCGCACATAATTTGCCGAGAGGAACAGGTTACTGAGGGTGTAACTGATGTGACCGCGATTGATCACTTCCACCGCCAGACTGATTTCACCATCGGAAGCCGAAATGGAATTGTTTTGCTCAACCGTTTCGCTCTGCTCGAAGGCTTCCGTGTTCTCCCGCGTCTGCTCCTCTGACCAGCTGCTGCTCTGCTCGCGGGTCGTGGTGTTTTCATAGCTGTAGCCCGCTGTTGCCGTGACCGATGCTTCCACCGCGGTCTTGGGCGGTTCAACCAGTCCGACTTCGACACTCACCGAAACCGTGGAGGATACCTCGACGCTCACGCTATGGGATTCTGACAAGGTGGTCGATTCGGATTCACTGTAGCTGCTGCTGACTGCTCTGCTGGAACTTTGCGTACGGTTGGTACCGACACTGCGTGAACTGCCGTCGGTGAAGCTGTAGTTGATGCGGACATCCGGAACACTCACGATGCGGACATCCACTTCCGGCGTGTCGGCGATCAGCGGATTGAAGCGGTAATTATTAATGGACGGATTGAAGCCGAAAGTAACCAGCTCCTGGAAGTCACTGAAACCATCACCATCGGTATCGGCAAGGCGCGGGTTAGTCCCATAAACTCCGGTCTCATCCAGATCCCGCAGTCCATCATGATCCGTATCGGCGCTTGGATCCGTTGTTTCCAGCACCACGATCTGGATACTTGCCTGAGCCGTATTGCCCTGTTCATCGGTAACATGG
>DRNU01000008.1 GCA_011374975.1 Gammaproteobacteria bacterium | reverse complement strand
GTGTGGTCGTCCCGCCAACTGTCAGGGCGCCACTGTCGGTGATGGCACCGGCACTGCTCACGCTCAGATTACCGGAGACCGCCGATGCCGCCAGGTCGATGGCATTGCTGTCTGCCAGCGTGACATTGTTGCCGCTGGTGATACCGACACCGCCGGTGAAATCATTGCCGGCCGTGGCCAGTGTAATGTCGTTGCCCGCACCCGCTGCCAGGGTCGTTGTGCCGCCTATCGTAAGTGCACCGCTCTGCGTCAGGCCGACACCTGTGGCGTCCAGGTTACCTGTCAGCGTCAGGGCCTGCAGATCCAGTGCCGCGGTATTGACCACAGTCACGTTCGCCAGTGTGCCGGTCGAGGCCAGGAACTGTACCGAACCGGTAAAGGCATTACCCGCATCAGTCAGTGCAATCGAACTCGCATCCGGCACGGTAAAGGTTGAATTACCGCCAACGGTCAACGCGCCACTGCTGGTAATGTTGCCCGCTGCCGCCGTGACGTCCAGGTCACCGCTTACGTTCGATGCCGACAGGTCGATGTCGTTACTGTCCACCAGCGTGACATTGTTGCCGCTGGTGATACCGACGCCGCCGGTGAAGTCATTGCCGGCCGTGGCCAGCGTGATGTCGTTACCCGCACCCGCCGCCAGGGTCGTTGTGCCGCCTATCGTGAGTGCACCGCTCTGCGTCAGGCCGGCGCCCGTTGCGTCCAGGTTACCCGTCAGCGTCAGGGCCTGCAGGTCCAGTGCCGTGGTGTTCACCACGGTCACGTTTGCCAGCGTGCCCGCCGACAGGAACTGAACTGACCCGGTAAAGGCATTGCCCGCATTAGCCAGCGTAATCGAAGCCGCATCAGGAGCCGTGAAGGTTGAATTACCACCAACGGTCAGCGCCCCGCTGCCGGTAATGCTGCCCGTCGTCGCCGTGATGTCCAGGTTACCGCCCACGTTCGACGTCGCCAGGTCCACAGCTGTGGCATTTACAACCGCAGCATTACCCGTCGCGCCATTGGTATTTACATCGATGGCGCCGGTCGCGGCCAGTTGGGCCAGATTGATACTTGCGTTCGCGGCACTGGTGGTGAACGAGGCCGTGCCACCTACCGTTGCCGTACCACTGTCGACGATGTTACCCGTGCTCGCCGTGACGTCCAGATTACCGCCCACGCTCGACGCAGCCAGATCTACTGCCGTGGCGTTTACAAGCGTTGCATTACCCGTTGCACCATTGGTATTCACATCAATGGCACCGGTCACGGCCAGTTGGGCCAGGTTGATGTCCGCATTCGCAGCACTGGTGGTAAATGAAGCTGTACCACCTACTGTAGTTACGCCGCTGTCGATGATGTTACCCGTCGTTGCCGTCACTGCCAGGTTACCGGCAGCACCTGTATTTACCGAGGCCAGGTTGATGTTACCGCTAGCGCCAGTCACATCGAAATTCAGACTTCCACTGGCAACACTCACGTCGGTAACAGTCAGGTCTGTGACGGCGTCAGTCAGCGAGAAGGTTAAATTGGCCGCACCGGTATCGTTATCCACCAGGGCATAGGTATCAGCTGTTGTACCAGGATCCACTGTCACCGCGAGGTCGGTAATGACACCACTGGTGCTTACGTTAAAACTCTGGCCGGTATTCAGAGTGAGATCCGTCACCCCCCCCATGTCGAGTGTCGATATATTCCCGATACCTGTTGCACCTGCCAGAGTAACCGCACCGGTTGTTACAATATTGTCGGTCGCGTCGTTTACCGCTTCATTTATCGTGCTGGCGCTGCTCACCCCGATGTCACCGGTACCCGCGTTCAACACGCCCAGGTTTAACGCTTCTCCACTGGTCACCAGGATTTCGCCTAAAGCGCCGGCCCCACCATCCGTTGTGATACTCAGCGCGCCGACCGTGTTACTGGAACTGCCGCTGGCTGTACCGAATGACACATCCAGTGCAGTACCCGGCGTACCGTTGTTGACCCTGTCGGCACTGGTTACCACGATATCGCCGACCGTCGCCACCTCATTGGCCGAAGTTTCAGTCGTGACAGTAGCCGAACCGGTAGTTAATGCATCAGCTGTACTCAGGCCAACATCACCGGCACCCGTGACATTCAGTGTTATGGTTCCGGATGTCGCGGTATCCGCGGCATCGTCCGTTGTAGCATCGACACTGGCGTTACCGGTTGTAACCGTGCCGGCACCGCTAATCCCGGTAACCGCTGTAAGATCGATATTACCGGATGTCGCTGTTGTCACACCGGCCGCATCGGCAACCGTCGCATTACCTGTAGTAAGGTTATTATTCAGCGTAATAGAACCGGTGGTCGCGGTGATCGCAATACCTCCCGACGCGGTACCCGAAGCTGTGACATCAGCTGTAGTAATTGCACCGTCCACAGTCACACTGGTGGTGCCGCTTAGAGTGACACTCGATCCGGCACCTGCTGTTGTTATGCTACCCACGGTCACGTCAGTACCACTCACAGTGACATCCGCTCCAGCACCGTTCGTTACTACACCACCGACCTGAACAGAACCGCTTCCAGTACCGCCACTCGTAGATCCAATGGCATCAATACGGAGGCTTCCAGTCCCGGCAATCCTGATAGTATCGCCGGTATTCATTGTAAAACCGCCGGCACCAGTAAGGAATTCCACTGTACCGTTAGTGCTCAGGGTCAGTTCGTCAGGAGTCCCGCCTTTATTAGTTGTCAGCTTTTCGATCGTAATCGAATTGGTGGCTTGTAGACTTATGTTAGTAGTTGTCAGGGCTTCCAGTGTACCCGCGCCAATTGTCGCGGTGACGCCGCCAGCCCCAAATGGGACTGTACCGAAAGAATCGATCAAACCATCTTCGGTCCCGGTCGGTGTATCCGAAATTATCAGATCGGTCGGATCGAGCAACAACCTTCCCATTTTGCCGTTGGCGGCAGTGGTATCCACGCCACCACGGAAAACGAGATGAACCTTGCCGGAAACCTCGACAAAGCCACCATCACCGGCGTTACTGCCACCACGCGCAGTGATGTTGCCGTAGTAACGTGTCACATCGTCCGCCCACACGATAACCTTGCCGCCATCGCCACTTTCAGTGGCATCGGCATTGATCGTTGCATTGCCACTGATGTAGGTGCGCGCTGCATTCCTGATATCAGGGTTTTTGCCCTGGAAATCGCCGCCCACCAGCACCGTGCCACCACCGGTAGCGCCGGAAACATCAATACTGGCATCGCCGAACAGGCCGGAGTTGTCGCCCAGCACATGGACGGTACCACCCGTCGAGACAGCATCCTGGCCGGACGCATCGATGCTACCGCTGTGAATGGTGTTGCCACCCGTGCCGACCAGGCGCACAACACCGCCCTGGTTGTCGATACGACCGGCGCGGATAACACCGGTGTTGTTCACGACATTGGTAAACACGTCACGCGCCGCAGACGCGGTCAGCAATACCTGGCCGCCCTGTGCCTGGATGGTCCCGCTGTTCAGAACGGCATCCTGCAGGCCGGCGGCGTTTTCAATCACGTCTTCGCTGACTTCAAAACGGATCAGGCCGTCACCGTCAAAATCCAGCGTGGCCTTGCGGCCGGCGGCGAGGTTGACCTGGCCATAATCCGCCACAATGACACCTTCATTGACCACGGCGCCGCCGACCAGTGTCACGGAACCACCGGTGGCCGCCTTGATCAGGCCGCGGTTGATAACGATGCCGTCCTTGCCTGCCAGTGCAGCCAGGTCATAGCGACCGGCCATGAAATCCTTCGCCGACATGTCCAGCGTGCCGGCCACCAGGCTGCCGACATTGACGCTGGCCGTCTTGCCGAAAATAACGCCGTTCGGGTTGAGCAGGAACACCTTGCCGTTGGCCGTGATGGAACCGAAGATCTGGCTGGGCTTCTGGTCGAGTATCCGGTTCAGCGCCGCCGAGGAACTGGAAGGCTGCTGGAAATTCACCGTCTCCTTGCGGGAGATATCGAACGACTGCCAGTCGATGGCGAGTGAATTGCTGTTCTGGTGGATATGGGTGGTATTGCCGTGCTGGTGGATGCTGCCGCTGCCACCGACCACCTGGCCGCCCTGCGGTGCCGCCAGCGCCGCGCCGCCCAGTACCGTCTGCCCGATCAGGGCGCCGGCTGAATACAGGCAGATACGCCGGATTGTCTGTGACAGCAGTGCCGGCCTGAAGCGGCCGTCATGTGCGTGCAATTGCTTCGACGTCCGGCTCTTACGCAGTGTTTGTTTTTTTGTCATGCCCACATGCCTCATCAGAATTCATATCTCGCTGTCAGCCAGTACTGCGGATTCCGGCCATTGCCTATGGTGGATTCCCCGGAGGTCTGGCTGGCGACATCCAGCCGGGCGTAGAACTGACCCGGCAGGTTAAGCTGCACAGCGCCGCCGGCGCCGTGGATGCTGAGATCGTTGAGAAATTCGTCCTCGATCTGGGTTGGATTGTTCAACTTGCCGTAGCCGTAGTCGAAGAACGCCGAAACCTGCAGGATCTCACCCCAGGTGCGGTTCGCAAAGGCCGGCCGGTTGGCAAAACCCGGTGCATTGATAATCCACTCGGCACTGGCAAACACGGCCTTGTCAAACAGGTATTCGTTGACCGGGTAGGCACGCACGCTGTTCGGGCCGCCGACACTCATCTGTTCCAGTGAAGTCAGCGAATCGGCCGTAAACTGGCCTTCGACGCGCAATAACAGGGAGTTGTTGCGGGTTACGGCCTGCAAACGCGCAACGCGCGCCCGAACCTTGTCAAACCTGCCGCTGACATGGTTGCCGTTACCGTTGATGCGCAGTGATTCACCATCACCGTTCTTGTCCATGGAACCGAGGAAGTCGTCGAAACCGTGGCTGTACCAGATATTACCCTGGTTGATGCCGGAGAAACGCGTGTCGATCGAATCGAAACCCAGCTCCAGCACAGCAACACTGAGGTTGTCTTCCGCCACCTTGCTGTTGTCCTGGTCGACATCGGCGACCTGGCGGTTGAACTCGAGCAGACCGTAGGCATTCAGGTTGCGCGAACGGATAAAGGAACGCCGGACGTCTATATAGGCCTTGTCCGTGGTGCCTTCAACCTCCAGCGTGGAGAAATCCTGGCCGATCGTATAATCGTTGCGGCTCACGCCAATGCCGAAACTGTTGGCCGGTCCCATGAAGGGCCGCCGGTAGTCCAGGGTGCCGAAGGTGGAATCGGTCGGGTCGAAGGTCTGCATCACGGTCGCAGACAGGCGGTCACCGACACCGCTTACATTGTTCCAGTAGCCTTCGGCGATGGCACGCAGTTCACCCGTGGTGTTGATCCCGTAGTTGTCACCGCCCAGTGCCCACTCGAAACGCTCTTCTTCCTGGACATTCAGCACCAGGTTGGTACCGCCCGCCTCGGCACCGGGCTTGAATACGCCGAAAACACTCAGCCCCGGGTAGTCGGTGAGATAGAGCAGCGCCGACTCCAGCCGGTCTTTCTGCACGGCCGTACCGGTAATCCCCTCGAACGGCAGCGTAAGCACATTGTCCGAATACAGTGAGTTACCTTCGGGCTTGACCGCCTCCAGCACCCCCTCCATCACCCGGATAACGACGGTGTTATCCTGCACAATCTGTTCGGGGATAAAGGCCTGCGCCAGGATAAACCCGGCATTGCGGTAATAACGTGTAACTTCGTTGGCGACCTCCTGGAGGCGGCCGATGCTGAGCAGCTCATTCTGGTCGAGGCGCATCTTTTCCACCAGCGCCTCGATTTCGCTTTTGTGGATACCGGCATCAGGTTGGTCCGTGACGCCTTCCAGCACGAAACTCCTGACCGGGATACGCTGGCCTTCATCAACACCCAGCGGCCGGTCGATAACCGGGGGGATGGGGAAACTGCTGGTATCCGGCGCCATCGGAATTACCCGCCGCTGAAGATCCGGCTGCACACCACCCGGGGTGACTGAGGGCGGGATCAGGGGTGGCGCACTCAGCGCGCTACCCGCCGTACTCAACAGGAACCCTGCGACAGCCGCTATACAGGAACGACGCAGATATACACGCGAAGACGCGGGTTGCGCCTCCGGCAAAGAAACCTCCGACATAACTCTCACCCTCTGTGCCCGTTAACTACGGGGTCACTTTCCAGGCACCGTGACTTCCGGTCCCATCCATAGCAAATATTATTATTTCAGTATTTGTTAATACTAGAGGTATTAAACAATTACAGAAGGTACTGCAGTGGCAATTCTAGAACAATTCAATTAATTAGCAAGCATTGTCCGTGCAACCCTTCAGTTATGAATTTCACGCACCACACGGAATCCTGTCATCCTGTCACGCGTGTCCGCCGGCAATCCACTGCGTGCCGCCGAACGCAACCGGCTGGCAGTGTCCGCATAGGAACCGCCGCGCACGACACGCTTGCCGTTATCCGGCTGCAGGCGCGCACTGCCATCGCCGGGGACGCCCCGGTAATTCTCCTGCCACACATCAGCCACCCATTCACGCACATTGCCCATGATATGCCGTAACCGGAAGCTGTTTGCATTCACAGACCTGTCATTGACCGCCAGTGGTGAATCGGCATCGAAGCGTGCATCGGAAGGCAGGATCTTGTCGCCCTCGCTGAAGGGATACTCCGTCGTGGTGCCGGCACGCGCCGCGTACTCCCATTCCGCTTCACTCGGCAGACGATATACGGCGCCGGTGACCTGCGACAGCCATTCCACATAGGCGCGTGCATCATTCCAGCTGACGTTGGCCATCGGGTCCTGTTCGCCACTCCAGTGCCCTGCCGGACACTCTGTGCCGCTGGCACGACAAAAACGCAGGTAGTCGGCACGCGAGACTTCATAGGCGGAAATTGCGAACGGCCTGCCGATTTCGACCCGGTGCACCGGCTGTTCGTTGTCTTCACGTGTGCTGCCCATCTTGAAGCTGCCGGCCGGCAACACAACCAGGGGCGGGCCGGGTTCGCCATCCGGCAAAATATCACGACACACCGGGCGCCGCGTCCTGGCCAGTGAGGCAGGACAGGGATCTTCGCCCGACGTGGTTACCGCAGCAGGCTGAACAGGGACACTGGCAGCGGGGACAGGCTTGTCCGGGACAGATTTGACCGGCACAGGCTCGACAGCCGGCGTCGCCGCAGGCTTCATTACAGCCGGGACAGGTGGTGCTGCGACTGGAGGCGGTGCCTGTGTAGCTGGCGGAGGTGGCGGTTGCTGCGCCTCGTGCACGGCGGGAACGTCCGGTTGCCCGGCAACAGGCGCTGGCTCGGCCGTATCCACCTCGCTGCGTTGTACGGTCTCCGGCAGCGGTTTATCCACAGCAGGAGCCGGGTCGACAGGCTGTATTTCGTCAGCCGTTGCACGCGCTGCCACGACAGGGGCCGATGCCGCATCACTGCCGGGGGTATCAGGCACTGTCTGCCGGAGATCCGTCAGCAGATGCACAGCGCCCAGGTGCTCAGCAAACGACATCAGGATTGCCTCACGCCCGCTCTCGTTATCCATATCGCCCAATGCGCGCTGTTCGAGGATCTGCTCGCGCAGCCCTTCGACCAGCGACCGAAATCCCGAAGCGGTGCGTGCATTTTCCTGGTCCGCACTGTCCAGTGCGCTCCAGGCAATGACGAAAGCGGCCAGTGCATCGTTATTCCATTCATCAGCCCGGATAAAATCGCTGACCAGTTGTACGGCCCGGTCTGTTTCGACGGGAGCCTGCGCTACCGGCGCCGGCGTTTGTACAGCGCGGGAAACCGGTGGCTCGGGAGGCGTTTCACCCTCCCCGGAAAACAGCAGCCAGCCCGCCGCACCCAGCCCGCCGACGATGAGCAACAGAATTACCGGCAGCGGAAAACGCCTGGTTTCGCATACCGTATCCTGCCCGGATGCCCGGCCCGGCACATCGCACGCCGGTGCAGCTTCATCAACCGCCGGTACCGGCGACGCAGCCGGCTGCGCCACAGCCGCTTCCTCTTCAACATCCGCATCGACCCCGGTCACCTGGTCAACCAGGCGCCGGCGTTTGTCACGGTAGTCGTCAAAGCTCAACCGGCCGTCGAAATACTCCCGCGCCAGTTCACGTGCCGTTTTGTTGATAAGTGTTGTCGAATGCATCAGCTACCCAGTTTAAGTTCCCTGACCAGGCGGAAGCCGGTGATCTTGTCGGCGCCGCCATCGTGTGCCCGGGTCAGCGAGATCGAGCAGTTGGAGAGGCTGTCGGTGAAAGCCCCGCCCTTCACCACCACGCCACCCGACGTGGTTACCCATTCCTGCGCGTTGCCGACATAGTTTTTCAATCCCCAGCCGTTCGGCTTGCCCATCTTCACGCTGCCCAGCGCCTGTCCCTTGATGACCTGGTTACCCAGCAACACGCGACAGTTGAAGTCCTTCGCCGGTTGTTTGCCCTGCGCATTGGCAGCATAAGTCCATTCCTGCTCGGTAGGCAGCCGGTAAACATAGCCGGACTGTTTGCTGACCCAGTCAGCATAGGCCCTGGCCTGCTTGAAAGAAATACCTGTCACGGGCAGTTCGGCCGAAACCGCTTTCACGCCACTGCATGCACCACTGGCCCGGCAGTACTGGTTATAGTCGCGCACCGAGATCTCGTATTTACTGATGGCATAGGGCTTGCCAACGCCGCCACCGGCAGGAATAACGACCAGCAACGGGCCTCTCAAATCGCCTTCCAGGACGTCATAGCAGGTGCCGCGCGCGCGCCGCCCGTAACCGGCCAGGGTAGGACGGCAATTACCGGTACTGCGCTTTGTCGTCTGTACCGGCGGCGCGGGTGTTGCGGGGACCTGTGGCGCAGCAGGCACAGGGGCCGGTTTCACCGGCGCCGGTGCTTTCACAACCGGCGGTGCAATTTTCAACCCGGCCAGGCGTGCATCATCGGGGAACAGCCGGCGGGCCGATGCCAGCAGTTTTTCCGCCGTCCTGAAATCGCGGGCGGCAAGCGTACGCACCCGCTTGTAGAGCGCCGCTGCCAGCTCTTTTTTGACACCGGCATAGGCACGCTGATCTGCGGCTTCCAGTTCCGCCAGCACCTGCTTTTCCTGCCCGACATTGAGTGTCGTCGCCGCAGCGAACTGCCGGCTCTTTTTATACACCCTGATTTCACGTTCATAGCGTGCCTGTGCACGTGCCAGTTCCGGCATATCCGGGGCCACCTCGATGCCGGCACGTACCAGTTTCATGGCGGAGTCGAAATTCTTCTTGCGCGCCGCACTGTCGGCCAGGCGCAGGTAGGCACCGCCCAGCGCCTGCGGTGCGGTGGTTGCCAGGAACGGGTCGTCGGCTGGTAATTCCGCACGCAGGGCCTGCAGGGTCTTCTTTGCATTGCGCAGGTCGTTGGCCTTCGCCTGGGTCAACAGCGTCTGCTTGTTACCCTCGATGCGCGCCATGCGCAGTTTTTCCCGGTTGGCCTCGTTGAAGGCCGCCTCGGCCTGCGCCAGTTGTTTGCCTTCCTCATCAAATGCCGTGTTTTGCGGCGCGAACTTCACGCCCCGCTCCAGCAGGCCGGCTGCCTCACTGAAACGCCGGCTGTCGCGCATGGCACGCGCCCGGTCGAGGTACAGTGTGGCGATATTTTCGCGCTGTGTTGCCAGCCATGTATCCTCAGCGGGCAACAATTCACTCAATCCCTTGAGATCGGCGCGCAACTGCGTTTCCCATTTGTCGTCAATCGTCGAGGCCGACAGCAAGGCTGCCAGCGATTGTTTGTGGCGGTCGATTTTCTGCTCGCGGTCCATGGCCAGCTGTTGTGCCTGGCCACGCTCGATATCGAGCAGCGTCTTCGACAACAGCTCCGAACCGGGAATCACCTTTACCGCGTCACCTGCCAGCGCCAGTGCCTGTTGCCATTGCCCTTTGCTGCTCAGTGCCGTCACCTGTTGCACAAGATGTTCGGCAACCCGGGTGCGGCCGGTACCGATCAGGGGGTCCGTCGGGTTCACCGCCGCGAGCTGTTCCAGTCTCCGGATCGACTCGCCGGCAGCGGCGGCATCATAGTTTGCGACTGACAGGCTTTGCTCGAAGGCATCGTGGTACTGCTGGATTTTTACCTGCCGCTCGCGCTCCTGCGCCTCGCGCTCGGCCTGCGCCAGCTGCTGCTGCGCGGCCTGTTCGGCACGGGTGATTTCCGCCGTCTCGCCTTGCAGGGATGCCAGCAGGGCCTCACCCGGCCGGGCCTGCAGGCCCTGCTGGATATAGCGCCGCGCGGCTTCCCAGCGTTTACCGGCGCGCGCTTTACGTGCCAGTTCCAGGTAAGCCTGTCCGATCGCCGCGCGCCCCTGGTCCAGCAGGGAGATATCGGCGCCGGCAGTTTCCAGGGCCGCGAGTTTTTTCTGGGCGCTGTTTGCCGCGGCAGGATCCAGGCGGCGTTTGGCCACCGCATCCAGCAGGGCCGCGTACAGGCTGTCGATCTTTTTACGATAAGCCTGTTCGGCAGTGGCGATACGCTGCTCACCCTGTTGCAGCACGCTGCCGCCATCCAGCATATCCGTATATTCAACCAGCAGTGAGCGGGCCGCATCCCATTCGCGCGCGGCAATAAGCTGTTTGAGCTGTGTCTCGAGCTGCTTGCCAACCGCCCGGCTGATCCTGTCCAGCACCGGTGCATCCGCTTTCAGGTCGCGTAATTCCTGAACCGGCGCACGCAGACTGTCGACGGCCTGCAGGGAACTCAATGATGCCGGCGCGGACTCCAGCTGCTGTTCCAGCTCGGCGATGCGCGTTTCGCGCTGGATACGCTGTTGCTCGGCAGTCACGCGGTCGCGCAGGTTGACCAGGTTGATGTCATCGGGATAGCGCGTCAGCCCGGCACCGACCATGGCCAGGGCCGGTGCCAGTTCGCCGCCCGCGTACAGTTTTGTGCCCTGCTCGGCATAGGCGGCAGGCAGACGCGGGTCACTGAGCAACGGGTGACCGGGCTGTACCTGCGCCAGCACCTTGAGGACATCGTCGATATCATCCCCGTCCACGGGTAACAGGCGGCCATCGGCGAGGTGCTGGTTGTAGCGCGTATTGAGTTCGTTGAGGAGCTGGTTTTTACGTGACTCCACGCGGTCTTTCAGGCTCTGTATGCGTGCCGAGTCCGGGTAGACCTCCAGTGCCGCCTGTGCAATACGTTCCGCTGTCGGGTAATCGTAGCGCCCCTGTGTCTCGTCGATAGCGGCATCGATCTGTCCCTGGTACCAGTCGATCAGTTCACCCTTGGCTTCCTGCACGACCTGGTCCCGGTCATTGCGTTCCAGTGTTGCGACCGTGGTCAGGGCATCGTTGATGGCCTGGCTGTCACCGCTTTTCAGCGCCGCGATGATGGCCTCGATACGACGCTTGTGCAGGTAGTCCGGCAGCAACAGGCCGAGCAGCACGGCCAGCAGCACCACAACCGCAGCCGCACCGACAATCACACCCTTGCCAACCTTGCGGCGCGCGATCTCGTTCAGGAAGGTTTCCACATCCGGCGAACGTGCCTCGCGGTCGAACGCCAGCCCGCGCAGCAGACCTTTCCACTGGCGGCGGCTCAGGCCCTTGACAGGTTCCGGCGTCAACCCTTTCTGTTTCGCCTGGTTGGCCGGCAGCTTGTTGAACGGGTGCTGGCCGGTCAGCAGCTCGTAGGCCACACAGGCCAGCGCGTAGATGTCGTCGCGCGCATCGGGCTCCATGCCTTCCAGCATTTCATAGCTGGCGTAGGCCGGGGTCAGCGCACCCAGCTCGCCGGCATCGAACAGAGTCTTCTCGCCACCTGACTCACCGCTCACCTTGGTGGCACGCGCGATACCGAAGTCGAACACCTTGATCACGCCGTCGCGGGTCAGGAATGCATTGCCCGGCTTGAAGTCGGAATGCACCACGCCGTTCTTGTGCGCATAGGCCAGCGCATGCCCCATGTCATTGACCAGCGACAACGCCCTGCCCTCCTCCAGCCCGCGCCCGCGGACGCTCTTGACCAGCACGTCTAGCGGCTCGCCTTCCAGGAATTCCATTGTCATGTAGACGTTGCCGCCGTCGCGGTCGAAATCGAACACGTTGACGATGTTGGGGTGCGCCAGGTTCTGCGCCTTGCGTGACTCGCGTTGCAGGGCCTTGAGCGATTCGGGATGCGCCTTGAAAGAGTCGTTCAGTATTTTGACCGCGACATAGGGGTTGCGGTCCTGCGCCTCTTCCTTGCGCAGGTCGCGGGCCTTGTAGACCTCGCCCATACCGCCACGACCGATCAGTTCCTCGAAGACGAAGCGGCCCTTGAGCACCGAGCCGACCTGCAGGGTCGCACCGGACTCGCCGGAAGTGCGTGCCATATCTGTCCAGCTGGAAGTGGCGCCGGTAGTCCCGCTGGTGGGTGTGGTCCCGCTGGTAGGTGTAGTTTGCGCAGTGCCGGTGGTTGAATCGGGCGGGGTTGTTACTCCGGGCGCCGGTGAACCGGCCGGGGCTGTACCCTGTGTACCTGTCGGACTCGTGACACCCGCAGCCGGTGGTGTCGGCGGTACCGGGCGCGCAACGGTGCGGTCGCTGTCAGCAGCCTCTGCTGGCGGCGCCACCGGCGGCATGCGAATCCGGGTTTTGTCGGCATCATCCTCCGGCCCAGGCGGCGCCGGCTGCGGAGGCTGTCTGACCTGTGTCCGGTCAGCATCATCGGCGGGCGTCGATTCAGGTGCAGGCGGAGGTGAAGACACCGGTGCGGCTGAACCCGGCTGAGCCACCCGTGCCTTCAGCATGGCATACAGCTGCGGCGGCAGACGACCGGCACGGTAGGTATTTTCGATCAGCTGCGCAATTTCAGACGCCGCGGCCGGGTCAGCCTGCAAGGCGGCATTCAGCACCGCCTCGAGGCCGGCGAAGTCCAGTTCCCCGACCAGAAAATTACCCAGCGCTGACTTGAAGTCGCTCACAAAAAATCCTGTCTGCACAAACCCGTACGCCCGATGCTATGGCACCACGCGGGATACTGTTATTTTACCTTGTTGAAATCGATCGTCACTACGGTGACGTTATCCCGCGATCCCCGTTCCAGCGCCAGGTCGACCAGCTCGCGACACACGTCCTGGCAACTGCCACGCTGCATATACTGCGCAATCTCCGGTTCACTGACTTCCTTGAACAGGCCATCGCTGCACAGCAGGAAACGGTCGCCATCCTGCAACTCTACCAGTTCCACATCGACGAACAGCTCTTCGGCCGCACCCACCGCGCGGGTGATGACATTGGCCGCCGGATGCGACTCGGCATCCTCACGCAGCAACATACCCTGTTCGATCAACTCCTCGACCTGGCTGTGGTCCTGCGACACAGGCTGCATCTGTCCGCCACTCAGACGGTAGGCACGGCTGTCACCTGCCCACAGGCAGGCGCAGTAGTCGCCGACGGCCAGCAACGCCACCACCGTGCTGCCGATCGTGGTGGGTTCCTCGCGCTGCGCCGCTGTTTCGATCAGGACCTGGTTGACCTGCAACAGGCGATCCTCGACCTCATCGATAAAGGTGCTCAGGCGCTGCTGCGGCCCGACCTGGCTCAGACTGTCGATAATCGCCTGGCTGGCAAAATCACCGGCGTCATGCCCGCCCATGCCGTCGGCCACCACCCACAGCCCGGCATCAGGACGGTCGGCAAAGGCGTCTTCATTAATGCTGCGGATTTTGCCAACATCGCTGATACCGGCGGAGGTCCACTGGAAAACACCGCTGGCTGTCACAGGCCGGGCTCTCCCAGCGCCAGGTCATCATCCGGCAAGGCTGCTCCCGGCACCGGCAACGGCCATTGTTCCCACGCGCTCTGGGTCCAGTTACCACTCAGCATGGCACCGAAATCCGGCGCCGGCGGCATGCCGGCGGCAATCAGCAGGCTGGGCTGCACATGCTCCGAACCGCTGCCCCACCACAGGCTGTAGGCGCCCAGCCGCTGCAGGATGAGCTGGTGCATGACACCGGGCAGGGCTGTGCTGAGGCGTGCATCCTGGTCCAGTGGAATCTGCCAGGCGGAACCGAAGCCTGCCTGGGTGGATGCGGCACCGGCGTGCGCCAGCTGCGTGAGCTCACCCAGCGACGCCACCTGGTGATCGAAATTATCGAGATTGAAGTTCTGTTCGTCGAGCGCGCCCAGGATCACGTTTTCCGCCGCATCGAACCAGCCGCCCGCCTCCACGGCGACCTGCATCAGGTTGGCATCCAGCGGCAAGGGGGCGGCAATCGTCAACGGGAAGTAGCGCCCCACCCGGTCCACGCTGGGCATCAACAGGCCACACCAGGGCTGCTCGCCGCACAGGCCGCCGGACAGGATAAAACGCCACACCGGGCTGCCGAGGTACAGGTCCAGCCATTCGTGGTCCAGCTGCTGGCGACTGGTGGCGATGGCATTCTGTAACCATTCGTCCCAGTGATCCAGGAAGCTGCGCGGTATGCGCCGGTTGACGAAATCACCCAGCTCGGGGAACTTGCCGTAGAACCCCGGCAGGCTGGTCTCGGCCACGGTTACAGGCTCCCCGGGCAGCGGAACTGCTCAAGCGGTTTCATCATGAACGGGTTCACCACGCTGTCGGCGCGAATTTCCCAGCTGGCCTTGCGCCCGGCCGACTTGAAGGTAGCGATCAGGCGATCCGATGTGGTCGCTTTCAGGTCAGCATGATCGAGAATACGGAACCAGGCCCAGGGCCCCTCGCGCGACGACGACAGCCGTGCACCGCTGCCGTCCTCGAACACGAAGCGTACCTGGCCGGTGCTGTCCGGCCCCGGCCACTGGGCGCGCTGCACACGTGCCGGTCCATGCCGGTACTGGAACTTCTGGCCTTCCAGGTCCAGCCTGAAAGTGCGCACGTTGGCATCCAGGTAGATCGGTTTAAGACCGAAGCTGACCGAAGGCGTGGCGCCGCCACCCTGGAAGAAGGTGTCACGGATCAGTGCCGCGCGCTGGAACTGGCGCAATGCCGAGGTCGGGATGCCCAGCGTGGTATTGCCCACGGGTTTCCAGCGCCACTTGCCGCCCGACGTATTGACGAAAGCCTTGAGGTTGGTGTTGAAGAAGTTATCGATCAACCCGCCCGGGGCAAACAGGCGGCCGAAATCGATCAGTGTCATTTCTTTCTGGCTGTCCCGGTAAATCGGGTAGCGGCCTGACAGTGCCTTGTTACACACCGGCAGTACGGTCGACTTCCACGCGTTGTTGATCTGGGCACGCGCACCACCCATGGTGACCGTGCGACTGTTGGAGGCGATCTGCTGTAACCAGCGTTTCACCGGCTCCGGCTGGCGCGCGCCCTCGACCTGCAGGCGCCGCACCATGTCGCCACCGGCAGAGCCCTTGGCCACGCTCAGCGCATCGGAGCCGAGCCCGGCGGACATGGCATCCAGCTGACCATAGAGTTGCGACAGCATATTGATGATCTGCTCGACAGGCGCAACGCCGCCTTCGGGTGCCTTCACCAGGGCATCGAGCCGAGCGAACTGTTTGTCCACCACTTCGGCCGGGCGATCGGGTTTGGGCACCGCCTCGCTGTCCGAGGCCGAGCGCAGCAAGCGCGCCAGCCGGCTCTCGGTGGCGGTAGCCGCGCCGGCCTTGTCCATCGCCTTGCCCAGCAGACCGCCGGATTTCTCCAGCGTGGTGTTGAGCGCGACATTCTGCAACAGGGTGCGCAGTGGCGAACCCGGCCCGGACAGCAGGTCCAGTACTTCGGCGGCATGCCGCAGGCTGGTGAAACGTACAATACGGATATCCGCCAGCAACTGTTTCCACTCGCGGATGTAATCGGCAAAGTACAGGTCCTGGAGATCCTTCTGCAGGCGTTCAACCTCCGGTTTGGTCAACGCGTCCTTGTCCGGGTTGAGTATCCAGTTTTCCTCGCTGCTCTGGCGCGCGATGTTTTTGACCTGTTTTTTGAAGTGATTGTGGTAACCCTTGTAGGTAAACAGGCCGGACACGCCGCTGTCCAGCGGTTGCCCGCTGATGCGCCCGAACACCTTGTCGCCACCCAGGCCCAGCGCATTGATCAGGCGGAACGGCTGCTTGTCGGACGCCATGTAATCGCGCTTCATGCGCCCGTACATCAGTTGCGCGAGCGGCACCTGGTTGAGACTGAGGCGCGCGCTGGCGACCACTTCCTGGTCCAGCGCAACCGGCTCGAAACCCATGCCCAGCAGCGACGCCAGGTGATTCTGCAACTGGCCCTGTTTATCCGGTTCCGCGGCGAAGCTGTTCCGCCAGTCCAGCGCCATCCACAGTTTCAGCTGTTCCGGATCCAGGTGTTCACGGTCACCCAGCATCAGGTAGGTCTTGAGCGCCTCGTACTGGAAATCCGGATCGCCGATACCGGCTTCCAGGTGCTGCTCAAGACGGTGACGTATCGCCGGCAATAGCACCCGGCCCAGCTCACGCCGGTAGGCATCGCGCGCCGCCTCGGTGAGGTTGTCACCCTGGTAGAGCCCCATGCCCAGTAACAGCGGCGTATCTTCACCGACCGGCTGGTAAACCTCGGTGACTTCGCGCAACGCGTTCAGGCGCGGCAACAGTTCATCGAAATCGTTGGGATTCACCAGCGGCTCGGCACTGGCGGCCTGGTATTCCGCCAGCTGGGTATTGAACTGGCCGACATAGACCTGGTTACGGGTGAAGCTCGTGGTCCAGGCCAGCACCGCCAGGGCGGTAATGCCCACCGCACCCGCATAGGCCGCGCGCTGCAACCAGCGACGCTGTACTTCGAGGCGCCGGTTGGCGCCCACCAGCTCGGCTTCCTCGAAGATGACATCCTTGAGCAGGCGGGTCAGGAAGTAACTGCGCCCCTGGCCGCTGTGCGGAGGTAACGCCTGCTGGCCGACACCGAAAGTCCGTGTCAATGCGCCCATGATGCGGTCGATCGGGGTGCCTTCCTGGGTGCCGCTGGTAAAATAGACGCCGCGCAACAGGGGCGGCTCCTCGAAGCGGCTGGGGCGGAAAATCTCGGTCAGGAACTGGTTGCCGACCGTGCGCATGGACGCCAGTTGCTGGGGAAAGGTAAAGATACGGGCGCGCCGTTGCGGGTCGCGTTCCTGGTGCATGCGTGCCAGCGTGCGCTGATTGATACGCTGTACAAGGGCATCCATTTCACTGGTCAGCATCTGGATGGCAGCGCCGGTATTTTCACCCTCTTCCATGGGGAAAGTCATACCCCATACCTGGGCACGTTCTTCCAGGCCCAGGTCATCGAAAAACTCCATAAAGCCGGCCATCAGGTCGCACTTGGTCAGCAGCACATAGACCGGGAAGCGGATACCCAACACTTTGTTGAGTTCCTGCAAACGCTGCTTGATGGCGCGCACGTGCTGGGCGCGCTCGGCCTCGCTCTGCAGCATCAGGTCAGACAGGCTGACCGCCACCAGCGCACCGTTGATCGGCCGGCGGCGGCGGCTTTTCTTGAGCAGGTTGAGGAAACCTTCCCAGGCAGCGCTGTCGACTTCCATCTGGCTGTCCTGGGTGACATAGCGGCCGGCGGTATCCAGCAGCACCGCCTCTTCGGTAAACCACCAGTCGCAGTTACGCGTACCGCCGACACCGCGCAGCGCTTCCTTGCCGAAGCGTTCCGCCAGCGGGAAATTCAGACCGGAGTTGATCAGCGCGGTGGTCTTGCCGCAGCCGGGCGGCCCGATGATGATGTACCAGGGCAGGTCATAGATACCCGCACCGCCTTTCTTGCGCGCGGTTTTCTTCAGCACCTGCAGTGCTTCATCGAAGCGCTCGCGCAACACGCTCACTTCCTCGGCCGACTGGCTGGCAACCGCATCCCCGCCGCTGTCCATGGCCGGTTCGACCATGCCGCCGATCATTTGCGCATTGGCCTTGTTGACCTGCATCTGGATGCGCAGGTTATTCAGCCCCCAGAGTACGACGATGACCAGGATAACCAGCAGACGCGAGATCTCATCCGCCAGTGGCGTGCTGCCGGCTATGCTGACCAGTGGACCGACAAACCAGATCAGTATGCTGATGGCCAGCAGGCCGACCAGGGAAACTACCCAGCGGTTTTTGAGGAAACCGATAATGCGCTTCATTGAGTCATCCTGTGTGCCGGTGCATGCGGGCGCCGGCCGAATTGTTTACTGTTGTTCTTGCCCGCCGGCAACCTTGCCGATGTTTTCCAGTGTCTGGTACGCCGGCCCGGAGGAACTCTCCAGGATAAAGCGGAAGCCGCCATAGGTCACCAGCAGCAGTACCCCGGCCAGCGCACCGACCACCCACAGCGGCACATAACGCACCAGCATATTGCGTTTGTCCTGCACACCGCGCCAGTGCGGCGACAGTTCGCGCTCGTAGTCGCCACGCTGCATGCGGATAGTGCGGAACAGGTTATCCATGGTCTCGGCCAGCTTCGAACGTCCCTGCTCCAGCACCGCATACTTGCCCTCGAAGCCCAGCGACAGGCAGACATACATCAGCTCCAGCATGTCGATGTTGGCAGCCGGTTCCTGCAGCATGCGGTCGAGGATCATGAAAAACTTTTCACCGCCCCAGGTCTCGTTGTGGAAGGTGCTGAGCAGGCTTTGTGCACTCCAGACACTCTCGCTGCCCCACGGCGTGCCGAGTACGGTTTCATCCAGCAGCGTGCACAGGATATAGCGCGCCGCCAATGCCGTTTCCGGCGTGATCCCGGCGGTGCGTGAATTCTGTTCAAACACCCGGATCTGCTGCACCACGTGTTCACGCAGGCCCGCGGCGTCCGGGTGTGAGGGCGTGTTGCGCAGTTGTGCAGCCAGCGTCAGCAATACCACGGCTGAATCGATCAGTGGATTCATGCCTGCCGGTGTAATCGCCGTGTCGGGCGTATACGACCGGGGCTGCGCAGCCGCCGCCGGCGGTGGCATGCCCGCTCCCGGTGCCGGTGCCGCCGGTGGCGGAGCGGCCGGGGCCTGGGGTGCAGCCGGCTGCGGTGCCGCGCTGCGGCGGCCCGGTGTCGGCCGGATTACGGTGCGATCACTGTCGCCCGGGTTTGAGAATGGATCGTCGGAATCACCCATCGTGGTTACCCCTTGATAGCCCAGAATTCCATCTGGATACCCGGAAACTCGCCGCCCAGGTGGAAAGCGAAGCCGCCGGATGTTTTCAGTTGCGCCCAGAGCTCGTTGGAACGGTCCAGCTCAAAATAGACGAAACCGGTGTGGTAGGGAATCTGCCGTGGCGCCACCGGGATCGGCCGCACCCGGATACCGGGCAGCTGCACATTCACCAGCTGGCGGATCTGCTCGACCGGGCCGATCTTGATCTGGGTCGGGAAGCGTTTACGGATATCCTCGGTGGGAATGTCCGCGCTGACCGCCAGGATAAAGCTGGCGTGGTCCAGCAGCGAGTGGTCGCTGACGGTAGCCACGCGGATGCCGTACTTGCGCTCCTGCATGGGAATCGAAATCGCGTTCTGCTCCAGCACCATGCTCAGCGACTGGCGCAGGGCATCGAACACCGGTGCAAAGGTCGCCTGCAAATCGTCATGTTTATAAGGCGGGAATTCCGCCGCGCGTTTTTCAGCGCTGGTGAAGGTTGCCAGCTCGCCGGCCATGGACAGCGCCAGCCGGTAAAAAGACTCCGGGTGAAAACCAGCCAGCGTGGACAGGTGTGCAATCAGCGGCTGGTAACGGTTGACCGCCTGTAACAACAGGAAGTCGGCGATGTCCGCCGCGCCGCCGCGCCCCGACACCGCCATGCGCCCGGCCAGGGCCTCGGCACGATGATTGAGCAGGCCGTGCAGTTCGGTCATAAAACCGGACAGGGCCGGCAGCGCCTGGCAATCCAGCGCCGGCGGCAACAGGTGTTCGTCCAGCAGCACGCTCTTGTCGACACGCATTTCCACGATGCGCGCCACACCCAGGCAGGCGTATTCATCGCGGTGGTCGTGCTCCAGCAGCAGGCGGGTGCGCAGCTTGCCGATCTGGACACCGGCCTCCCCGCCGCCCACGGTGCTGCTGTCACGGATCTCGTACTCGACCGGCTGGTAGCGCGCCAGGCTCTCGGGATCGCCGCTGCTGTCGACTTCCGGCGTACCCGGGCGGCGCAACGGCAGGCCCAGGTAGACCTGGACCTCGTGGGTATTCTCGGGAACGTCTATGGCGAGTGGCGGCTCGTCGTCATCCGGGATACTGAACGGCGTGCCGTCGGGAAACACGCCACTGGCGCGGCTGATGGCAATCTTGCCCAGCCCCAGCAGCTGCTGGTCCAGTTGCAGCTCGCGGAAACCCCAGGGAAAGCTGCGCAAGACCGAGCAGCGTTCCTCGATATAGTTTTCCATATAGCGGGCGTGTTGCTGGAAATGCTGGGGTCGAAGGAACATGCCCTCGGACCAGACCACTTTATTATTGCGAGACATCCACTCCTCCGCCGCACTGTATCCATTGCCCCGGGAACGGACACTCCGTCCGGGTTGCCCGGGTCTTTCCTGACCGGGGCGCTGTGTAGGTTCTTGTTATTACTCTTTGTATCATAGATGATTTTCGACCCGGCGCCAGCATTTGCCCGGGCTATCATCGCGGCTGCTACTTGCGCCGTAACGCCGCCAGCCGCTGGATCTGTTCCTCGTAGGCGCGTGCAAATTCCTCGCCGAACAGGGTCTGGAAACTGCTGTCGGGATCGCGCGTGACCCTGTTATAAAATCCGCAGTAGTCATCCCAGGCACGGGATTTCCGGTTCACGGACATCAGCGCGCCGCGCACACCCCCCGTTTCACTGTCCTTGAAGTTCTCCGGCTTGATGCGCAGCAACATGTCCCGGAATGCCGCCTGCATACCGGCGACCATGGCCATCTGGTGGCTCTTGATATCCTCGAAACCTTCGCGCACCGACTCCACCGGTGACAGGTAACCACTGCCCTGGTTCGTAAACAGGTTACGCATGGCGTCATCCACACTGGGCGAGAACTTGAGCGGGTTGTTCTCCACCGGCCGGATGGTCGTCAGCGGCATGCGGAACTCACTCTTCAGGCTGGCGCGCGCCATCAGCACTTCCATCAGGCCCTGCACCACCTCGCGGAACAAGGCACCGTAGCTTTCCATCGCCTCGACACTGTTGACCCCGGCAACATTGGCCGGGTCAATGCCGGCACCGCGCAAAAAGGCGGCGAACAACTCATCACTGCCTGCCGCAGTCCCGCCGGGAGCAGCTGCTTGCGGCGCTGCAGGCGGGGCCACCGCTGCTGCTGGTGGCGGTGTCACGGGCGCTGCCGGTGGGACGGGCGGCTCACTGGCCGCCGGTGTGGGCATCGATGCCGCCGGTGTCGGTAACACAACACCGCCACTACCCGGGGAAGGCTGTCCACCGGGACCGCTGGCATAACCGGTCATATCCCAGTCATCGGGAATCTGCTCGACACTGGCGGCCGGCGGCTGGAAAGCTTCCATCAGCGACGGCACATGGTCGGCTTCCGCACCGGGAGGTGCCGGGGCGGGTGCAAACGGGTCCGGTACATCCGTGCTCATGCCACCGCCCGTTGGCTGGGTAAAGCTCAGCGGGTCCAGCGACTCCGGCATATCGGGCCGCCCTGTGGGGCTGGTAATCAATACGTCGCCGCTGTCCGCGGCGGGCGGAACATCCCATTGCCCCGTTGCCGGGCTGGTCATGGCGCCGGCATCCAGCATAACTTCGATTTCATAATCACCGAAACTGACCCGGTCACCGTTATTCAGCAGCACAGCGTTACCGTTCCCGACCGGCGTGGCGGAACCATTGATGAACACGCCATTGGTGCTGGTATCGGTGAGGTAGTAGCTGCCGTCCTGGCAGGATATGGAGGCATGGCGGCCGGAGATATAGCGTTCCGGGTCGGGCAACACCCAGTCATTACCCTGTGCCCGGCCGATACTCCCACCGGCTTCGGTGAAAGTTTTACTGCTGTCCGCTCCCAGCGCCTGGCTCTGGTAGCTGGTGATTTTAAGAGTCAGGGCCATAGGGTCACCACCGAACACAACCGGCGTATAGCGCCTTGGGTGCTTTAGCTATCATTAGTATATTTAGAACCCGGTAGAAAAATGACTATACAACAATTCCTTACCTAGATCGATAGAGTGCCCGGGAACAGCCGGCACGATTCCCGGCCCCACATGCAACCGGGAGCTGGATTTTTCCACGATCCCGTGTACTATTTCAACTAACTACTTGCCAAATAACACGGTTTCGGGACTCTCAATGAAAACAGAACGAAGGACTTTTCTGGCCGCAGCAGCGGTTCTCTCGGGCCTGCTGATCACGGGCTGTGCAACCACCGCCAAACTCATGGAGCCGGACCCCGCCAAGGTGGTGATCCGTATCACCTCGAGCGCCGACCTGAACCCGGACATGATGGGGCGCCCCTCACCGATCGTGGTACGCGTGTATGAACTGAAGTCCGACGACATCATGAACAACGCCGACTTTTTTGCGCTCTACGAGCAGGACACCAGCATCCTGGGCAGCGATATGACAGGCCGGGATGAAATGGAAATCCCGCCCGGTGAAAATATCACTATCGAAAAGGAGCTGGACATCGAGGCCCGCTATATCGGCGTCATTGCCGCCTACCGCGACCTGGACAACGCCGTCTGGCGCGGCACCATCGAAACCCCGCTGGACGAAACCACCTACATCGACATCAGGCTGGACAAATTGTCCCTGTCGGTGAAGAAAGGCGAAAAGAAAGGGGGCTTCCTGGGCTTCTGACCGGTAACAAACCACCCCGATAAAAAAAGCCCCGCACACTGGCGGGGCTTTTTTTATCGGGGTGGTTGCAGGGCTTACGAAACCATCTGCTCCATGATGCCGCGCGCTTCATCCTTCTGCTCGCTGCTGCCCTCTTCCATGACTTCGTCGAGTATGCTCCTGGCGCCATCCGGGTCACCCATGTCAATGTAGGCACGCGCCAGGTCCAGCTTGGTGGATACTTCATCCAGGTCGGCCAGTTCACCGTCACCTTCCGGCTCTTCATCCATGGCCGCCGGGCTGTCCATGTCGAGCCCTTCCAGGTCGAAATCCAGCGCGTTGTCGGTATCGACGGCATCCGGTTCGACACTGTCCATGTCGATATCCAGCCTGGGCCCGGAATCATCCGCTGCCCCGGCTTCCGGCGGTGTGAATTCAACACTGTCGGGCTTATCTTCATCCATGTTTTCGGCATCGAACGACAGGTCGATATCGAACTCCAGCCCTTCTTCCTCGGAGGATTTGGTCTCTTCAGCAGACGGCTCGGTTGATTCCAGGGAGTCTGCCGCCAGTTCATCGATATCGAATTCGACGTCATCAGTGAGTGAATCCATCATCACTGTGTCATCGGTATCCTCTACCGGTGCAGCCTTACCCTCCTGGTACATGGGATTGTCGGGGTTGAGCTCCCGGCCCATCTCGGCAACCCTGGCCCACATCGGATCCTCGCTGTTTTCCAGGCGTGCCAGAATAGTCTGTGCATGCTCATCGAAGGTCGACTGGTTTTTCGCGGCAAGATACACTTCGAGCAGCTTGAGGTTCAGGTTCTCATTATCGGAATCTTTCTCCAGGGCATCCTTGATCAGGTCTTCAGCCTGCTGGAAGCGACCATAGGCCAGGTATACATCAGCCTCGGCCATGGGATCGGCTTCGCCGTCATTCCGGATGGAACCCATGTCGCTGACCGCAAACTCGGACAACAGTGAAGATTCACTGCTGGCCGGCTGGCTCGTCTCGGCTTCGGTACTGACGATCTCACTGTCCGCCGCGGCTGACTCGCCGGACGCCGCCTGCAGGATACTTTCCTGGAATTCGGTTTCCACACCACGCTTGCGGCGCAGCCCGAAGAACACCAGCAGTGCCAGTACCACGCCACCGGCACCCAGCCACAGCGGGTTAGCCAGCAGGCGGTCGACAAAGCCCGGTGTTGTAACGGTATCCACCAGGGCCGGCTTGACCGGTGCCACCGGTTCCTCGGCAACGGGTTCGGCAGGCGTTTCGACCACAGCTTCTTCCAGCTCCGCAACCACGGCGTCGGCATCGGCCGCGTCCATGCCGTCTTCCGGCATCGGCATTTCGGTATCCGTCATGCCTTCGACCGGTTCCACGGTATCCATGGCCCCGGCTACTCCGGCATCCGGCATTTCGGCGTCAACCTCACCGGCCTGATCCATAGCAGGTGTTTCAGCCAGCACGTCGACGGCATCGGCTGTGGTATCAGTCGCATCGAGCGCCTCGACCTGTCCGGTTGACAGCTCCGTGCCGTCTTCGCCCACCTGCGCCTGCAAGCGCGCCAGCTCGTCATCCTTGAGCTGGACCAGGCGCTGCATGTTCTGAATCTGTTGTTCCAGTACCGACAGCCGTTCGGACATTTCCTCACTCTGACGGCGCTGTGCTTCCAGTGCTTCGTTGGCTATCAGCAGATCGTGCTGTACAGCCTGCAGCGAAGTGTCTTCTGCACCCGTACCGGCAGCACCCTCGGCACTGTCCGGCGCGACCAGTTGCAGGTGCGACTCGGCCACCGCCCCTGTATCGGATACCGGCGCCTGGGCAGCACTGTCGGCCAGCGTCGCAACAGGCAGGTTGCGCGCCGCACGCCAGGCCGCATACTGGGCACGCGATTCGCGTGTCGCCTCGGCCCGGCTGATCGAGGTCAGTGACTCACGATCCGGTACCCGCAGGATATAGCCGGCTTTCAGGTTATTGATGTTGTTGTCCACGAACGCTTCGGGGTTGGCGCGCAGCAGGCCCTGCATGGTCTGGTCAATACTGACGCCAGTGTCCGGGCGTACCTGCTGTGCAATCTTCCACAGCGTGTCATTGCGCCGGGTCGGCCCGTATTCACCCGGTGCCGCGCTGAGCCGTGGCTGCGCGGTATGGGTGACACGACGCGCCGGCGCTGCCGCCCGGGCAGGCACCACGGGTGCTGACTGCACGGCGGGTGCCTGTGGCACGGGAACGGCCGCCGGCATGGTTACCGGGGGATCGACCAGCACAGTGTACTCGCGCAGCAGGCGACCCTTGCTCCAGGACAGTTCCAGCAGGAAGTCCAGGAACGGTTCACGCACCACGTCACGGCTGGTGACCTGCACCACTGGCTGGCCATCTGCGTTGGTCTTCACGTTGAAACTGAACTTGGTCAGAAACAGGGGGCGTTCGATACCGGCATTGGCGAAAGCCTGCGGCGATGCAATCGTGACTTTCAACTCGTCGAGTTCCGACCGGGTCGCTGAAAGCAAATTGATTTCCGCGTTAAGCGGCTGATTCAATGAAGATTTCAGATCAATCTCACCCAGTCCGAGGGCGGCCACATTTCCGCTGGCCAATGCGCCCAGCATTGCCATTGCCAAGGCTGATTTCCTGAACATACAAAGTCCCCTTTTTCCTTGTTCGCGACATAATGGCGAACCCGGCCGCTCTCCAGAACGATCCGTGTACGCAACCGACAGCCCAAAAAACAACCCCGGCAAGGATATCTCAGAGGTGGTTTTTTACCAGTATTTCAGCAATCTGAATACTGTTAAGGGCAGCCCCTTTGCGCACATTATCGGCGACCACCCATAAATCTAAACCTCTTGGGTGCGAGATATCTTCACGAATGCGACCTACGTACACCGGATCGCTGTTTGCGCCCTCGGTTACGGCGGTCGGATACCCGCCATCGGCACGTTCGTCCATGATTTCAATACCCGGTGAACGGGCCAGCAGTTCGCGGCACTGCTCGGCGCTCATCTTGTCCCGGGTTTCGATATGCAGGGCCTCGGAATGGCCGAAAAACACCGGCACACGCACCGCCGTGGGATTCACCTGGATAGACTCGTCCCCCATGATCTTGCGCGTTTCCCAGACCATTTTCATTTCTTCCCTGGTGTAGCCGTTGTCCTGGAACACGTCGATATGCGGCAGCACGTTGAAAGCAATCTGCTTAGGGTAAACATCGGCCTTTATCTCTTTTGCATTCAATAGGTTGGCAGTCTGCCCGGCCAGTTCCTCGATGGCGTTCTTGCCGGTACCGGACACCGCCTGGTAGGTGCAGACGTTGATACGCTCGATGCCCACGGCATCGTGGATCGGCTTCAGCGCCACCAGCATCTGAATGGTGGAACAGTTCGGGTTGGCGATAATACCGTGGTCCTTGTAGTTGGCGATCTTCTCCGGGTTGACTTCCGGCACCACCAGCGGGATCTCGTCATCGTAGCGGAACTGCGAGGTGTTATCGATCACCACACAACCGGCCGCGGCCGCCTTCGGCGCATATTCTTTCGATATGGAGGCGCCGGCGGAAAACAGGCCGATCTGCGTCTTGGAAAAATCGAAGTCGGCGAGGTTCTCTACGGTAAGCATTTTGTCGCCGAAGCGTACCTTGCTGCCGGCGGAACGTTCGCTGGCCAGCGGGTAGACTTTCCCGACCGGGAACTTGCGCTCGGCAAGGATCTCCAGCATGACTTCCCCGACCGCGCCGGTAGCGCCGACTACGGCGACATCAAATGTGCGACTCATATTAACTCCTGTTCCTGTACATCTTTATAAAAGGAAATCCTGGTGAATTCTTCAGCCGTCATTCCGGCGCATGCCGGGATATTCATGACCTTACCTTGATTCTAAAGCGCCGCCACAACGGCGTCGCCCATCTCGGAGGTACCGACACTGGCCTGCCCTTCGGCGGCAATATCCGGCGTGCGCAGCCCCTGGTCCAGCACTTTGCCGACGGCCGTCTCGATACGCACAGCGATATCCGCCTGCCCAAAGCTGTAGCGCAACATCATGGCCACCGACAGGATAGTGGCCAGCGGGTTGGCCACGCCCTGCCCGGCAATGTCCGGCGCGGAGCCGTGGATCGGCTCGTACATGCCCTTGCCATCAGCATCCAGCGATGCCGAAGGCAACATGCCGATAGAACCGGTCAGCATGGCCGCCGCATCGGACAGGATATCACCGAACATATTAGTGGTGACCATCACATCAAACTGTTTGGGTGCACGCACCAGTTGCATGGCGGCGTTGTCGACGTACATGTGGCTCAGTTCGACGTCCGGGTAATCCTTCGCCACCCGCACCATCACCTGGCGCCACAGTTCAGTGACTTCCAGCACGTTGGCCTTGTCCACCGAGCACAGGCGTTTGCCGCGCTTGCGTGCAATCTCGAACGCCGAGCGGCCGATGCGCTCGATTTCCGACTCGCGGTACACCAGCGTGTTGAAGCCTTCCTGTTCGCCATTGTCCAGGGTACGCACACCGCGCGGCTGGCCAAAATAGATACCGCCGGTCAGTTCGCGCACGATCATGATGTCCAGCCCGGACACCACTTCCGGCTTCAGGGTGGAGGCTTCCGCCAGCTGTGGATACAGAATGGCCGGGCGCAGGTTCGAGAACAGCTTCAGTTCCGCGCGCAGGCCCAGCAACCCCTGCTCAGGGCGTAGCGGACGCTCCAGCGACTCGTACTGCGGGCCTCCGACAGCACCCAGCAGAATGGCATCCGCGGCACGCGCCTGCACCAGCGTGTCTTCCGGCAGCGGATGGCCTTTTGCATCATAGGCGGAACCGCCCACCAGGCCTTGCTCCAGTTCCACAGCAAGACCGTCCGCGCGCAGCCTGTCCAGCACTTTCAGCGCTTCGGCGACAATCTCGGGGCCGATACCGTCACCGGGGAGAATCAGAATTTTTTTCATCGTCGTCTGTCCTGTAGTTACTTATTAAGTACCCGTCATTCACCCCGCACCAAACAACCACGGCGCTTCCTGCCTGCGGCGCGTTTCATAGGCGCGGATATCATCGGCATGCTGCAAGGTCAGACCGATGTCATCGAGACCGTTCAGCAGGCAGTACTTGCGGAACGGGTCCACCTCGAAGGCAATCGTAGTGCCATCCGGCGTGGTAATGGTCTGGGCTTCAAGGTCCACGACCAGCCGGTAACCTTCCGTTGCTTCACTGTCGGCAAACAGGCGATCCATCACCGCGGCGGGCAGCACGATGGGCAACACGCCGTTCTTGAAGCAGTTATTGAAAAAGATATCCGCAAAGCTGGTGGCCATCACCACGCGGAAACCGGCATCCTCCAGCGCCCAGACCGCGTGTTCACGCGACGAACCACAGCCGAAGTTCTCCCGGCCGAGCAGGATCTGCGCACCCTGGTAGCGCGGCTGGTTCAGGATAAAATCCGGGTTCAGACGCCGCTGACTGTGGTCCTGTCCCGGCTCGCCCGGGTCCAGGTAGCGCCAGTCATCGAACAGGTTGGGGCCGAAACCGCTGCGCTGCACCGATTTGAGGTACTGCTTGGGTATGATCGCGTCAGTGTCGACGTTGGGCCGGTCGAGCGGCATCACGAGGCCGTCGAGTACAGTGAATTTTTTCATGTCGGTAATTGCCTGTTATTCAGGGTTCAGGCCAGCTCACGGGCATCGATAAAATGTCCGCTCACCGCCGCTGCCGCCGCCATTGCCGGGCTGACCAGGTGGGTACGTCCACCGGCGCCCTGGCGGCCTTCGAAATTCCGGTTGGAGGTCGAGGCGCAACGTTCACCCGGTTCCAGCCGGTCGGCGTTCATGGCCAGGCACATCGAACAGCCGGGCTCGCGCCATTCGAAACCGGCCTCGATGAAAATCCGGTCCAGGCCCTCCGCTTCGGCCTGCTGTTTGACCAGGCCGGAGCCCGGCACCACCATGGCCTGTTTAATGGTGTCCGCCACCTTGCGCCCTTTTGCCACCGCGGCGGCCTGGCGCAGGTCTTCGATGCGTGAGTTGGTGCAGGAACCGATGAACACCCGGTCGAGGCGAATGCCGGTTATCGGCGTTCCGGCCTCCAGCGCCATGTATTCCAGTGCCTTGCGCATGCCGGTCTGCTTCACACTGTCGCTCTCCTGCGCCGGGTCGGGCACGACATCATTGACCGACACCACCATCTCCGGCGAGGTCCCCCAGGTGACCTGCGGCTGGATGTCTTCCGCCTGCAGCGTCACGACACGGTCGAACACGGCGTCGGCATCGCTGTGCAGTTCACGCCAGTTCTCGACAGCGCGCGCCCACATGTCCGCCTGCGGCGCATAGGGTCGCCCGCTGACGTAATCAATCGTCTTCCGGTCCACGGCGACCATGCCTGCACGCGCACCCGCCTCGATGGCCATGTTGCACACCGTCATGCGACCCTCGATGGAGAGTGATTCGATAGCGCTGCCAGCGAACTCGATGGCATAGCCGGTGCCGCCCGCGGTACCGATCTCGCCGATAATAGCCAGCACCACATCCTTGGCGGTAACACCTGCGTCGAGTTCTCCCTCGACACGCACCTGCATGTTCTTCGACTTTTTCTGGATCAGGCACTGGGTGGCAAGCACGTGCTCGACTTCAGAGGTGCCGATACCGAACGCAAGCGCGCCGAATGCACCGTGCGTCGAGGTATGTGAATCACCGCACACCACGGTCATACCCGGCAGGGTCGCGCCCTGTTCCGGCCCGATAACGTGAACGATACCCTGGCGCACGTCATCCATGTGAAATTCAGTAATCGCGAACTCGCTGCAGTTGCGGTCCAGCGTCTCTATCTGGATACGCGCCACCGGGTCGCTGATATCCGCCACACCGCCGCTACGCTGGCTGGTCGGCACGTTGTGATCCGGCACCGCAAGGATGCTGTCGGTGCGCCAGGGTTTGCGTCCGGCCAGGCGCAGGCCTTCGAAGGCCTGCGGTGACGTCACTTCATGGACCAGGTGCCGGTCTATATATATAAGTGCCGTACCGTCCGCGTCCTCGCGCACCCGGTGCGCGTCCCAGATCTTGTCGTAAAGGGTTTTGCCACTCATCGCTCTCTCCTGATGTGCGGCTATCCTGAGCCGGATTCATTAATAAATCCAATTCATATTTTTCATGATTTATATTACTATATGGAATATATGGATATTGCCGCACTGAAAGCCTTTATCGCCGTCGCCGACAGTGGCTCCTTCTCCGCCGCCGCGGAACGCCTGTTCCTCACCCAGCCTGCCGTCAGCAAACGCATCGCCGCACTGGAAAACGAACTGGGCGCGCGCCTCTTCGACCGCATCGGCCGCACGGTAACGACGACCGAGGCCGGCAACACCTTGCTGCCACGCGCGCAGAGTATCCTGGTGGAACTGGAAGACAGTGTGCGCGTCATCTCCAACCTGAGCGGCGCGGTGCACGGCACACTGCGTTTCGGCACCAGTCACCACATCGGTCTGCACCGTCTGCCGCCGGCATTGAAACAGTTCTCCCGGAAATACCCGCAGGTGCGACTGGATATCCGCTTTATGGATTCGGAAGCGGCCTGTACGGCGGTTGAACAGGGGGAGCTGGAGCTGGGTATCGTCACCCTGCCGCCGGATCCCGCACCCGGCCTGAGTACCGAACTGGTGTGGCAGGACCCTCTCAACATCATGGTGGCGCGAAACCATCCGCTGGCCAGAAAACGCAAGGTGCGTCTCAATGACCTGGCGCAGCACCCGGCTATCCTGCCCGCCAGCAATACCTATACACGGCAGATCGCCGCACAGGCCTTCCGGCGCCTGGGCCTGGAACTGGACATTGCGCTGTCGACCAATTACCTGGAAACCATACGCATGCTGACCTCGGTCGGTATCGGCTGGAGCCTGCTGCCCGCCACCATGCTGGACCGGCAACTGAAAAAACTGCCGGTGCCGGAACTCGTACTGCGACGCTCGCTTGGGGTTGTGTACCACCGCGAACGCACCCTTTCGAATGCCGCCCGTGCGCTGATCGAACAATTACAATGAACCTGAGGGCCATTACGGGAACGGGATAATACCCGTCATTCCGGCGCAGGCCGAAATCTGTAAAACCTGACTAAACAGCATGGAATCCGGCCTGCGCCGGAATGACGGTTTTCGCTGAAGCATGCCGGGCCACTGGGCCGCCGGCGTTCCGGCATGTTAGAATTCAGCCTGAACCGCACAACAACCGCAAGGTGATCCGTATGTCCGAAACACAATTCAACCAGCGCCTGACCGATGAAATCAGGATATCACCGGAAGCGGTCGAGCAGCTGATCGCCATCACCAGTAATGAAGATGACATAAACGGCATACGCATTTTTGTATCCGGCGGCGGCTGTGGCGGGATGTCATACGGTATGACCCTGGTCGAACAGCCCGGAAAATACGACTGCGTGCTCGAGAAAGACGGCCTGAATGTTTTCATCGATGCCGTCGCACTCGGTTTCCTGGAAGGCGTCGAGATCGACTTTAAGAGCCAGGGCGTCAACAAGAGTTTCGTGTTTAAAAACGTATTCGCCAACACCGGCGGCGCCAGCACCTGCGGTGGCTGCGGCTCCGCGGGCGGCGGTTGCGGCTGAACCAGCCCCCGCGCCTGCTGCTGATTGCGCAGGCGAACAGCTACCGTATCGCCCCCTACCTGGCCGCGGCCGGACGCATGGGGCTGGACGTGCTCATTGCCTCGCGTGGCGAGCATTCACTGGTCTCCGAGGTGCACGCCGGCCTGCACGTCGACCTGGATAACCCGCAGGCCGCACTGGCCGATATTCTGCGCAGTGCCCGGCACACGCCTTTCAGCGGCATCCTGGGCAGCGACGACAGTACCGTCGAACTGGCCGCCATGGCCGCACAGCAACTCGGCCTGCCGCACAATCCCCCGCAGGCCGCACGCCTGTCACGTCGCAAGGACATGGCACGCGCGCACCTGGCGCTGGCCGACTGCCCGGTGCCGATGCATTGCCTGGTCAATCTCGATAACCCCCTGCCCGCACAGATGGCCGGCCTGCCCTGGCCCTGTGTGCTCAAACCGCTGAACCTGTCTGCCAGCCGCGGCGTCATCCGCGTCGATAACGAGGCCGAATTCGTCACCGCCTGCCGGCGCATCAAACCCATCATTGCCGAAGCCGGCGACAGCTTCGAGGCAGGCCATGTGCTGGTTGAGTCGTATATCGATGGTGTCGAGGTCGCCTACGAAGGTTACCTGCACAATGGCAAACTCAACACACTGGCCCTGTTCGACAAACCCGACCCGCTACACGGCCCCTACTTCGAGGAAACCATCTATGTCACGCCCTCGCAACATGATGATGCAACACAGAAGCTGATCAAACAACGCGTGGAGCAGGCCTGTGTCGCTTACGGCTTGCGTACTGGGCCGGTACACGCCGAACTGCGTATCGATACGCAGGACGCCTGGATACTGGAGGTCGCCTCGCGCACCATCGGCGGCGACTGCGCACGCACACTGGACAGCGGCCAGGACTTCAACCTGGAAGAGCTGGTGATTGCACTAGCCACCGGCCGCACGCCCGACGCCCGGCCGTCGGACGAAGCACGCGGTGTCATGATGCTGCCGATAAAAGACGGCGGCATTTTACGCCGCGTGGAAGGTATCACTGCGGCGCGCAAGGTAGACCATGTCGAGAAAGTCGACATTATTGTTCGTGAAGGGAATGAACTCGTGCCACTGCCCGAGGGTAATCAGTACCCGGGGTATATTTTTGCGCGCGGTGATTCACCCGAAGCTGTAACACAGGCCTTGCGTGAGGCCAGCAGCAAACTGAATTTTGTCGTGGCACCGGTGATGAGAATACACCCGTGTTAAGTGCTGCCGGCAGGAAAGACTATTTCTCCAGACACACGGTCGTGCCTGGCAGGTTATTTCTTGCCGCCACCACCCTGGTTGAAACCGGCGGGCATCTGGCCGAAATCACCTTCGTCGAAGAAAAAACCCTGCATGTGTTTCTCGATCAACTCGATGTTCTGTTCGTCAGCCGTACTGAGACCGTTTTCATTGATGATGACGGTCAGGCGCTCCAGCCACTGTGCCCAGCCCTGTTTCGAAACGTTGGCATAAATGCGCTCACCCAGTTCACCGGGGTGCGGCGGCCTGTCCAGCCCTTCCGCTTCTATCTTCAATACCACGCACTCTACTAATCTCGTCATCGCTAACCTCTGTCCCGGCTGGTCATGTGGCGGGTTTCTGTTCATATTTCTTCAGCAAAACGCCGTCTTCGCCACAACAACTGGCGGCGCATTTCCTGGTCTTGTGTAACTCGTCCGCGTCGGCATCGAGGTACACCTCAACAGGCAGGTTTTCCTTCGCGCAGTCGCAACCCTTGTCATTATACACATAAATATTCTGCAGCCCGGCACGCTCTGCGGCATCGCGTGCCGCGAACAGCGCCGCCTCCGGCGTTGGCGGTATATCACTCAGTTTATAGGCCGGGAAGAAACGGGTGATGTGCCAGGGACTGTCCTTGCCCAGGTTGTCGCGCACCCAGCAGGCAATCTCGTAGTGCTCGCGCGGGTCGTCGTTTCTGCCGGGGATGATGTTGGTCCGGGTCTCGACATGGATACCCAGTTCATGCGCCTTGCGGATGGAATCCAGCACCTGTTGCACGGTCGCGGTCTGACAGATTTCCCGGTAGAAATCATCACGCATACTCTTGATGTCGGAACACAGCACATCGATATGGGGTGCCGCCAGCTCCAGCGCCTCGTCGGTGACGAAACTGTTGGAGACGTAGACCGTATACAGCCCGGCGGCATGCGCAAGTTCGGCGACATCGATCACATATTCCAGCCACACCGCCGGTTCGGAATAGGTGAAGGCAATGCCCTGCACGCCGGCGCGTTGCGCACTCTCGACCAGCGACTGCGGCGTCACCCAGGCCGCGCGGGACTCGCCCCTGGCCAGGTCGTCCAGTGCTTCCACCCCCCAGGAAATATCCAGGTTGTGGCAGCCACCGCAGCGGAAGCTGCAGCCAAAGCTGCCGACCGACATGACACGGGTACCAGGCCGGAAGTGCCTGACCGGCTTGTCCTCGATGGGATCGATATCGATGGATGACAGGATGCCGTAAGACAGATTGTAAAGCGTACCGTTGCGGTTCACGTGTGCCTGGCAGAAACCGCGCTGACCGTGGCCGATCTTGCAGCGCCACAGGCACAGGTTACAGCGGGTGGTGCCGTTCTCCAGTTTTTCCTGCAGACGGGTCTCGACGAGCTGGTACTGTTGCGGAGCGGTCACGTGATTCACCTGCATTCGGGGAACCACAGTATATAAGGTACCACCCGCCTTTTATCCCCCTTTCCCGATGGGGTTTCAGGCAGATTGCCGCCGGGATGCATGATTTTCCCGCAACCGCCGCGCGGCCTCGACCATGTTGCCCAATGCCGCCTCGACCTCCGGCCAGCCGCGTGTTTTCAGCCCGCAGTCCGGGTTGACCCACAGGCGCTCTGCCGGAATGCGTTGTGCCGCTTTCTCCATCAG
>DRNU01000007.1 GCA_011374975.1 Gammaproteobacteria bacterium | reverse complement strand
TGATCAGCAGCTGGCCCTGCGCCTCGGCCATCGCCACGCTGGACAAGGTGATCAACATCTGTCCCTTTCGCACCCGCTGCCCCATGCGCGCATGGCGATGAATGATCTGCGCCTGGATGCGCGGCGTCACCTCGGCCGTGCTGTAGAGATTCACCGTCACCTCGCCGGGGGCGGTCACTTCCTCGGCCATCAGGTGCGTGTCCACCACCTGGGTGCGAATGCCCAGGGCCTGACGCCGCTCGGCGCTCATGGGCGGGATGCCGCCCTCCTCTTCGTGCTCTTCTTCCTCGGCAACCACCGGCAGACTCACCAGCAGGCCGAGAACAAGGAGTCGGTTGATCAGCTTGTGCATGACGTACTTCTCCAAAAATGGGGCGGAAATAAAATCAGAACGGCGGCCGGCAAGCCGCCCATGCCACGTCCGCCACGCAGCGCGGCGGCGGTAAGCACCGGCAAAAAAGCGCAGCCAGTTGCGGACGGGAATAATCGGTTTTTCACGGGCAAGTCCTTGCAGAAAATATTCGCGAAACGAATAAAACGGGGGGGCAATGGCACCCCGTGCAAGCACTCAGATCTGGGGAGGTCGAACGGGAGGCTCCCGCTCACGGGAGTCGAAGGAGGCATCCGTCCACACCAGCGTCTGGCGGACGGATGAAAAAATGCCGAGAGTGGCACTGGGACTGAGGGAAACCAGGTGAAGCCAGCCGACACAGAAGTCGTCGCACGCCCCGCTCTCCTGGCCGCTATCGATCTGCGTCAACACCATCGTATCACCGGCGGACGAGATAAAACAGCTATCCCCGGCCCAGGCCACGTTGATGGCGAGCACGACGACGATCAGCAATTGCGTGATGATTCGATACATGGCGTGAAAAGGCTAACTCCTCGACGTCGCAAGCCACTGGCGGCAACCATGCATTCGCCCATCTCGCGGGCCATGGCCGCCGGCGGAGCCGACTATCCGACAGATGATACGCCAGTTTCGCTGACCGAAAAGGAAAAGATGCGGAAGCCGCGACGGATCATCGGCCAGGACCCGGGAAACCGCTGCGGATCGGCTTGTCATCAGATGCATGCTTGCACTATAGCGCAATGGATAGCGAGCCGGCCACCCATCGCCGCCGGCAAGCAGCGGCGCGGAACGCTCACAGCGGAGATACCAGAACTAGGAAAAACGCTGCCGCAAGGAAAGGCTGGCGACGACAAACGGAATATAGGCCAGGCCTAAAGGATTTCCTTCCTGCAGCAGCTTCAAGCGAGCCCGGCGAACAGACTCCCCAATCGCTTCCCCCTGAAAAAAATGAACGAGACACTCTTCAGCAAAGCGACAGGCCAGCGGTTCGAACACCGTGATCTCGGTACCGATCACTCCGGCCGCGTTGGCAGTCTGAACAAAGCCACTGACCAGATCCAGCGCCTTTTCAGGCTCCAGGGCCGTGGTATGACAACCATTCACAAAAACAAGGGGCTGTGGTTGGTACCAGAAAATGTCTTTGTTGCGCAGCACATCGCGGGTGATACCCCGTTCATTTGGAGGACCAACCTGAAGGTAGGGAATGTCGTCGATAACACCACCATGGCAGTAAAAATAAACAACATGTGAAGTCGCGGTTCCCATCAAATCAAGCGCCTCCTCACGGGAATCGGCCACATGCCAGTGGGCACCCGGCAGCAATCGATGCAAGGCCTGCTCATGAGGGATGCGCAAGATGAGATCCGGGTCTGTCGACACCGCCATGGTCAGCGCGGGCGTATCGTCGTACTCGATACTCGGGGTAAACTCACTGCCGGCATCGACCGAAACAGGCATGCCGATGGCATGTCGATAGCCCCAAAAACCACTGGGGCAGATGACATCATCGTTATCTTTACTGGGACAGGCGCCGTGAAAACAATCACTGTCCATAAAGAGAGTGTCGCCTTCCAGTGATGACAAAAAGTTGGGGCAGAGTTTATAGCTGCCGATCGGCAAGGTGGTTTCAAGGGGATGGTCGTAAAACATCGCCACGGGGACGACCTGGCGCGCCGATACCTTGCTGGAAATTTGCACAAAGCCGGGTTCCGCCATGAGTGCTTGCAAACGTTGTACCGCCTCGCGCTTCGTGCGGGGGTCCATCGAACCGCCGGCCAGACGATCGATAATGGCGTCGTAAAATCGATATCCCCATTTTGCGAAATTGACCAGATCAGCCTGCAAACGGTCCAGGTCCGCAGGACCGTCATAACGATACTTCTGGTTTCGCCATTGCTTGCTGTCACCCCACGTGGCTTTGCGCAAGGTACCTCGCGCCTTATCGATCAGGTTTTGCAGCTCGTCATCGGTGATGACCGCATCTTGTTTGTAATATTCATCATCTTCACCCGCGAAGAAGCGAAACCCGATATTGCCGTTACCATTGTCATTCAACATGACGCTTAAACGATGTTGTTTCAAACCGCTTAAGCGCGATGATTCCAAGTGATGACTGAGGGTGAAATCGCAAACCGTTTGCAAGGCTGGTTTCACTCGGCCTTTAAATAGATTGTTGACCACGCGGCCACGAAATTGATAAAACGCTGCCGACAGCGCGTTTGATGTCACTCTTACCTGCACCAGGTGGGACTGGATGAGCACTCGTTGGTAATAAATATTGCAACGCAGACGGTAACTGCCCTGTTTGTCCGGCATTGTCACTGGAAAAAATAAACGCCGCTCCAGTACGGATGGATCCAACAAATTTTCCGGCCTTGCCACCGGCCGTGTCACGCGGACAGAATCATCACTCAATAGTTGAAGCTCACCAATATCGGCACTTGGCGTTATACGGATTTCACCTTCAAAATCAAACAACACCACCGAGAGCCGGGCTTCGGAAGGAAGATGCTCCATGGGCAAGGCGGAGGGAACGACGTCGATGGCCTGCGGCAACAGGGTTCCAACTTCCAGCCAAAAATAATAATCATGCCGTGCCTGCAGTGGTAAACCGGCATCAACAGCCGCAAGGGGCTGTCGCCGAGGGGCAAAGCCGGTATTGACCACATTCTCTGAAGAGGGAGAGCTGCTTTCGGCGGCGGTTGCCAAATCCTCCATTGTCGGTGGGGCGCTCTGCGCTACGGGTCGGTCTTCCGGTTCATCGTTATGACCTGCATCCGGAGCACTCATTTCCAGGTCGTCATAAGGTGTGACCGCATCCGATAATTCAGTATCGGATGCTGCAGGCGCCTCAGCACCGCCACCATAGCGACCCTCTATGGCGCCGAGGAAATCCATGACGATCCGCCGACGTTCCTCTACCGGCAGTTCGCTCAGCAACTGGCGGATATGCCCGGCCGATACGTCATCATAGGCATCCAATGCAAAGGCCTGTCGTTGCCGGGCTGGGAGATGATGAATAAGCACGCCCAACACCCGCCCGCCCCACCATCGCCCAAGATATCTTTGCGCGACGAAAATAGCTTTATCCAGCAAGGGAGGCGGGAAATAGGCCGCCAACACCATGAGTATTCGCGCCAGCGAAGGCTCATCCTCCATGGCGATGGCCAGCTCCAGCACCTCATCCAGATGCGCTGAAGAAAGAAAGGGTGCAAATTTGGATAACAGGTAGAAATCCCGTTCGATGCTGGGACCGTAAGACGTTTCCAAGACATGATGCAAGACCGCGGCCAACTGGGATTCCGACAGATAGGGTGCGACATCAGACAGAAAATTTGCCGCGATATCCAAAGCCTGTCGTAATTGGCTGATGTTCAGGGCCTGTATTTGCTGACGGTAAGCGGGTTTCAGCTTTTCCGGTATCTCGGCGGCCAAACCGATAAACGCCTGCGCCAACGACACTTCGCCACTCGGCCAAAGAATGCGTCCCTGTTCATAGGGTTCGACGGCGGCAGCCAGAGCCTGACCCTTGAGAGGCTCGTCAACGCGCAGACTCAGATTCGCCAGCACGGCCAGGCGTCGGGAATAATCCTCATCATCCGCCCGGGCGATGGCAAACGCATCCTTGAGCACGCCGATTTGATCCGCCCCGGTGAGACAATCGGATAACTCAACCAACATGGCGGCACGGTCCAGTGGCTCGGGTATCTCGTTAACAAGAGCCCGCGCCTCGGCCAATGCCTGCTCCCGTTGTTCCCCGCCCATGCAAGGAATGAGCTGAAGCAATAACGTCGCTCGAAGCTGCGGGCCGGCAAGGGCATGAATCGAAGACAATAGTCGGGCGGCAAGGTCGCCGGGCAGCATTCCGGGAAAGTGCTTCAGGAGATAAGACACAGCGCGGCGGGCATCGTAATACTCGGCCATACCGTCGGCCAGCTGTGATAAAACATTTAAATACACCTCGTCGGCCCCCTCACGGGGAAGACGATCAAGGAGTGTGGCCAATGCAATGACTTTATTTTCTTCGGCCCATCCCTCGATGCCCTGAATCGCTCGCAATGCGCATTCCAGCAATCTCTCATCCAGTTCTCGAACGACATCCGGGTATAACGGCAGGACATCGCGCAACGCTTGTTCCTGCTGCGCGGAAGGCAAGGGGGCTATCAAGCAGACCAATACATGGACGCGGCGGTCCGGGTCGACAAAGGTCAGGTAGTTGCAGACGACATTGATTGCGGACAGGAGGGTCTCGCCATCGAGGGCAGGGGCGATGTCAGCCAATAATTCCAGTTCCGGCGCATTTTCCCGCTCATAAGGCGGCTCACCGAACAACAGGGCGTGAAGCTCAGATCTTGGTGATTCGGCCATATCCTCTCCCCCTGTTTGAAGAAACTTATGTTTTTTACGAACTCATCTGTTAGTCCGTTAGCCGAGTGGTGATGCGTCCTCGCCTCCACGTTGTTTCCCCATGGCTGTCGCCGTCTGCCGCGAGCCTTCGGGAATCACGTCATCATCCGCCGGTGCCTTGCGGCGCCCGTCCAGAAACCAGTCCACATTAAAATTTGGCGAGACATGCACCATGCACAATAGAATCAAGAAATAACCGAAGAAGCCCACAACCAGCCCGATACCATAGGCGCCAAATAAATCCGTGCCGGCGGGAAAAAGGGCGAGAATACTGCTGCCCCCGAGCACGCCGACCAGGGTCACCAAGTCGCCAAGTTTTACATCACCGCTACGGTAGCGATTGATGTAATAGACGTACCATCCCATGATGGCACCAAAGCCACCGGCACCTAAAAGCTGTAAAAGCGACGCAGACTCTGACTCAGCCATGACTTCAGCCTCCCTTCTCAATATCCTTACGGAGAAACAATCCGTTTCACCAGTTGTTCGCGGAAAAGCACATGCGCGGCCAATGAAAACACCACCGCGGCCAGCAGCCAGGGAACGGCGCTTCTCCCGGCAAGAAGGTGTGTCTGCAGCACCAGAAAAGCCGTCGCACCGGCAAGGGCAAAGAGATTGATGGCCCGTCTGTTGCGGCTGCCTCCCCTGAAAATCTGGCAGAGCAACCAGCCCCAGACCAAACCGATGCCCACGCTTCCCAGAGACAGAATGTCCATGCCGTAAACGCCTCGTAAGACTCCACCGGCCAAGGTGGGATATTTACAGATCCCCATCGAAGACCTTATAACCCAGCGAAAGGAAACACCCACTGTATAAAGTCTAGTTACTAAGACAAACGATAACAAAGTGGATTGCCCCTCGAATAGATTGGACACACATTAAATCCGTATCTTCGGGGTGGAGGCAGAGTGCACCAAAAGTAGGCGCTCTTAGGCGAGATATTGGTTTCACAGCGCTTTCAAAAAAACCTTAGCTTCACCCATCGGTTAGCGAAGTGTATCCCGTGGATAAGCGGGCATTTTTTGGAAGTGCTGTGGGACCAAGAGCTTGTGCTATGCACCGCCATGAAGGTACGGATTCAGGTAAAAAATGACGAGTGCTGATGAACGATCTAATGAGTTCAGGATAATGCAGGACGGTACAGGAGGATGGAATGGTGCCCGGGGCCGGAATCGAACCGGCACGGCCGCGAAGCCGAGGGATTTTAAGTCCCTTGTGTCTACCAGTTTCACCACCCGGGCGGCGAGCGGTTTCAACAGCGCTAACTATTGCAGAAAACCATCGGCGCGGGAAGCGCGACAGGTTCATTGCCATGACCGTGCAAGGAAAGATATCGAAAGGACGATAAGTGGAGGCTGAGCCCGGAGTCGAACCGAGGTACACGGATTTGCAGTCCGCTGCATAGCCACTCTGCCACTCAGCCAGTTATCGATGATGCAAAGGGTTTAAGCAACCCCCTAACTGAAAAAACCCCGACCACTGCGACCGAGGCTTTCCGTAAATCCAAAGATTTGGAGCGGGAAACGAGATTCGAACTCGCGACCCCAACCTTGGCAAGGTTGTGCTCTACCAGCTGAGCTATTCCCGCGTCACGTCTTCAAGAGCGCTGTATTTTACAGTCCGCGGGTGGGCTGTCAAGCCCTTCTCTACGCAAAATGAGCCACTCACTGCGAGGCGCCGTTGGACAGGCTGGGCCAGGCCGCGCGCAGGTAGATGACCATCGACCACAGAGTCAGTCCGGCGGCCACGTACAGCAGCACGAAACCGATTTCGGCGGTGGGAAAGTTGCCGATGGGATCGCGGTAGAGCAACAGCAACAGGGCCAGCATCTGCGCGCTGGTCTTGATCTTGCCGATGGTGGACACC
>DRNU01000006.1 GCA_011374975.1 Gammaproteobacteria bacterium | reverse complement strand
GACGCCGTGATCGACGTCGCCACCCTCACCGGCGCCTGCGTCATCGCCCTCGGCCGCCACGCCAGCGGCGTGCTGGGCAATCATCACCCGCTGGTGCACGACCTGCTCAACGCCGGCAAGAGCAGCGGCGACCGTGCCTGGGAGCTGCCGCTGTGGGACGAATACCAAGACCAGCTGAAAAGCAACTTCGCCGACATCCCCAACATCGGCGGCCGCGAAGGCGGCACCATCACCGCCGCCTGTTTCCTCTCGCGCTTCACCAAAAAGTATCACTGGGCGCACATGGACATCGCCGGCACCGCCTGGGTCTCCGGTGAAAAGAAGGGCGCCACCGGCCGCCCCGTGCCGCTGCTGACCCAGTACCTCATCGACCGCTGCGAAAGCAAAGACAAGACCAAGGGCAAAAGCGCCAAAAACAAGAAGTAACCGCCCATGACCAAGGTCGACTTTTACATCCTCGCCGCCGGCTCACGCGAGCACACCGCCTGCAAGCTGGCAGAAAAGGCCTGGAGCCTGGGCCACCGCATCTACATCCACACCGCCAGCCCCGCCCAGGCCCGGCACATGGACGAACTGCTGTGGGTATTCCGCGAGGGCAGCTTCCTGCCCCATGAGCAATACCAGGCCGGCCGGGACTACGACTCGCCGATCCTCATCGGCAGCGACGAGGCGCCAGACACCGACAGCGACGTGCTTATCAACCTGGCCAACGACATACCGCTGTTCTTCAGCCGCTTCCTGCGCGTCGCCGAAGTCATCGGTGCCGACAACGACGCCCGCCGCAGCGGCCGCGAACGCTTCCGCTTCTACCGCGACCGCGGCTACCCCCTCGACAACCACGAATTGAAGGGATAATGTAAGCCGCTGGCCGTACCCCCCGCCGCCCCATCGCGGAAAACATCACCCAACCAAAGACCAACGAAGAGAATACCTATGAAACCCATCATGCTCGCCCTCACCCTCTGCCTGACCGCCCTGATCGCCACCAGCACCATGGCCGCCGCCACCAAGACCGTCGAAGCCGTCAACAAGGAATTCGCCAGCCTCAAAGGCCAGCAAGTCACCGTCAGCGGCAAGGTCGTCAAGGTCAACAACGGCATCATGCGCCGCAACTTCGTCCACATCCAGGACGGCACCGGCGGCCAGAACAGCAACAAGCTCATCGTCACCAGCAAGCAGACCGCCAAGGTCGGCGACCAGGTCACCATCACCGGCACCGTGGTGCTGGATACCGACTTCGGCATGGGCTACATGTACCCCCTGCTAGTCGAACAGGCCACGATTCAGGTGCACTAAGAGAACCGCCAGAAACAAAAAAGGCCGACCGGTTTTTCCGGTCGGCTTTTTATGCGGCGTTATTCACGACAGCGCCAGCCCAGTGGAACATTTTATGTGCCCACGCAATTGATTCACGCTTCCCGTAGGCATGGAAAGCCTGCCCACCCTACCGAGCTAAGCATTCCCGTAAAGGGCTTTGACCCCTTTTCTGGGCATTCCCGTAAAGGGCTTTGACCCCTTTTCTGCTTCGATTTCTTCATGATGACACCCTCACGATATTCCTTCTTCCAACGGTAAAGTATGATGGGATGAATATCGAGCACTTCGGCGACATCTTTCGCATGAACGCCAGGCAATTCGCCCAGCTCTACTGCGGTCGCCTTGAAGGTGTCATCGTAATAGTCGTATTTCGTCTTTCTGGCCATTTGCTCACCTCTAATAAATCTCCAATTAGATGTGTGCAAGACTGGGGGAGTTTCCCAGCGGAATTGCCAGTCCGAGTTAACGCGATTGTTAGGCTTTGACAATTAAATAACCTCCAGCACCAACCATAAGGCCACCTACTGTTTTTCTGGCTGTTGATTCCATATTGGTCTTTTGTGCATATGCTGCGACCTTATCCGAAAAAATGGCATATATGGCTTTAACACCACCAACGCTGAAAATGGTTATAAATATCAGTGTCAATATATCTGAAGATTGGATGGCAGATAAATCAACAAACACCGGTAGCAAGCTCGCATAAAAAATAATGGCCTTAATATCTCCGAGCGCTAGGACAAACCCAGCCACGAAACTAGCAGCCAAGCTCCAATTATTATTGGTTTTATTTACTTTTATTTCAGTTTCACCACTTTTTGAAAACAGGGAGCAACCAAGCCATATAAGATAAATCCCTCCTATAACCTTGACGATCATAAACAGGCTTCCCATTGCCTCAGCTATTACAGATAAACCCAAAAGAGCAAAAGCAATAAAAACCAAATCCCCTAGCACGATGCCGCCTACCACGGCAAGACCGTTTGCAATGCCTAATGTGGCAGACCGAGCAACAACAAGAGCCACACTTGCACTGGGAATTGCTGCGAGTGTCCCCATGATTCCAAGCAGAGTTATTGATTCATATATGCTCATGTTTTCAGAAGCCTAACGTTCGCGGTGAGCGGCAGAATGGAACGGCGTGAGGCTTGTGCTATCAAAGCACAAACGAAACACCTCGGAATTCTGTCCGGCTCTACCGCGCTTGTTAGATTTATTTATCATTTCTCTTTGCTGACCCATGACCATAATGAGAACTTAATGCCTCATTCTTTTCATGAATAATTTCACCAGTTTCCTCTATGGTAACAACCTCAATATAACGATCATTTTCCCTATCAAATGTTCTTCTTACATTTACAAGTACACCATCTTTGTTTGTATCGGGATAACTATGAGTTTCATACCGGTGTTTCTTTTTACCATTTTTGGGCTTTCTGTATCGAAGCTCAGCTCTAGGAGTAACTTTTATTGCCACATCACCGATAATTGAAAAAGCATTATTTTTCGAATTATTCCCAGTCATTTCATTTCTCATAAATCTAACAGTTGTATTGAACGGACGTCCTTAATTTACCAGCTTCTATGGACGTCCGTAGAAGTCGTCCATATTAAGTCCGCTTGCCTTGCCTGCTATTTCGCCGTTATCCTTCATCCTAGTAAGGAAATGCACTCGACACAAGGAGAACGGCATGGATGCTGAGAAGGAACGCCAGTTCTGGCGCAGATTTCACCAGTAAACAATTGCTTACCACGTTCCACCACCGGCAAGGCCTTGGTATCGGCGGCATGTCGAGCACTATATCTCGGCGCACCCGGAGATTCGACTCGCGGCGCATTCTTCGGATACAGTTTCCAGTTATCTTGACGACTTAGTACGACAGGGCAAACTGCGCGACTGGCAGTTTCGGCAGGCTGTCGAGGCATTAAAAATCCTTTTTTGTGAAATGGTGAAGGTTCCTTGGGCCCGTGATTTCGCCTGGTCTGACTGGATGGACAGGGCTCTAAGCCTGCCGCCGTCTCACCGGACCATTGCGCGCGATAGCGCCGGCCCGGAGATCACTCCCTCACTGTCAAATGTTCAACAACTGATTCATGGGTCGTTGACTGGTGCTTTGGCCTCTGCCTATGAACGGCAGCCAGAAATCTTTGATGCCATGGTCGCCGAGATTCGGCTGCGACAATATTCGATCAGCACGGAAAAGACCTATCTTCACTGGCTGGCCCGCTTCTATCTCTTTACCAATGGCGCCATGGATGAGGCTGCCTTGCGCCATTTTCTGGAATACCTGGTCGTCCAACGGAATGTTGCGGCAAGCACCCAGCTACAGGCCTTGAATGCGCTGATCTTCTTTTTCCGTCACGTACTCGGGCAAGAGAACATTGAAGTCGGCGCCTTTGCGCGCTCCCGGAAAAGCCGCCGACTGCCGGTGGTGCTTTCGCGCGATGAGGTTCGTCGTTTGTTGAATGCCATCGAAGCCCCGACCTACCGGCTGCTCGCCGAATTGCTCTATGGCTGCGGCATGCGTTTGATGGAGGCGGTTCGGCTTCGTGTTTTCGATGTGGATTTCTCCAACCACTACATCCTTGTTCGCCGGGCCAAGGGCGACAAGGATCGTATGGCGCCGCTGCCTCACCGGCTCGCTGATGACCTGAAGATACGGGTCGAGGAAGCAAGTGCATTCCACGCACAGGATTGTGCGGCGGGTTTTGGCGGGGTCTTTCTGCCCGATGCCTTGTCGCGGAAATTTCCCAGCGCCGCACGCGAAACCGGCTGGCAACCGGCTACCAAGCTGGCCAAAGATCCAAGCAGCGGCATTGTACGCCGCCGCCTGCACGAGAGTGGGCTGCAGAAACAGATCAAGCGGGTGGCCCGTTCTGCCGGCCTGGTCAAGCACGTCACCAGTCATACCTTGCGGCATTCCTTTGCCACGCACCTGCTCGGTAGCGAGCCCGTTGGATGCACTCGGCTGAGTCATGTGCGCTCCCCTTCCCATAAGAACGAAATAGCGCCTTTGATGGCTCACCTCATTTGAATGCGGTCTTTGCGGGCATGCTCTATCCTTTGGGGAATCCAATGCGGGTATGTTACCCAGGTGGCCGCAATCAGGCGGTCACACAGCCGCATTCGACGCTGTCAGGGCTTTCAGAACACTTCAACAGGAGCTGGAACAATGACCGATCTATTCTCTCCCCTCAATATAGGCAGCCTTACCCTGCCCAATCGCATCGTGATGGCGCCCATGACGCGCAATCGCGCCCCGGATACGATAGCCACCGATTTGATGGCGACCTACTATCGGCAGCGGGCCACGGCGGGTCTGATCATCACCGAGGGATCGCAGATTTCACCGCAGGCGGTCGGCTATCCGGCCACCCCAGGCATACACAGCGAGGCGCAGGTCGAGGGCTGGCGCAAGGTCACCAACGCGGTGCGCGGCGCCGGTGGCAGGATCTATATTCAGTTATGGCATGTGGGCCGCGTCTCTCACCCGGATTTTCACCACGGCGAGTTGCCCGTCGCCCCTTCGGCCATCGCCCCGGCCGGGCAGGCCTTTACCTATGAGGGCCTGAAACCCTTCGTCACTCCCCGCGCCCTGGAACGCGATGAACTGCCGGGCATCGTGGCCCAGTATCGTCAGGCGGCGCTGAATGCCCTGCAGGCGGATTTCGACGGGGTGGAGATCCACGCCGCCAATGGTTATCTGCTTGACCAGTTTCTGCGCGATGGCAGCAACCGGCGCGATGACGACTACGGCGGCCCAGTGGAGAACCGCAGCCGGCTGTTGCTGGAGGTGGTGACGGCGGTCTGTGAGGCCATCGGCAGCGACAAGGTGGGCGTGCGCATTTCGCCTATCAACGAGTTCAACGACATGCGCGACAGCGATCCACAGGCCACCTTCAATTATGTTGCCGCCGCTCTCAGCCCGCTGAATCTCGCCTATCTGCACGTGGTGGAGGTCAACATGGCCGGCGAGACCAGCGCTGCGTGCGACATGGGGCAGATCCGCGACCGCTTTGCCGGACCCTACATCGCCAACGGCGGCTACGACAAGGCGCGTGCCAATGCCGCCATCGCCGAGGGCCGCGCCGATGCCGTGTCCTTTGGCGTGCCCTACATTGCCAACCCGGACCTGGTGGCGCGTTTTCAGCTCGACGCCCCGCTCAACGGCGCCGATGCCGAAACCTTCTACGGCGGCGACGAAAGGGGTTACACCGATTATCCATTTCTTGATGAGGCTGAATAGGGGGCAGCCCTGATAGCAGTCGCACCTGAAGGCTCTCCTACCGACACATTGGGACGCGTTGGTGGGGCGGTTGTCGCAGCGCTGCAACGGGAAATCCGATCACGCCGTGGCCTGCGGCCGCACGGGCAGATAACGCAGGAACCAGTCACGCGCCAGTTTGGCAGCCTTTTCCAGGGTGCCG
>DRNU01000005.1 GCA_011374975.1 Gammaproteobacteria bacterium | reverse complement strand
GGCTGCATGGCGGCGTTGGACGCGGAGCGTTATCTGGATAACCAGGAGTAGTCGGCGGCCAGGCAACCACCTGAAACATACTTCCGTTAGAGCGACTAACGGAAAAACAAAAACGCCGCGCCCCGAAAGGGACGCGGCGTTTTTTATGCCGCTACAGGCATCTCAACAATAACGTCAGCTTTTCCTTTCCCAGCGCCAGCCAAATGCCCAGCTGTTACTCTGATCAATGGTTTGCCGCCTGCCGGATGATTCCATCCAGCCCGTGATACGCCAATTATAGCCAACCGAACCGGTGATCAGCGTCCCTACCTCCCCATTACCGGTGATGTCATAGTTACTGTCCAGACGGGACACCGTCACCACAATACTGCAACTCACAAGGGGATCATCGCTGCAGTCAGTGACTGTGCTTGAACCCAGCTGGGACAGGCTCTCCCAGTACAACTCATCAAACTGCTCGCGCCGCCAAGGGATTTCATCATTTGGCAGCAAGAAAGGTAAGGTGGTCGATGTCGCCTGGCCATGGCGAACATGCCATAAACTGGATAGGATTTTTACCCGACATCCATCAGCAAACGAACCCGCGTACCCCCGGCGGTAGAATCGATATTGAGCGTCGCTCCCAACTGTTGCGCTCTGTATTGCATGTTTTTTATCCCCCGCCCCTGCCGGCTCGCCGCATCCAGACCATCGATGATGCCCGAACCGTAATCGATCACATCCACATAGACCTGCCGGTTTTCCGCACCTATCACCCCCGTGGCCAGCATCATTTTTCCCGATCGGGCATGCTTGATGCTGTTGGCGATCGATTCCTGCACGATGCGCATGATGTGCAGGCTGCGCCGGGGGCTCATGTTTTTCATTTCCGGCAATTCGGTAACCGCCCATTCCAGGGTGATATTGGCCGCTTCCAGCTGATCGACCAGGCGCACCCGCATCATGCCCAGCAGGGTCGGCAGATCGTTCAGCAGGGGGTCGAGTGAATCAATGACGAGGCGCAGATCCGTCAGACTGTGCTGAACTTTTTCACGTACCTTTTTGTAAACATCACCACTTTGTTCCTGCAGCAGGCTGATGACCGAAACCAGCTGACCACCAATGCCGTCGTGCATGTCGCGCATGATGCGTTCCCGCTCCTTCAGCAGTAGCCCCTCCTCCTGCACGGACTTGAATTTTTCATATTGCGACTGCAACTCCAGCTGTTTCGTGCGCACCCGCTGCTCAAGGGTGTCGGCCAGATGTTCGGCCCTGTTGATTGATTGCACAAAGCGCCTGATCAGAAACCAGCTGAACAACAGCACCGCCGGAATGGCGCTGTACTGAATAATCAGGCCATCACGCCGATCCAGAAAATGGTTCACCATCAAGATGTCGTGAAAACCAAACACGAGTATGGGGATACCGACCAGCAGCATCAGAAGAATATCGGGGTCCGGCCGATGCACATAGGCCCTGAGCAAATAGAAAATGGCGTAGCAGCCAAAGACCACTAGAAAGCTGTCCCAGATACCGTAGCCGATATGCAGGATACTGCCGATGTCCGGCAGAAAAAAGATACCAATGCCGAGTAATGCAAAGATCAGAATGAATTTTTCAATACCGGCATTGCGCTCCCCAACATAACGGTGGTTGAAGAAAATCATTGCGATCACCGTCCAACCCAGGGTGCTCATGGCCATCGCTTCCCACAGGCGTGCGGACACCGGTATTTCGCTGACGAACAGATTAAGGTTGTGCGTGGCCCAGAGAAACAGCTCCAAAGAAAACAGGCCATAGATGCTGTCCTGCGGCCGTGCCAGCCAGAAAGCAAAGACGATGGCCGACATAAGATACATCGCCATGGTCATCCAGCGGATCAGATCGACACGGACAAAATGTTTCCAGGCATGGGCCGCTTTCAGCCGACTCGCAGGGGCAAAATAGAATTTGTCCAGAAAGCCCTGTTGGTGGAACGAGGCCTGTACCCGGATATCGATGCGATTCTCCCCCGCCTGCAGCAGTGCGGAGGAAAAACTGAATAACAGGGGATTGTTTTGCTGCCGGGAGGTGGGCTCGCCGAACGGCCCACCCTGACCGACCCAGACACCATTGATGAACACGGCGGCATTGTGCGCAACCAGGGGCAGATAGACCGCCCATATAATGTCACCGGGCTCCGCTACAGACACATTGGCCCGATACCAGGTCTGCTTCACGCGGCGTTGATTTTTATACCAGTCATCGGGGAGAGACAAGGGCTGCCAATAGGCCGGCGGCAGGTCGGCCGGTGAACTCGCCTCGCTGGCGGTGACTTCAACGTTCTGCACCCGCCCCGCATCCGGGTCATGAAAGAAGGTAACAGGGGAAAGAAAAACCAGATAATTGACCACCAGCCAGTAGCAAAGCAGAAAAACGACGATTCTGATCTTGTTGCCAGTCAGCCACATAAAACGTGCCAATCCCGATGAAAAACATTCTGCTTCCAGGGTATTTCTACACTATGGCAACAATCCAAGCCTGCCCGCTTCGTACAGGGCCTCCGTGCGGCTGTTGACCTGCAATTTATTGTAGATGTTTTTGATATGCGTGGTAACCGTGTAATAACGAATGCCGAGCTTTTCTGCAATCTCCCGTGATGAAAAGCCCTGACTCACCAGCTTGAGGATATCTATCTGGCGAGGCGTCAAGGCCTCGGGCAGGTCATGTTCGTTCTGCAGCGGTGCCTGAAATCTTCGCAACATCAAGCGGGCGATGACCGGGCTGATGGGGGCGCCACCATTCATCATATTGAGAATGGCATCGGTGATTTTCTGGCTTTTGTCGTGTTTGAGAATATACGCCTTGGCACCTGCTTCCAGTGCGCTGAAGACACGGTGTTCATCCTGAAAACCGGAAATTACCATCGCCTCGCAATCGAGGTTTTGCTCATCGATGGCCTTGATGATCTCGATGCCGGAACCGTCGGGCAGACCTAAGTCGGTGAGCAGGATATCCGGTCGATGTTTCGCCAGCGCCGCCAATCCTTCGGCAACATCGCCCGCGGCCGCGAGCAACTCGAAACTGTCGTGCTGAACGATGAGCTGCGCCAGGCGCTCACGCACGTCGGCATCGTCTTCAACGAGGATCAGGGTGTAGGTTTGCATGTGCTCCCGAGCATGGCATCGGCTTTTCAAACGAGTGTATTACAAACCTCCGGGGCACATATACCAAGGACTTGGTATGTGTCTTTCCGGTGCGTTCGATAAACTGCCGGGTATCCATAAAGCCTGTATGTCTTGCGCGCCAGCCGCTCAACATACATTTCCTTGAACACCCCCGCCATCGATGGAGACAACAATAAATATGAACATGGGCATGGAAGGCAGAATCATCGGCTTACTGTTTCTTTTATTTTCCGCAGGTCTTGTTACCGGCTGCTCCGGCAGCGATTCCGGCACGCCGGCGGCCGGCAATGTGAGCGTCACGGGTCTGGTGCGCAGCCCGGATCGCGTGGTTCTGCAAGGTGTCGAGGTCTATAACAACGACGGGGTGCTGGCGACTTCCGATGCGGAAGGCACCGTCAGCTTCTCTGTTGCGGCAGACAAGGCAAGCAGCATTCGCCTGAGAAAATCCGGCTATGCGGCGCAGACCGTGGTCCTCAACATCAACAATGAGCGCGCCGATTTTCTCGCCACGCTGGGCCAGCGGAATGCTCCCGTCACCGTCAGTGCCGATAGCGCCATCGACATCAGCGGCATCTCCGGTGCCGCCGTCAGTCTGGCCGCCGGGGCGCTGGTCGATGCCAGTGGCAATGCGGTGACGGGTGATGTCCAGCTCAGCATAACGCCGGTCGATGTGTCCGATGACGAGGAGCTGGGCGTGTTTCCCGGCGCCTTCGCCGGTACCGACATCAATGGCAATGCCGCGCCGGTGATCATGTCCTACGGCACGGTGGAATATCAGTTTTCACAAAACGGTGAAGAGCTGAACCTGGCCGGCAATCAGTCCGCCACTATTGAAATCCCGGTCTTTATCGCCAACCACCCGGACGGCACGCCCATTCAGATCGGCGACACGGGCGCTTTATGGTACCTGAATGAAACCAGCGGTCAGTGGGTGCAGGAAAATGTGGGCACCGTCGTTGCCTCTGTCGATTCCCCGACCGGCATGGCCTTGCAGGCAACCGTCACACATTTTTCCTGGTGGAACCACGATGTCGCGCCGCAATTGTGTGACCTGACCATTACCCCGGCGGGTGTGCCCAGCGATGCCGACATTGCACTTTTCGGCAGAACGCAAAACGACCGCCCACGCTCAGGGACGACCACCCTCCTTAACGGTGGAACCACGGTCACCATGCCCCGTGGCGTTGACGTATACCTTGAGTCCACGGCCCGCGCCTCCGACGGCCTGTACCGCGCCAGCACCATCGATAGTTGTGATGGCGAAGCCGGCTCTCTGGTGCTGGATTTCACCGGCCCCGAATCCCCGGTCATCTTCTCACTCACCGGTCGGGTGAAGCCCTACTTTATTCTCGAACTCAACCCGGCAAATCCATCCAATACACGCTGGGTGCTTGATCGAAACGATGCCATTTTCACCTGGTCGAGTATCAGCGCAGAAACACTGGTTCTCTCATCGGATCAGGGGCACAACACCACACTGGGCAATGCCACCGGCTCGACCCAGTTCCCCCTGGAGCTGAACGGAAGCCATACCACACAGTACCTGTTCACTCTCACGGCAACGGATGATGAAGGCAATACGGCCACCAAGCTGAAAAACCTGACCTACGACGCAACCCCCGAACCAATCCTTCATCAGTTCAACATTTCCAAGGCAGATGGCGAAACTGCACAGACCGCAACCCTTTCCTGGGACGTGGAAGGCGCCGACAGCATGACCATTGCCTATTCCCAGATCGATGGCAGTGGCCTGACGCAGCTCGCAACAGACTCGGACGTGGCAGGTGTGGGCGCAACCGCCATCGACCTGACACAGGATATTTTTGCCGTCGCTGGCGCAGGCACCTATCTGATCACCGTTGAATTCACCAATCAGTATGGCACCACCACCCGCACCTTTTTCGCCTGGCTTTATGACCTGTCCGGTGGCGGTGGTGGTGACAGCGACTGCGGCGAATTCTGTGCCTGATTAAGTCACCGCTGCCGCCAGCCAACATTCGATATCTATTAATCCGGCAACAATATAGATCGTTGCCGGGTCAATAACCTTTCAGAGAGCCGTTGTCATGAAAGTCGTCCAGAGCCCTTGCAATACCCCTTCATTCTCCGTTCGGTCACTGCTACTCCTTGTTGCCAGCCTGGGCCTTGCGGCCTGTGGCGGTGGCGACAGCGGTAAAGACAACGGCCCACAGGATGTCGCGGGCACAGACACCGCCGTCGCCGCCAAGACCTCCACCATCAAGGCCGGCGACCCCGACTGTGCCGAGGGCGGCATCCTGGTGGAAACCGGTATCGATGAAAATCGCAACGGGGTGCTGGATGCCAGTGAGGTGGATGCCCGCGAAAAGGTCTGTAACGGTGCAACGGGAGCAAATGGCAACAATGGTGCAGACGGCGCAACTGGCGCTAACGGTGCAGACGGCAGCAATGGCCTCAATGCCCTGGTGAACATTACGACTGAAGCCGCAGGCGGCAACTGCACCCTCGGCGGCAAACGTATCGACACCGGCCTTGATCTCGACAGCAATGGCCATCTGGATGCCCTGGAGACAAGCAGCACCAACTATATCTGCAACGGCGCGCCGGGTGTGGACGGTGTCAACGGCACGGACGGCAGCGACGGCTTCAATGCCCTCATCGACATGAACCCGGAACCCGTGGGTGCGAACTGCCCCAATGGCGGCCTACGCATCGACGTGGGCACTGACACCAATGGCAATGGCAGCCTGGACCCGGCCGAGATCACCCAGACGGGATTTGTCTGCGGCGGTAACGACGCCAATGGCAGCATCGGCTGGCAGACGGCGACGCGGATCGAAAGC
>DRNU01000004.1 GCA_011374975.1 Gammaproteobacteria bacterium | reverse complement strand
CGGGCATTGCTGGCAATGCATCCGTCACCGGCTCTGTTCGCAGCGCTGAAACGCTAGAAATCGATCTGGCTGCGCACCTGGAAGATATTGACATCTTCGTCACCCGTACCCGGGAATGCGTCCGGCGATGAAGGGGCCGTACTGGCGTGGATATAGTTCGCCATAAAACGGACATTCGGTGTTGCGTACCAGTTCACACCCAGGGTGATATTGTCTTCCTCCCCACCCGTGTAGCCACTGTCTTCCAGATCGATACTGCTGTAACGCGCAGCTATTTCCCAGGCACCGGAGCCACCCTGGCCGACCACGCTGGCGGGTTTGACGCGACCAAAGGTGCCACTGCCGGCCTTGTACGGACGATGTTCACCGGTCAGGAAGTAACTGCCGTAGACATACCAGCCGCTGAAGTCCGGGTCCGGGCCCGCACCGGATACATCGACACTGGCCTGCATGTATTCACCCTGCAGCGAGAACGGGCCATAGACGGTAGCTGCTTCCAGGCCATACAAGGTCTGGTTGTCATAGCCGGAAATGGTCCCGGTATTCACCAGGCGGGTACTGGTAACGTGCGACTCTGGCCGCTCGCGGAAACGGATTTCATTGTCCCCGTCAGAGCCCCGGTAACTGACCGCGGCACCCAGGTGAACGACGCGTTCTTTTTCCGCCAGAGGTGCAAAATGAACACGCCCGGTGGCGCCCCAGCCCTGGCTCTTCGGTGAGCTGTCATTTTTTATGCCTTCAAAGAAATAGCCGGCCGCAGCACCCCATTTATCACCGCGGGTACTCACCGCCAGGCCGGTATTACGCCCCGGCGAGAAGGTATTCGGCAGACCGCGTTCCATGAAAGTGATGTACTTGGAACTGGTCAGTTCTTCAAGACTGAAGGGTTCCTTGAAATTACCGACTTTGACTTTAGCTGAGTCAAAGCCGCTGTAACCCAGGTAAAAGTCTTTCAGTGATGTGCTGTTGCCGGCGAAATCGATCTGCGCCTTGTAAAACCAGTCGTGGTAGACAGTGCCTTTGGCGAACAAACGCGCACGACGCAGCTCCGCACCGTTACCCAGCCGGGTTGAATCCTTGTCATAATAGGCCGCGTCAATCATCGCGCGACCGCCGAGCTGGAATTTGAAATCCCCGTCACTTGAAGACAGCTTGAGACCGGACTTGCCCGTTTTGACCTTTACCGTGTCTTTGGTCGCCTCGGAAACTGCCTGGCTGGCACGCTCCCGGTCCGCTGCGGCCGAATCCTTCAGAACTTCGTATTCGGAAGCGCTGATAGCCCCCCTGTCGCGCAAAACCCGGAGCAGATCGTCCATGGCGCCATCGGCGGAAAGTGCGGGTAAGGAAAAACTGCCGGCAGCACACAGCACAGCGCAGTGTAACAGGGGCAAACGGAGTCGAAATTTCATAAAAGTCCTCCCGGGACGGTACAGGTTGGGAACACGCCATTGCGTGCGACCGGGGAGAGACTAACGGGCGTTTATGTCAGGTATGTTAAGATACGTTTACGGTTGTATGACAAGGCAACTGCCGGGACGCCGGCTTTGCTAACATTGACCCCGAACAGCCCTGATCCCGGCCCATAGCACAGACGTATCCATCACCCGTGAAACTGCGCAGTCAAATTTCCCTGATCCTCCTGCTGCTCGGGCTGACCCCCCTGCTGGTCGCGCTGGCCATCAATTTACCGCTGGTGTTCGAGAAGCTGGAGTCCTTCTACCACGAGGCCTACCTGGAAAAACTGCGCACCGATTTCCACGACCTCGACCAGCACATCACCCGGCGCCAGGAAATGGTGCGCCTGTTCGCAAAACTCCCCGAGCCGGGTATAGCGCTGGAGCCGGACAGCGAAGACAGCAGCGGCAACCGCTTTATGCGTACCCGCGCGGCGTATACCGAATGGGCCAACCGGGTGTTGTTCGACCAGCTCGATATCATCCAGGTCATCTTCATCAATCGTAACGGTGAAGTCTCTTTCTCGCTGGACCGTGACCGCAAAACCGGCCTGCTCAAAAGCGATAACCACGTAACCGACCTGCCCAGTACCGAGTTCCTCACCGCCGGCCTGAAACTGGCGCCGGGCGCAGTACTCACCAGCCCGATCAGCTTCAACCGGCAGCGCGACAGCGCCGACCCCAGCCGTTTCATGACGCTGAGTTTTATCAGCCCGCTGATCACGACGTCGGAGGAAGACGGTTCACCCGAGCTGCAGGGCGTGGTGGTGTTCAACCTTGACGTGGGTGGCCTGGCGCAAATCTATAACGGTATCTACTGGGTACAGAATAACGGGGAATACCTGTCCGACCGCCAGGACATGACACCGACCTCCACCGCCTTCCGCGATTTCCCGGGGCTTGAACAGCTGTTTGCCAAGGGCGAGCTGGCGCTGTGGGAACTCGGCGGCCAGCAGATGTTCTGGCTGCCGCTGTTCATCACCCAGGACACCGGGCCGCTGTGGGTAGGCCGCAGCGTAGACCCTTCACCGCTGACCGAGTTTGTTAAAACACTGGAACTGCGCGTCATCAGCATCGTGACCGTGCTGGTGCTGGTGATCGTGGTGGTCGCACGCGCCATTGCCCTGCGCATGGAACGTATCAGCCACGAACTGACCGAGGGCATCACCGAGGTGCTGGAACAGGAACACAGTGTGAACTTCAGCTGGCAACGCCCGGAGGAATTGCGCAAGCTGGGCGAAAACCTTACCCGCCTCGCGCAGTGCCACGCGCAGGATGCCCAGGCGCTGCGCGAGCATGCCCGTGAACTGGAAGCCTCCAACCGCTACAAGTCCGAGTTCCTCGCCAATGTCAGCCACGAACTGCGCACGCCGCTCAACTCCATCCTGCTGCTGTCCAAACTGCTCGCCGACAAGGCCGACGCCCTGCCCCCCGACCAGCTGCAGCAGGCGCGCGTCATTCATGCTGCCGGCCGGGATCTCAGGACACTGATCGATACCATCCTCGACCTGTCACGCATCGAGGCCGGCAAAACCCGGCTAAACACAGAGACCCTTGACCTGCCGGCACTGCTCGGCGATGTCACCGAGATCATGCGTCCCCAGTTCGAGGAAAAAGGCCTGCAGCTGGAACTGGTCATTGACAATAAGGCACCCGCCACGCTGGTCAGTGACGGCGAGAAACTGCGCCAGATCATTGTCAATTTCCTGTCCAACGCGCTCAAGTTCACCGAACAGGGCAAGGTCACGCTGCAACTGTCGCGCAACAGCGGTGACCAGGCCGACTCGCACCCGCTGGCGGTCAGCGTACATGACTCCGGCATCGGCATCCCTGCTGAAAAGCAGGCACTGGTATTCGAAGCCTTCAACCAGGTGGACGGCTCCACCAGCCGGCGCTACGGCGGCACCGGCCTGGGACTGACTATCAGCCGCGAGCTGGCGACCCTGATCGATGCCCGTATTGAAGTCAAAAGTGATACCGGCAGCGGCTCGACCTTCACCCTGCTGCTGCCACCGGTACTTGATGCCGACACGGCCCATGAGCATAAACTTCCCGCCATACCGCACGGCGAAGCCCGACCCGACAACGAACAGGACACCGCACTCCCGGATGCGCATTACCCCGGCAAGCGCGTGCTGCTGGTCGACGACGACATCCGCAACCTGCTGGCCCTTAGCCCGCTGCTGGAACGCTGGGATATCAGCGTACTGGCCGCCGGCAGCGGCGCGGAAGCGCTGGAATCCCTGCTGCACGACGACGAACACTTTGACCTGGTGCTGCTGGACCTGATGATGCCGGACATGGACGGCTGTGAAACCCTGCGCCGCATCCGTGCCGAAACGGCCCTGCAGCACCTGCCCGTGGTGGTGCTTACCGCGCGCGCCGCTGCCGAAGACCGCGACATGGCACTGGCTGCCGGCGCCGATGACTACCTGTCCAAACCGGTCGAAGCGCTGGACCTGAAACGGGTTCTTGATCACTATCTGGGCATGGCCGACACAAATGACCTGTCACAGGAGCCGTCATGAGTCGCTACCCCGGTTTCACACTGCTCATTGTCGATGACAACCCGCACAACCTGTTCAGCCTGCGCACGCTGGTACAGGAGCATATGGATGTCGAGGTCCTGGAAGCCGATTCCGGCCAGCGGGCGCTGGATATCGCACTCGGCGACAGTGCCATCGACCTGATCGTGCTGGATATCCAGATGCCGGAAATAGACGGCTTCCAGACCGCTTCCATGCTCAAGATCCGGCGCAAGAGCCGTGACATACCCATCATCTTCCTGACAGCCGCCTTCAAGACGGACGAGTTCCAGCAGAAAGGCTACGCGGTCGGCGCGGTGGACTACCTGCTCAAACCTATCGATGACAACCAGCTCATCAACAAGATCAGCACCTACTTCCGCCTTATCCAGAAAGAGCGCGACCTCAACCGCCGGCTGGAAGATCAGGTCGCCGCGCGTACCGAGGAATTGCGCCGTGCCAACCAGTACCTGGCCGGCATTATCGACAGCATGGGCGAGGCGCTGCTGGTGCTGGAGCCGACCGGCAACATTAAGTCCGCCAACCCGGCTGCCTGCCGCATGCTCGACTACAGCGAAGAGCGGCTGATCGGCAGCAATATCGGCGATGTCTTTGAAGAAGACGCACCGGAACAGGCCAGCGCCTTCATGGGCACCTGGCTGGAAGCGCTGATACGCACCGGCAGCCTCAGCAGTATCGAGGCGCGCTTTATCGCCAGCGACGGCACCCGCGTGCCGATCCTGTTTTCACGTACCGCCATGACCGACGAATGCGGTAACATTACAGATATACTTTGCATTGCCAAGGACATGACCGGCTACCGCCCTGCGGCGGACACCGAAACATGCTCCGACTGACCCGGGATATTGTGTATGAATGACATGAAGGACGAAGATGTTTCACCGGAAGATGCCGTACTGACGGCGGACGCGCTCAAGGCCATGGGCCACCCGCTGCGCTGGCGTATCCTGTGTGCGCTGGGCGAAAACGAGATTACCGTGGGCGAACTGGCCAAGCAGATCGGTACCACGCAGAGCAACATGTCGCAGCACCTCGACCAGTTGCGCAACAAGCGCATCCTGGTGTCGCGCAAGGAAGCCAACCGTATCTATTACCGGGTACGCAACGAGGCCCTGCTGGAACTGATCGGCAGCATGCGCTCGGTACTGTGCCAGACCAACCTGGATGACTGAACACCTGTCCTGCGCATAAAAAAAGGGGCCCGAAGGCCCCTTTTCTATAACCGCCGGAAAGCGGTGTCTTACTTGGCAGGTGCCGCAGGAGCCTGTGCAGGAGCCTGGGGGGCATAGCCGTAAGGCGCGCCATAGCCATAGGGAGCACCGTAAGCATACGGGGCACCGTAACCGTAAGGCGCATAGCCGTAGCCGTTGTTGTAACGGTTGTAGCTGTTGCCGTAACCGTTGCCGCGGCCATAGCCACGACCGTTACCGCGGGCGCTGAAGTTCATGCTGAAATCGCCGTCGCCGAACATGTCACCCATGCCGTCGCCCCAGCCGTTGTTGCCCCAGCCGTTGTTGCCGTAACCGTTGTCGTTGAAAGGACCCCACCACGCCTGGGCGGAGCTCATGGACAGCGCAGTTGCACCGGCCAGCATCACTGCAAATACAGTTTTCCTGAAATTCATAATAATTTCCTCTTGGCTTTAAAAGTTGAACCGGTATAAACGGTTCGAATGCTTATTTGGCAGCAGGAGCCGGGGCGACGCCGTAGCGGTTGTCCCACATGGCCTGGCGGCTTTTCATCATGTCCTCGTAGGACTTCTGCATGGCCTTGCGCTGCTCTTCCATGGACTTCTGCATCGCCTGGCGCTGCTCTTCCATCTTCTTGAAGTATTCAGCCTGGGCTTTCTGCTGGGCTTCAAAAGCTTCGCGCTGGGCCTTCATCTGCTCTTCACCCATCACCGGAGCGGCATAGGCAGCAGGAGCCGGGGCATAACCGTAAGGCGCGCCGTAGCCGTAAGGTGCATAGCCATAGCCGTTGTTGTAACGGTTGTAGCCATTGCCATAACCGTTGCCCTGACCGCGGCCGTGGCCGCGACCACTGAAGTTCATGCTGAAACCACCGTCGAAATCACCGTCAGCAGCACCATCGGTTGAGCCGTTGTTGTTCCAGCCGTTGTTACCGTAACCGTTGTTGTCAAAAGGACCCCACCAGGCGCTGGCGGTACCGGAAACTGCGGCCAGGCCGGCAGCAGCAATAAAAGTTGCGATTTTTTTCATGATGTCTCTCTCCGAAATGTGAATGATCTTGTTTGAAATCTGTAGCACGAGGGAAAGTATTTCAGAATATACGAATATATGCAAGTACTTTAAATCGGACGTTCGTCTAGTGGTCGTGCCGGTCTTCGGCGCAATGGCGTCGCATACAGGAAACCATATAGGTCCCCAGGATGATCACAGCCAGCAGGAAAGCGATACCGGTCGCCCAGCGGCTGACCAGAAGTGACACCCCGGCGGCGGAGAAAGTCAGCCAGGTGACAAAAGCCACGAATCCGGAGATAAACAACGCTATGGCATAGGGCCAGGGCTTTTTTCTGCATTCTTCGCACAGTTTCATATCTGAGTGTCCCTTGTAGATATGTGATTCAGTATATTAGCGGATACTTATTGTTTCAACACATACCTGCCGAATAACCACCGCTACAGACACATATCGGGCTCAAGTGGAAAAACGCCCCGGCCGTTATGTTCTGGGCGACACCCCCATTGTTGTCGATAAAACCAAACGGAGTTCAAGAAATGGCAATTGCACCACAATTCCAGAAACTGCTGAACAGCTGCCAGGAAATGGAGTTCAGCCACCTGCGGCCCCTGGTCGACCGCATGTTCGAAAATGCGGACGTTGCATTGCTTGATTTTGCCGAAAAAGCAGAAAACAACATGGCCCAGTCGCTGTTCTTCGATGCCATGGGTGAAGTGCGAAAAAAACGCTCCGCCATCGAACAACATCTATATGCCGAACTGAAACGCAGTTTTATCGAATTCCCCGCCAAACCGTATGAAAAGGAAAACACCGCACCGGAAGACAACGGACTGTCCAGCCTTACCCTGGTCGATACCGAAGAACTGGAAACCGCGGTGGCCACACAGAATGCCGCCGGCAAACTGGCCAGCCGGATCATGGAGAACATCTTTGCGCTTAAACAGCGGCTGTCCATCGTCAACAGCGGTACCACCATTACCGAGGACCAGATCCCCGGTGGCCCGGCCTGGCTGGGCCGCGCCTTCCAGCACGCCGTCGAGCAACTGGAGCTGGAAAACAAGGTACGCCTGGTATTTATTGCACTGTTCGACAAGTACGTGCTCAACCAGGTCGATGCCCTGTACGACGAGTTCAACAAGCGCCTGATCCAGGCTGACATCCTCCCCAACCTCCGCTACGAAGTCCGCAAGCAACCGGGCGGTGTGGAAATTATCGAGAAATTTGTCCAGGACCAGGAAGACGCTTCTGCCGACATGGACTCCAGCGAGGAAATCGGCTCACAGACCCCTTCCGAACTGGGCGATGAATTGTTCTCGCGTATCTGTGACCTGATGTCCGTACGGCGTGTGGGTGCATCCCCCCAGGGCGGTGCCGGCAACGTCTCATCCATCCACGGCGGTGGTTATGCCGGTGGTGGGCAGGCCGGCGGTGGCGCTGGTGGCAGCTATGCAGGCGGCGGGGGCTACGCCGGCGGTGGCGCCGGAGCTCCGGGAGAAGGCATGGGCGGAGGCGCTGCCGGTGGTATCGGCACGACACTGGTCAGCCAGATCAGCTCACTTCAGTCACAGATTCAATCCGGCTCGGTCGGACTGTCCAGCAGCGAATTTATCGAGAATATAGAAATCGACCAGAACCTGATCGGCCGCCTGCAGACAACCCTCGCCGAAGAACGGGAAAAGATTTTCGGTGCCGTGGACCGGCGCAAGCTGCCGGCCGCGGATACCAACGTTATCGAACTGGTTGGCATGCTGTTTGAGTTCATGCTCAAGGAAGAACAGCTTCCCAACGTCGTCAAGGCCCTGCTCAGCCGGCTGCACACGCCGCTGCTGAAGGTGGCCGTGGTGGACCGCAACTTCTTTACTCATACCAGGCATTCAGCACGCCTGCTGCTCAATGACATGACGTCGGCCGGCATACGCTGGGTCGATGAAAACGAGATTGACCGCGGCATCTTCCCGAAAATGAAGGAGATCGTCGACAAGGTACTGACCGACTTCAATGAGAATGTCGAAATATTCGACACCCTGCTGGAAGAATTCAGCAAGGTAGTACACGATCTCGAAAAACGTGCCAGCATGGTCGAGAAACGCACTAATGAAGCTGCCAGCGGCCAGGAAAAGCTGCTGGCCGCACGCAGCCGCGCACAGAACGAAGCCCACACCCTGTGCCGTGGCAAACCGGTACCGGACGCCGCACGCGATTTCCTGCAGCACATCTGGGCGGATAAACTGACCTTCATTCTGCTGCGCAACGACCAGGGTGACGCCAGCGAAGACTGGCACAATGCCACGGGGCTTGCGGCCCGCGTTGTCGAGTCGACGCTGCCGCCCTCCAGCGTGAGTGACCGCGCGCAACGCCATGAAGGGCTGGCCGCCTTGCAGGAGGAACTGCGTGAAGGAACCCGGTCCCTGCAACAGGTCGACAAGGAAAAACTCATTGCCGCCCTGTTTGAAATCCAGAAACAGATGCTCAAAGAAGATATCACCACACCGCCGCCGGTAGCACCGGAACCGGTCGAGGAACAACCTGCGCAAAGCGCGGCGCCTGATGACACTGTGCTGACCCCGGAGCAGCAGGCCGAAATCGAAAAACTCAAGGATATTCCGTTTGGCACCTGGTTTGAATTCCACGAATCGGGCGAAGTGAAAAAACGTGCCAAACTGTCCTGGCGCAGCACCGTCACCGGAAAATTCATGTTCGTCGACCAGATGGGCGTAAAAGCCGCCGTCATTTCCATGCAGGATCTTGCCGACCACATGCTGGCCGGCACGGCGCGTATCGCCACCAGCGAGAAGAAACCTTTTGTCGACCGTGCCATGAGCGCCATTCATCGCATGCTGGATCGAGCGGCATAAAGCAACTACCGGAGCATGACCATGAGCAACACAGCCAAATCAGCGCCTTCAGAACAACGGAGAAAACGTCGCGTGACTATACCTGACCACCCACAGATTCTGGATGCCCACAGCGGCGAGGTACTCGGCGAACTGGTGAATCTGTCAGTCGACGGACTGATGGCCGTGAGTCCCGTCAGTATTGTCTGCGGGACGCTTTGCCAGATGCGCATCCCCCTGATCTGTAACGGGGAGAATGTGGAGATAAAGGTCGGCGCCGAAAGCCTCTGGAGCGAGGATGCCAATGATTCCGGCTCGCACTGGACCGGCTTCCAGATCATCGACATCTCACCGGAGCACCAGGCAATCCTGAACGCTGTAGTAAAGGACTAACCCTCCACCGGTTCACCGCACTCCTCCAATCTCCCGGCCGCCTGTCGTCGATAGCGATCTGGCGTGCACCTATACGCTATACTCTCCCTCCGTTATCGCGAAGCAGCAGGTTGGGCTGGGTGCAGCGAAGCCCGGCCAGCCGCCGTATGATGTTGGGCTTCGCCCCGTTCAGCCCAATCTGCCTGCTTTTTGGCAGATTTTTCAGGATTTCGTGGCTAAGGTACCAATATGCAACACCTGAGGCTCAGCGCCCTGCTCCGACCACCGCTGACTGTTTTCGTCGCCCTTGTGCTGTTGCCGCTGGCAGCATTGGCCTCTGCACCAACCACCGGCACACCCTGGATCGACCTGACCCACAACAGCGCCGGTTACACGGCCCTCGCCCTGTTCATCCTCGCCTACCTGCTGGTGATGTCAGAAGAATTCACCTCCCTGCGCAAATCCAAGCCGGTGATACTTGCGGCCGGCATGATCTGGGCACTGATCGCGTGGCAATACCATGTACAGGGCCTCAACCACGCCGCCGAAGCAGCATTCCGCGAAACGCTGCTGGAATTTTCCGAACTGTTCCTGTTCCTGCTCGCCGCCATGACCTACGTGAACGCCATGGAAGAGCGACAGGTGTTCGAAGCGCTGCGCAGCTGGCTGATGCGCAAGGGATGCAGCTACCGGACATTGTTCTGGATCACCGGCGGGCTGTCGTTCTTCCTGTCGCCGGTAATCGACAACCTGACCACGGCACTGGTGATGTGTGCCGTGGTGCTCGCGGTCGGCAAGGACAGCACTCGCTTCATTGGCCTGGCTTGCATCAATATCGTGGTAGCCGCAAATGCCGGCGGCGCCTTCAGCCCGTTCGGCGACCTCACCACATTGATGGTCTGGCAAAAAGGGCTGGTGGACTTCCGGACCTTCTTCCTGCTGTTTATACCTTCCGCAGTCAACTTCCTGATACCGGCGCTGATGATGCACTTTGCCATACCGCGCGAAACCCCGTATGCCGATGGCGAACCCGTCAAAATGCGGCGTGGCGCCATCACTATTCTGTTCCTGTTTGCCTGCACCATCGCAACCGCAGTCGGCTTTCACAGTTTCCTGCACCTGCCACCGATGCTGGGCATGATGACGGGGCTCGGTTACCTGCAGTTTTTTGGCTATTACCTGAAAATGACCCACAACCTGCCGGCAAAAAACGGCATCCAGCACGTGGTTGGCGACGTGGTGCCACTGGGCAAGGATGACCGTCCCTTCGACATTTTCCGGCGCCTGGCGCGTGCCGAGTGGGATACGCTGCTGTTCTTCTACGGCGTGGTACTGTGCGTCGGCGGCCTGGGGTTCATCGGTTACCTGACCACGATTTCACAATTGATGTACGTCGACCTGGGCGCCACCAACGCCAATATCCTGGTCGGCCTGTTGTCCGCCGTGGTCGACAATATCCCGGTAATGTTCGCGGTATTGTCCATGAGCCCGGACATGCCGCTGGGGCAATGGCTGCTGGTAACGCTGACTGCCGGGGTAGGCGGCAGCATGCTGTCGATCGGCTCCGCCGCGGGCGTGGCGCTGATGGGACAGGCGCGCGGCCGGTACACGTTCTTTACCCACCTCAAGTGGACTCCCGCCATTGCACTGGGTTATACCGCCAGCATCCTGACCCACATGTGGCTCAATGCCGACACCTTCAAAGTTATCGTCAACCCCTGACGGCAATCAGTCTGCAGAACTGTTTTCCAGGCGTTCCCATACCGAACCGCCGCCAGCAGCCTTTGCAATGGCATCCAGACGCGCCTGGTGTGCGCTGTTTTCACTATCATCGGCACGTATAACCCGCAGCGGCGAACGCCCTTCCGGCAGGCGCCGGATGCGTTCTTCGTGTGCCCTGCTGTCGCCCTCGCCGGCACTGCCGAGTGACAACGCGACCTGGCCACCGGTCATGGCGAGATACACATCGGCCAGGATTTCCGCGTCCAGCAACGCGCCGTGCAGTTCGCGGTGGGTGTTATCGATGCTGTAGCGCCTGCACAGTGCATCCAGGCTGTTCTTCTGGCCCGGATGCATTTTGCGCGCCATGGCCAGGGTATCCAGCACCGTGCAGAGATCGCTTACCTGCTGCCCCGTCTCGCACAGGCGCAACTCGTTATTGATGAAGCCGACATCGAACGGCGCATTGTGAATGACCAGCTCGGCGCCCCGGATATAGCCGATAAAATCTTCCGCAATATCGGCAAAGCGCGGCTTGTCGGCGAGGAACTCGTTGCTGATCCCGTGCACCTCGATAGCCCCGGCGTCGATTTCGCGATCCGGTTGCAGGTACTGGTGGAAATTATTGCCGGTCAGCCGGCGCCCCTCCATTTCCACACAACCGATTTCGATAATGCGATGCCCCTGCTGGTGCTCAAGGCCGGTGGTTTCAGTATCCAGAATGATTCTTCGCACGTGTACTGTCCCGTATCAGAGTTCGTCGATGCCGCGGTTGGCAAGCTGGTCGGCGCGTTCATTTTCAGGGTGGCCGCTGTGCCCTTTCACCCAGTGCCAGTCTACATCGTGTGCTTGCGCGGCGGCGTCCAGGCGCTTCCAGAGATCCGCGTTCTTTACCGGTTTTTTCGCCGCAGTCTTCCAGCCGCGCTGCTTCCAGTTCGGCAGCCACTGGGTGATTCCGTTGCGCACGTAAACAGAGTCTGTGGTGACATTCACCTTGCAGGGCCGTTTGAGGCTTTCCAGCGCCTGGATGGCCGCCATGAGTTCCATGCGGTTGTTGGTGGTCAGCGCCTCACCGCCGTAGAGTTCACGCTCGTGGTCGCCGTAGCGCAGCAGTGCGCCCCAGCCACCCGGTCCCGGGTTGCCGCGGCAGGCGCCGTCGGTAAAGATTTCCACTTCAGCCATGCGGGTGCAGGCTCCCGCGGGTCTCGGCGACCCCGGTGAGGACAGAACGCTGTGGTCGCCAGCGCGGCTTGATCGGCGTCAGGGTGGCCACGCGCTTGCGCGCCACCAGCAGGTAGGAGGCCGCCAATAACGGCCAGTGATCACGGTGCAGGCGTTGCAACAGAGTTCCTTTCGCGGGTCCGGTGCCGTACTGCCACGGCGGGTGTGGAAAAAGATACCGGGTGTGGATAGTGTCAAACCCCAGCAGTGAAAGCCAATCCTTGAGCCGCGGCATACTGATAAAACGCAGCGACCAGGGCACACCACCGCGCTTGCCCAGCAACAGCTTGCGCAGCCCCCACCAGCCGTACGGGTTGAAACCCAGCACAATGAGATGGCCTTCGGCTACCAGGCAGCGGTCGATCTCGCGCAGCACCTGGTGGGCGTCGCCGGCCATCTCCAGCACATGCGACAACACAAAAGCATCGATACTGTCGGTCTGCAGGGGCATCTGCTCGGCGTTGCCCAACAGGCCCGGCGCATTCTCCAGCCCCTGACCGGTGCCGCTCTGCACCACCTGGTGCAGGATACGGCTGGCGCCCAGCGCAACCGGCTGACAGGGCGGGTCGAGTACCACCAGGTGGTACCCGAAAACATCGCCCAGCACCTCGCACAGTGCCGTCTGCTCTGCGGCAGCGAGTTGCTGGCCGAGTGCCTGCCGGCACCAGGCGCGTAATTCGGGCAGTTGTCGCCGGTCCCCGACAGGTGCAGTTGGAGTCTTCATAAGCCTCGATAATAACGTATCCGGAATCCCCGGTTACAGCGCTTGACGCTGCCGGCCGAGCCTGTCAGCATTCTTCGCCCATGTCAAAAAAACGCTATTCTTCACTCACTTGGGCTTAAAACCTCGCTCAAAGGGCCGATAAGGACTTTATGGCTACTCGATTTCTCCCTCTGCTCGCATTACTCCTTGGCGCCTGTTCCACCGGCGGTCCGCAACGCCCGCAAGACAGCGTCACCGAAGCATCCGAATCCGCTGCGGCCACGGCTGCAGCAACACAGGAGGCAGCGCCGACACTGCTGGCCGCTGCACAGCCGGCCACCAGCGTGGATGTCGCCCCCTACCAGCCGCTGGAAGCGCCCGACCTGTGGCAGCGCATGCGCGACAACTTCAGCCTGCCTGACCAGGACAACGCGCGTATCGCCGTGCAGCGTAACTGGTATGTGAAGCACCCGAAATACATGCAGCGCGTCACCGAGCGTTCACGCCGCTACGCCTGGCATATCCAGCGGGAGCTGGAACGGCGTGGCATGCCCGCGGAAATCGCCCTGCTGCCGATCGTGGAAAGCGCCTACGACCCGTTCGCCTATTCGCACGGCCGCGCGGCCGGTCTGTGGCAGTTCATCCCTGCCACCGGCAAACGTTTCGGCCTGAAGCAGGACTGGTGGTACGACGGCCGTCGTGACGTGGTGGACTCCACCCGCGCCGCACTGGACTACCTGCAATACCTGCACAAACGCTTTAAAGGCGACTGGTTGCTGGCGCTGGCCGCCTACAACTCGGGTGAAGGCACCGTGCTCAAGGCGCAGCGGCGCAACCGCAAGCGCGGCAAGGCGACCGATTTCTGGACCCTGAAACTGCCGAAGGAAACCCGCGCCTACGTTCCCAAACTGATCGCCCTGAAGCAGATGGTAAACACACCTGACAGCTACGGGATTACGCTGGAAACGCTGCCCGACCTGCCCTACTTTGAAATCATCGATACCGGTGCCCAGATCGACCTGGCGGTTGCCGCCGACCTGGCCGGCATGGAACTCGATGCCCTGTACCGCCTCAACCCCGGTTACAACCAGTGGGCCACAGCCCCGAAAGGGCCACACCGCTTGCTGGTACCCGTCGAGAAAGCTGACAACTTCCGCCGTGCACTGGCCCAGTTGCCCCCGCAGCAGCGTATACACTGGGTACGCCACAAGGTGAAGACCGGCCAGACCCTGAGTCATATTGCCGGCAAATACCACACCACGGTGGATGCTCTGAAGGCCGCCAACAACCTGCGCGGCACCTCCATCCGGGCCGGCAAACACCTCATGGTGCCGGTCGCCAGCCAGGGCCAGAACAGCTACCAGCTAAGCGCACAACAGCGCCTCAGCAGCAAGCAGAACCGTACCCGCAAAGGCCACAAGACACGCCACATCGTGGGCAATGGCGACACCTTCTGGGACCTGTCCCGGCAGTACAAGGTCAGCGTGCGCAAACTGGCGTCCTGGAATGGCATGGCGCCGGGTGACACCCTGCGCGTAGGCCAGAAGCTGGTGGTCTGGACCAAACAACCCTCGCGCAACAGTTACCACCCCGGCGCACAGGTGCGCCCGATCCACTACACAGTGCGCCGGGGCGATTCCCTGTCACGCATCTCCAGCCGCTTCAAGGTCTCGGTCACGGACCTGCGCAAGTGGAACACCCTGCCCCGGGGGCGCTACCTGCAGCCGGGCCAGAAACTGAAACTCTACGTAGACGTAACGCAGCAAGCCGGCACCTGATCTTTACCAGTGCACGTGGAGTGGGGCCTGCTCCAGCTCATCGAGGATGAATTGCACGCTGTCTGTCTCGGGCAGGTGCGGCCAGGGCTGCCAGCTGCCGTCTTCGCGCGGCCAGAACACTGACCAGTGGTTATCCCGGTAGTCGAGTTTTACCAGGGTACGGAAGGTTGCGGAATGCGCTTCGGTTGCAATCAGTAACAGGCTGTTGTCCTGTTGCCGGCAGCTCAATGCTGCTGTGTTGCCTGCCGTATTCCGGCGTGTACAGAAGGTGTCCAGCAGGCGTCGTGCGCGCTGGAATTCCAGTGATTCAACACTCATCCCCCACGCCCCGCCTGTGACTGCCGGTATGCCTCAACCTCGCGCAGGAACTGTTCGCGCCGGTCGGCCTGTTCAAGCTGCTGCTCGTCGATCAGCGGCAGCTTCGGCATGGCGGCCCTGACCAGCGCTGCATAGAGGCCCGCCGTTACACCGCTGTCACGGCCGTCGCTGTCGACCAGGGGAGTATCGATCAGCCCGCAACTGGGTGAACGGCTCTTGAAAATATAACCGCTGACGTCGTGCAACCGGGGCAACATGCGCTGCGCGCAACCTGTCAGTGCCGCACTGACATCCAGCCCCGGGTTATCGATGCCCAGTGCCCTGGGCTGTTGCCGGTCACCCACCAGCCGCACCGGCGGCCGCGGCACGCCCAGCCCGGCTTCCAGCTCCGGGCACAATGGCAGCCAGTCAAACTGTTGCGACAATTCATCGGTAATACGGGGATTGCGTTTATGGCCTCCGTCGTAGCGTACCGGCTCACCAAGCAGGCAACTGCTGATGGCGATACGCGGACGGTCCACGGCTACTGCCTGGCGCCGAGCGCCTGAGCCCGAGCCAGGCGCTCGGCCGGCTCTTCGCCGGGCGGGGTTGTTTCAGTCCAGCCCTGCAGCTGGCTTTCGATCAACTCCGCCAGCGCCGCAACATGATCCGGGCGGTCATTCAACGCGGGAATGTAATGAAAAGCTTCGCCACCTGCGGCCAGGAACAGGTCACGGTTCTGTTCGCTGATTTCCTCCAGTGTTTCCAGGCAGTCGGCACTGAAACCGGGGCACACCACATCGACCCGCTTGATGCCCTGCGCCGCCCATTCCTTGAGCGTGTGGTCGGTATAGGGCTGCAACCAGGGTTCGCGCCCGAAGCGCGACTGAAAGGTCAACTGCCACTGGTCTTCGTTCAAGTCAAGTTCGTCTGCCAGCAGGCGCGCGGTTTTGATGCATTCACAGTAGTAGGGATCACCGGCCCGGCAATAGCGCTCGGGAATGCCGTGGAAGGACATCATCAAACGTCCGGCCTGCCCCTGTTGCTGCCAGTGTTCACGGATACTGTTGGCCAGCGCGCGGATGTAGGCCGGCCGGTCGTGATAGTTCTGTATGAAACGCAGGCCGGGTACCCGGCGCCACTGGCCAAGCACACGTGCAACCTCATCGAAGACCGTGGCGGTGGTGGTGGAGGAATACTGGGGATACAGCGGCACCACCAGCAGGCGGCGCATCCCCTTTGCGCGCAACGCATTCAGTGCCTGTTCGATCGACGGCCGGCCGTAGCGCATGGCGAGTTCGACTTCGATGCGTTCACCTTCAGCACGAGAGAAATGCTGTTGCAGCGCCCCCGCCAGGTGTTTGGAAATAGACAGCAGTGGCGAACCTTCATCGGTCCAGATCGACTGGTAGGCACGTGCGACTTTGGCCGGGCGCAGCCGCAGGATAATGCCGTGCAGGGCCAGCCACCACAGCGGGCGTGCCATTTCCACCACGCGCGGGTCCCACAGGAACTCGGCCAGGTAGTCACGTACTGACGCGGTGGTCGGTTCATCCGGGGTGCCGAGGTTCACCAGCAGCACTCCGGTGCAGGGTGCCGCATCGTGCCGGAAATCAGCTTCGCCTTGCAGTTTATTCATGCGCGCATCATACCCGAATCCGCCCCCGGCTGCGGTCAGCGCAGCAACTTCAGCACGGCCGCACGCAGCATCGTCAGCGCCTGCGCATGGCCGGGCACATCGAGTCGCCGCGCACAGGCCTGCCAGCTGTGCTTCTGTAATACGCGCATCACCAGCAGTTCGAGTTCATCGCTTTGCAGAAGCTCGCCGCGGGCATCACTCAGCGCATGGCAGGCCAGCCGCCACAACGCGCCGATAGCCCCTTCCGGCTGGCGCTGCTCGCGGGCAACCGATTCGATGTCGCGCCAGTCGGCACTGTCAGGTGCGGCAACAGGCGCCTGTGCATACTGCAGCAGGCGGCTCACCAGTGTCGCATCCAGCTCGCGCAGGCTGTCCGATAGCTGGTGCGGGAACTGGGCGATGAAACGCTCCCCGGCCTGCCCTGCCAGCGCCTCACCCGCCTCACCCAGGGCTTTCAACATGATCACAGAATGGGTCCCGCTGCTGGCGCCGCGCTGAACGCTGAGCCGGACCGGCGACCAGCCCGCCGCATGCCAGAAATCCAGTAGTTCCGGCGTGGCGCCGAAACTGCTGCCGATATAATCCTGCTGCGCCTGGCGTGCCTGCGTCGTGATGTGCTCAACCAGCCGTTGCCCGAGCCCACGGCGCTGCACGGCCGGGTGTACGGCGATGCGCATGATACGCGCACAACGCAGTTGCGGTGCCTGTACCAGGCCAAGGTGTGCAGCCAGCGCTTCCGGCAACAGGTGACCGTGCGGACGTGATCGACCCGCCCGGACAGCCTGCGCGGTCGCTTCATCAAAACCACCTTCATCGGCAACCAGGGCCGTGGCGGCGACATGGTCGTTGAGACGCAACACATACACCGACAGGTTCGGGCCATCCAGCAAATGACGCAGGTCCATGGGCCGGGTGCGGTAATGTGCCTGCACCAGCAGTCCGAACAGTTCCGACAGGGTCTGCTCGTCATGTGCCAGGTTTTCCCGATCGAGGCGTTCGATGCGGGCTGCATCCGGGTCGGCATCCGCCAGCACAGCATCGGGCGCAGCACAGGCATCCAGCGCCAGCATACGGAACACCAGTCGCTCCAGCGGGTCGTGTGCTGCCCAGCGGACCGGTGTTTCGAGCGTGATGGTTTGCCAGCTGTTGCTGTGCTGATCCAGCAGGCGCGAGAAACGCAGCGCGAACCCGCGCCCGGTCCCCTCATAGCCGTGTACGGTAGTGGCAAAAGCAATGCGCGCATAACGCTTCAGGAGGGTTTCCAGCAGTGGCGCAGGAATAGCAGCGGCCTCGTCGACCAGTAGCAGGTCGGCCGGCTGCGGGTTGCGTACCAGTTCGTCAGGGGCAACGAAACGCAGGGCGTCGATACGCTCCGGCACCAGCGCGCGTGCATGCTCGATAACCGCATCGACCGATGCACGGCGCGGTCCGGTCAGCAGAATATTGTCACGCCCCGCTGCGATCAACTGCGCCGCCGCGATACCAAACGCGGCCGACTTGCCGCGCCCGCGATCCGAACTCAACACCACCGGCCGGCGCCGGTGACCGTTGACCACGTGCAACACAGCTTCGACAGCCCGTTGCTGGTCGCAGGTCCGATATGGTGCTGCAACGGTTTCCTGTGCCGCGGGCTCTACAGCAGGCTCCGGTGCCGGTAAACGGCGCACACGGTTATTCACGATCAGCAGCACACCAGGGTCAGCTTCCAGCACCCTCGCCAGGCGTGACAGGAAATTCCCGCTCACCTGGTCCGGTGTACAGGGTGCAACCGTGATACGTGCATTTAACGGATCCGGGTAATCCTGCCACTGGTCAAGCTCCGGCGACAGCAACAGCAGTAACCCGCCACCGCGCAGCGTGCCGCTCAGTGCACCGAACGCATCCGGGTCGAACCCCGACCAGGCATCGAACACCAGCGCATCGAGTTCGCTACCGAGCAGGCCGAATGCTGCCTGGCCCTGGCTCGCTGCGGCACCGCGTGGTGCACGGTCACTGAACCAGTGAACCGCTGACAGGTCACTGGCCTCCAGCAGCTTCGCGGCCATTACAAGCGACGCCTCGCGTGCACCGCAAATCACCAGCATCCGGCGCTGCCGGCAAGCCCGCGCTTCTGCCAGCAGACCATTGACAGCCGCCGTGAGATCCTGCGTACACGCGTCTGCCGGTAATTCAGGGGGAGATGACATGCAGGCTACCTTGCCCAAGCTGCCCTGGGCTTGCAAGCCATTGGTGCAGCTGAATTTCCGTCCGTTGCCTCTCAAGATCTAGCCATACCATACCGATAACACGGGTATTGTCATCATCAAACTGCGGCGACCGGCTTTGCCAGGGGAACCTCACGCAATGAAAAAATGGATGAGCAGCATTTCGTTAGGCACCCTGATAACCGGCCTGCTCCTGGCCCAGACCCTGGCGCTCGGCATTTTTTCCCTGTTACTCGTTGAAGCAAATGAGGATTTATCCGACAGCTCATTGCTGCCGGCAGCGCCCCTGCTGAGTGCTGTGGTCACCGCAGTGGTGTGGTGGCTGATGCGCAACCGTCTGGCCGCCCCGGTCAGGCGCGCCGCACATGATATTGAAGCCTTCTATGCCGGCGATAGCGACCAGGGCCGGCGCCTGGCATTCCCGCAGGCGCGTGAACTGCAACCGCTCGCTGACGCCTACAACGGACTGGCAGACCGGTTTCAGCCAATAACGGCCTTGCTGGCCGAATCCGCCCAACGTTTCTCGGCAGTTGCGAGTGAAATAGCCAGCACCAGCGCCGGTACCTCACAGCGCATGAACCGGCAGGACCACGAAACCCGCAATATCGGCGCAGCGATAACCGGCATGGCATCGGCGGTAACCCAGGTGGCGCAACAGGCACACGAAGCCGCAGAACACGTCGCCGAATCCGACAAACTGGCACAGACCGGCAAGGAAGTGATGACCAGTGCCATCGGGTCCGTCATGGCACTGTCTTCCGATGTCACACAGGCTTCCGAAGTCATCGTCGAACTGGGAGAAAAATCCCGGGATATCCGCGAGGTACTCGACGTCATCAACGGCGTCGCCGAACAGACCAACCTGCTGGCATTAAATGCCGCTATCGAGGCCGCGCGCGCCGGTGAAGCAGGACGCGGTTTTGCAGTAGTGGCGGACGAAGTCCGCCAGCTCGCGGCACGCACCCAGGAATCGACCTCCAGCATTCACATCATTATCGAATCCGTCATGAGCAGTATCGAACAGGCCATCAGCGCCATCACCGACAGCAGCAAGAAAACCGGTGAATGTGAATCCATGGTAGAAGATGCAACCATCACATTTTCTGAAATCGTCGGCGCGGTGGAGAGTCTCAAGGGCGCGAACGGCGGCATCTCCGATGCGGCACACCTGCAGACTGAATCGGCGCATGGCATCAGCACAGCTGTAGATACTATTACTGAAGTAACACGCGACACAGTCGCAGATGCCGAACGCATCACGGCCTGGTGTGACGAACTGGCGGAGACTGCAGACCGGTTGAACCTGATTGTCGCGCAACTCGGTGGCGACGACGATGCAGCGGGCGGAGAGTCGAACTCTGCCAGCTGATATGTGTTGTAACTGATTACGCCTTCTTGCGTCTTGCTATACCGACCAATCCCAGCAGGCCGGAACCGAAGAGGTATAGAGCTGCGGGTAGTGGCACGGGATTAACACTGATCTGGAAGTCCGAGAAAACCCAGCCTGACGGAATCACAGCCGGAAATAATTCAGCAAATTGCAACCGCACACCCAGGGCAGGATCGCCGCCGCTCATGGCGGCATTATAAATGCCGGTTATGTCAAAGCTGATCGTGTCTCCGACGAACATGCCCGTCGTGTCGAAGGTTCCGATGCCGCCAGTTACAATCGCCTGGTAATCGGAAAGGTCGGCGGCATTGTTACCCGCGTAAGCGAATACGTCGACCAGTTCATCAAACGAACTGGTAAAACCCGATTCTTCACTAAAAATCAGGCTGCCTTCCCGAAACGCGACGAAGCTCAAGATGGCGCTGGAGGCGGCTGGCCCTGACAGGGCGAACTCTGACAACCCCCGGACCTGTTCGTCACCCGGTTCCCACTGTACTACGCCAGCCAGCCCGAAACACTCGGGCGGCGGCGGGGAAACCGTACCGCATTCGCTATGGAAGTGATGTCCATCTACTGTAGGGAAACCGTTATTCGCAATCGCGTAGGTAAACCCGTCAATGACAACTGCACTGCTCACCGAAGCATAGAATAAAACAGCAAGCGTACATACTCTTAAGAAAAAATCTCTGACTGATATATTAGTAAACATGTCGATCTCCCTGTTATTTCCCTGGTTCCGTCACACTAATCAGCCGATGCGGCGTACCAACCGAACCCGCCCTCTCTGCTGCTCCCGCTCTCATGGTTATGCTGCTTTCTTTCCGGCAAGACCAGTCAGGCCTAATAAACCGCTGACAAACAACCATGCTGCTGCCGGAACGGGTATAGTCGATGGCGAAAACGTTGGGTATGACTGTGAAACGCAGCTACTTGGTGCGCACAGCAAATCGAACTGGCCATTCATCGTATAATTTTTCGCTTCCGTATCAAGAAAAAAGAATACTGATGTCGTTAAACTCCCGTCGGGGTTGGTTCCTACACCAACTTCGCTGTTCTCAAACAGAAAATTAACAGCGCCTGAACCATCACCAAAATAACGTGCAATGTTCGGCGACTCTGCACCTAATCCATCAATACGCCAGTTGGCGTCCAGGGCAAAGTTTCCGAACCCGCCCACACGAAATGATAATATATCGCCATTTCCGGATATTGGCCGTATTCTCCAGTAAAACGTCAACGTGTCATCAGCCCCCCTGACTACGCGGTTCTGTATCGTTCCCTGCAAGGTTTCCCCAGCACCGGAAATCGAGAAATCACTGATAACGTCTTCGATAATCAAACCACCAAGATCCGGCTGTGCTGCTGCCGTAGTTCCGGGCAGGGCAAAATCAGCTGTCCCCGGTCCGGATAAAGTAACTGAAAATGCCGGCAACGCAACAAAGGATGCCAGCGTGAACACAGCGGATTTTAATGTTGTTGAGAGATAGTCCTTCATATCAAATTCCCTCTCGAGTTTTTACAAAAACCATATGCCGGCCTGACACGTAGCAAAAAATATTTGAACGGCCTGGGCACAAGTACGGACAGATAATTTCCTTTATCCCACCGCGCAAGTTTAAACGTAGACCAATTTGCCTCTACCACCACTAAATGTCGCATGGAATTGACATAGGTCAATTAGCATTTACTTGTTAATGAATCGCTAAAATACCGAAACAGATCGACTCGGGAAATTCAGCACTTCCTTGATTAGAAAATGCTAACAGTCCTGGTGAAGAACCCGGCGTTACCGGGTTTAATGCACTGGATTCCGGCCCTGGCCGGAATGACGGGCTGGAGGTTTTATCTAGTGCTTGCGCCGCGGCGCAATATGAATGGCATGCCCGTGCAGGGCCAGTGCAGCCTCGTGCACACTTTCCGACAGACTCGGGTGGGCGAACATTGTCAGGCCGAGGTCCTCCGCACTTCCCCCCAGCTGCATGGCAATCGCCACTTCCGCGACCAGTTCGGAGCTCTGCGGCCCGATCATGTGCGCGCCGAGAATACGGTCCGTCTGTGCATCGGCCAGCAGTTTGATGAAGCCACCGGTATCACCCAGTGCGCGTGCACGACCCGAAGCGACATGCGGAAACATCCCGCTGTTGTACTTCACACCGGCAGCACGCAATGCCTGCTCGGTGGCTCCGACCCAGGCGATTTCCGGGTGCGTGTAGATGACCGAGGGAATGATATTGTAATCGACCTGTGCTGTATGTCCGGCGATCAGGTCCGCCACCATGATGCCTTCTTCGGAACCCTTGTGCGCCAGCATCGGGCCGCGCACCGCGTCGCCGATGGCATAGATGCCCGGCAGGTTGCTGCGGCACTGGTCGTCGACATGGATAAACCCCCATTCGTCAAGCAACAGGCCGGCCTCGTCCGCCGCCAGACCGTGCGTATTGGCGCGCCGTCCGACCGCAACAATCAACCTGTCGAACTGTGCCCGGTGTTCACCATCGCCGTTCTGGTAGCTGATATCCACCTTGCGCCCTTTCACCGTGCAGGCCGTGACGCGGCTGCCGAGCTGGATATCCAGGCCCTGCTTCGTATAGGACTTCTGTGCTTCTTTTGCCACCTGCTCGTCGGCCATGGGCAGGAAACTGTCCTGGGCTTCCAGCAGGGTGACGGTCTCCGCCCCCAGCCGTTTCCACACGCTGCCCAGTTCCAGGCCAATGACGCCGGCACCAATAACTCCCAGGCGTTTGGGTACGCTGTTAAACGCCAGCGCACCGGTCGAATCCACCACGATATCCTTGTGCAGGGGCGCGCTGTCGAGTTGCACGGCCGATGAACCCGGCGCCAGGATGACATGTTCCGCCTGCAGTTTGCGGGTCTTGCCGGCCCGGTCCGTGACCTGCACCTGCTTGCCGGCCTGTAACTGCCCGCGGCCCTTGACCCATTCGACCTTGTTTGCCTTGAAGAGCTGTTCGATACCCTGTGTCAGTTCCAGCACCACACGGTCCTTGCGCGCCAGCATAGTCGCCAGATCCAGTTTGACGGCGGAAACCTTCACGCCATGGTCGGCAAATTCATGCTGTGCCTGGGCAAAACGCTCCGAGGACTCCAGCAGTGATTTGGAGGGTATACAGCCAACATTGAGACAGGTACCACCCAGCGCCGGCTTGCCCTGTGCATTGATCCATTCGTCGACACAGGCGGTATTCAGCCCCAGCTGCGCGCAACGAATCGACGCCACGTAACCAGCCGGGCCGCCACCGACCACCACTACATCGAATTGATCTGTCATTCCGTTCACACCCCCAGCAGCATGCGTGCCGGGTCCTCGAGTGATTCCTTGACCGTCACCAGGAACTGTACCGCTTCGCGGCCGTCCACCAGGCGGTGGTCATAGGAGAGTGCAATGTTCATCATCGGCCGGATCACCACCTGCCCGTACTCGGCAACCGGCCGCTGCTGGATTTTGTGCATCCCCAGTATGCCCGATTGCGGCGGGTTAAGTATCGGAGTCGACAGCAGCGAGCCGAACACGCCACCGTTGGTGATACTGAAGGTGCCACCGGTAATATCGTCCATCCCCAGCTTGCCGTCCCGTGCACGGTTGGCAAGATCGGAAATTTTCTGCTCGATATCCGCCATACTCAACTGGTCGGCATCGCGCAGGATAGGCACCACCAGGCCGCGCGGCGAGGAGACCGCGATGCCGATATCGAAAAACCCGTGGTAGACGATATCTGTGCCGTCTATGGACGCGTTTAGCTCCGGGAAACGTTGCAGGCCCTCGATCACGGCCTTGACGAAGAACGACATGAAACCGAGTTTCACCTCGTGGGTCTTGAGAAACTGCTCTTTGTAGCGGCTGCGCAGCTCCATTACCGGCTGCATGTTGATTTCGTTGAAGGTGGTCAGGATGGCGGCTGTCTGCTGGGCTTCCAGCAGGCGCTCGGCAATGCGGGCGCGCAGGCGTGTCATGGACACGCGCTTCTCGGGCCGTCCTTCGGGGCTCAGCGCCGTGTCGGGCTGTGCAGCCGAAGGCGCCGGGGCAGCCTGGGGTGACGCTGCCGGTGCGGCAGGTTTCTGTTCCAGCGCACGCAGCACATCCTCTTTGAGAATGCGTCCGCCGCTGCCGGACCCTTCAATACTTTTGATATCCAGCCCCCGCTCCTCGATCAGGCGACGTGCCGACGGTGTTGCGAAAGATTCCCCGCTCGCGGATTCATCCGTCTCTTCCTTTGCAGGCGGCGTTGCGGCCGGCGCACTGGATTGCGTCTCCCCGCCACCCTCGCGCATGCGCCCGATCAACTGGTTCGACACCACCACCGTGCCTTCCGGCTCGATGATTTCCTCCAGCACGCCGTCCCTGGGTGCCGGCACTTCGAATACCACCTTGTCGGTTTCGATATCGACGATGGATTCATCGCGCTGCACGCTGTCGCCCGGCTGCTTGTTCCACTTCAGGATGGTTCCGTCGGATACGGATTCCGGGAAACCCGGGACCTTGAGTTCGATTGACATGCTGTTTTCCTATGCGTCGTCTGTGGCCAGGCCCAGCGCCTGGGCCACCAGCCGGTGTTGTTGTTTAAGGTGCAGCCAGGCGTAACCGGCAGCGGGTGCGGCCGAGAATTCCCGGCCGGCATACTGCAGCAGGTACGGCTTGGGTAATGTCGAACGGATGTGGTGCTGACTGGAGAACCAGGCGCCCTGGTTCTGCGGTTCTTCCTGGCACCAGATGTAGTCTTTCAGGTTCGGGTAACTCTCGATCAGCTTGCGCACCTGCACCCGGGGGAAAGGATACAGGCGCTCGATACGGATGATCGCCACGTGCTCCAGGCCTTCCTCGCGACGCTTCTCCAGCAGATCGTAGTACACCTTGCCGCTGCACATCACAATGCGGGTAACTTTACCGGCATCCAGCGCGTCCACTTCCGGGAGTACCGGCTGGAACTCACCGTTGCTGAGATCTTCCAGCGAACTGACCGCCAGACGGTGGCGCAGCAGGCTCTTGGGTGTCATGACGACCAGCGGCTTGCGGCATTCCAGCATGATCTGGCGGCGCAGCAGGTGGAAAATCTGCGCCGGCGTGGTCGGCACGCAGACCTGCATGTTCTGTTCGGCACAGAGTTGCAGGAAGCGCTCCAGGCGCGCCGAGGAATGTTCCGGGCCCTGACCTTCCATGCCGTGCGGGAGGAACATCACCAGCCCGCTGAGACGGTTCCATTTCTGCTCACCGGCACTGATGAACTGATCGATGACCACTTGCGCACCGTTGGCAAAGTCGCCGAACTGGGCCTCCCAGATCACCAGCGTGTTGGGGTCGGTGGTGGAATAGCCGTATTCGAACGCCAGTACCGCATTCTCGGACAGCAATGAATTGATGACCAGGAAATTGGCCTGCCCCTCGCTGACATGCCGCAGCGGCACATGCAGCGAGCCGTCTTTCTGGTTATGCAGTACCGCGTGGCGGTGGAAAAACGTACCACGCCCGCTGTCCTGCCCGGACAGGCGCACGCTGTAACCGTCGTCCACCAGCGCGGCATAGGCGCTGGTTTCCGCGAACCCCCAGTCGACCGGCAAGGCGCCGGCCGCCATCTTGCGCCGGTTGTCCATGATCTTGGCCACGTTGCCGTTCAACTCAAAACCGTCCGGCAGCTGCATCAGGCTGTGCCACAGGGATTTGATGCGCGACAGCGGGATCGCGGTTTCCAGGAAAGCCGTGCAGGCCTGTGCCAGGTAAGGCGCCCAGTCGACGGCGAAGGGATAGTTGGCCTGCTCTTTCGGCACCAGTTCCTCGACCACCGAAACACCCTGGTCGAGGCGGTCGCGGTAGTCGTCCATTAATTGATGTGGCTGCTTTTCATCGCATACAGCCTCTTCCACCAGCGCTTCGGCATACAGCGCGCGCGTGGTGAGGCGGTTGCGGATAGCCTGGTACATGATCGGCTGGGTGGCGGTAGGCTCGTCGGCCTCGCTGTGGCCGTGGCGGCGGTAACACACCATGTCGATCACGACATCCTTGTGGAAGTTCATGCGGTAATCCAGCGCCATGCGCGTGACCTGGATAACGGCTTCAGGGTCGTCGCCGTTGACGTGGAAGATCGGCGCATTGACCATCTTGGCGATATCGGTGCAGTACAGCGTGGAACGCGAGTCGCGCTGGTAGCTGGTGGTAAAACCGATCTGGTTGTTGATGACGATGTGCACGGTGCCCTTGGTCGAGAAACCGCGCGACTGCGACATGTTGATTGTTTCCATCACCACGCCCTGCCCGGCAAAGGCCGCATCGCCGTGAATCAGGATCGGCACCACCCAGTCACCGGTCTCGTCGCCGCTGCGCTGCTGGCGGGCGCGTACCGAGCCTTCCACCACCGGGTCGACGATCTCCAGGTGCGACGGGTTGAAGGACAGCGCGACATGCACCAGCCCTTTTTCGGTTTTCAGGTTGGCGGAAAAACCCTGGTGGTACTTCACGTCGCCGGAGCCGTTGGAAGACTGGCCCGCCGTTCCCTCGAACTCCTGGAACAGCTCGGCCGCGGTCTTGCCGACGACATTGATCAGCACATTGAGACGGCCACGGTGCGCCATACCGACGACCATTTCCCGGACGCCATGACTGCCGCCACGGTGGACCAGTTCATCCAGCAGCGGGATCAGGCTGTCGCCGCCTTCCAGCGAGAAACGTTTCTGGCCCACGTAACGGGTATGCAGGTAACGTTCGAGACCTTCCGCCGCGGTCAGGCGCTGCAGGATGCGCAGGCGCTCGGCACTGCTGAACTGCACCCGCCCGCCGGCGTGTTCCAGGCGCTGCTGTATCCAGCGTTTCTCGGTGGTCTCGGTGATGTGCATGTACTCGCTGCCGACGCTTTCGCAATACACCGCGTGCAGCTGGTCGAGTATCTCGCGCAGCGTGGCTTTTTCCATGCCGGCAAAAGAGCCGGTATCGAACAGCGTATCCATGTCGGCCGTGCTCAGCCCGTGGAATTCCGGGCTAAGCTCCGGCAGATCCGGGATGCTTTGCAGTTCCAGCGGGTCGATTTTTGCGATCTGGTGACCACGGAAACGGTACGCATTGATCAGCTGCAGGACGCGCACCTGGCGTTCTTCGTGCTGGGTGCTGCCCGGCAGCGTGGTGACCGCCTGCCGTTGTGCGGCCGGTTGCCGTGTCAGGTTGCGGAACGCCTCGCGGATCGCGGAGTGCCTGACCTCGGTACCGTGCCCGTTGACCCGCGGCAGCGTTTCAAAAAAGGCACGCCATTCGCCCGACACCTGGTTCGGGTCGCTCAGGAACTGGTCGTAGAGATCTTCAAGATACGCGGCATTCTGACCTGCCAGCAGCGAGTCGTCCCAGAATTCGTGCAGGCTCTTGTGCCTGTAAATATCATCCATCGTTATTGTTGCCCCTGACCATCCGGATCCAGCACCCCCGGCAGAGTCTAATACTACGCAATTGTCACGCCAAGTCCGCGAGTTACATGCATTTCCTTACACAAAGGCTTAGACCATGCCCCCGGCTTGCGCAAGTGCGGGAACCACCCCGGCAAATGACAGGCTACCCGACTCAATGTTGACGCTGTGCGGGCTTCCCGGCACCCGGAATGCCGTTTTTTCGTCAGTGCCGGGTGCGTTGTTGCAATTCAAGCAATGCCGGCGGCAGCCTGTAATCCGGGTACTGCACCAGGAAAGCCTGCAGTTCCTCACCGGCACGGGCCTCCTCCCCCGCTTCGAGCAGGGCGCTGATGGTCTCCAGCCACTGTTGCGGCGGCTCGACAGTGTCCCCGCGCAGGCCGCTCATCAGGTTACCGACCGCGGCGTTTCCGCCCGGATCGGTGTGTTTTTCTGCACGGCTATCGGCCGCCCTCTTTTTGCTGCGTGCCACGGCCTTCGGCTTTGCCAGTGGCGCAATAAGGCGAAGCATGCGTTCCTGGCGGACAGCCTGTTCCGGCGCCATGAGCTTCTCCGGCATGCGCTTGTCCATAAGTCCTTGTGCAGCAGGCGGGGCTTCTTCCTCGGTCTTGTCAGGTATGCGCCGTTCCGGGGGGGGTGCTGCAGCAGGCCGGGGTTCCTCCAGCACAACGGGAGCCGGCACCTGGAGTTCGCTGTCTACCGGTTCATGTTCCAGCAAAGGTACCAGCAGCACCGCCACCACCAGCACCGCGGCCAGTGCCGCCGGCACCTGCCAGCGTCCCGAGAAAGGACTCACGGCACGCGCCCGCCGGGCTGTCGCCTTGCGCGCTGTTTCCAGTATGGCGTGATCGAGATGCGCCGGCGGCGCTTCGTCGCGCGCCTGGCGGTACAACTCGCGGATCCGGTCGTCTTCGGGTTTCATAGCCATTCTTTCAGTCCCTCCCGCAGGCGCTGCAGTGCGTAACGCAAACGGCTTTTGGCGGTTTCCTGGCCAACACCGGTGATACTGGCGATATCGGCCAGCGCCAGGCCCGCCTCTTCACGTAACAGGAATGCCTCGCGTTGCTCGGCCGGCAGCCCTTCCAGCAATACCAGCAGTTGCTGCACCTGCTGGCCGGTCTGCGCATGCTGCTCGGGCTGGTCACTGGCACGGGCGGGCAGCCGTGTTTCAGCGGCATCCTGCGTGGCGGGTGCAGCACCCTGGCGCCGGTAGTGATCCACCAGCCGGTTACGTGCAATATGGTACAGGTAGGTCTTGAAACTCGCCGTTGGCCGGTAGCGCTCACGCGCCTGGATCAGTTTCGTCCAGACATCCTGGAACAGTTCATCCACCAGCGCATCCTGGCCGCACTGGCGCCGCATGTAGCGGTACAGCGGGCCCTTGTGCCGCCGGTACAGCACTTCGAATGCATCCGCATCGCCTGCGCGGAAACGCAACATCAACGCCTCGTCGCTACTGTCCTGCCCCATGCCGGGAAGAGCATACGCACTCCCCGGCTGCATGCAAACTGCGTGGTCTGAAGAAGATGGATTCAACGGCCGGCCCGCACCTGCTGCTGTTGCAGGGAAGCGGCCAGGTTCACCAGCTGGATGAATTCGCCGCGGTAACCGAAACGGTCCGTACCACGGGCATTGCGCGCCAGCTCCAGCACCGACGTGTAATCGAAATCCTCGACATATTTGCCACCGCGCAGTAACTGGCCGAAACCGGCAACTGCCGCTGCAAAGCGGAACCGGTCTGAAGTCTTGCCCGGGTCGGACATGATATCCGCCCGGTACAGCGGCGTTTCAATCAGTCGGCTGCGCGTTTCACCCGGCTGTTTGTAACGCAGGCGCAACAGGGCCAGTTCCTTGCCGGCATCGGGCGACGGTTTATTCTCACGGCTGTAACGCAATGCCTCCATGCGCTGCCCGCCTTCCCCGACCAGGGCGATCTCGTACAGTGCCGTCACCGTATGCCCGGCACCGATATCACCGGCATCCACCTTGTCGTTGCTGAAATCCTCACGTTGCAGGGTGCGGTTCTCATAACCCACCAGCCGGTACTCGGCCACCACGGCGGGGTTGAACTCGATCTGGATTTTGACGTCGCCGGCAATGGTCTGCAGCGTCGAGCCCATTTCATCGACCAGCACCTTCTGCGCCTCGTTGAGCGTATCGATGTAGGCATAGTTGCCGTTGCCGACATCGGCCAGCTGTTCCATCAGGCGGTCATTGTAATTACCGGTCCCGAAACCCAGCGTGGTCAGCGCGATGCCGGATTTGCGTTTCTCCCTGACCAGGTCCAGCAGCGCCTCGAAGCTGACTGTGCCAACATTGAAATCCCCGTCGGTGGCGATTATCACGCGATTGATACCGTCCTCGATAAACGCCTGCTCCGCCATCCGGTAGGCAAGCCGGATACCCGCCGCACCGTTGGTGCTGCCACCGGCGGTCAGGCCCTCAAGCGCATTCTGGATTTTTGCGCCTTCGCGCCCGCTCACCGGTTCCAGCACCACACCGCTGGCGCCGGCATACACCACCAGCGAGATCCGGTCCTGCTCACGCAACTGGCGCGTCAGCAATGTCAGTGCGGATTTCAGCAGGCCCAGCTTGTCCTGCGACTGCATGGAGCCCGAGACATCAACCAGGAATACCAGGTTGGCGGGCGGCAGGTCGCGCCGGTCGATATCGTACCCCTTGATGCCGACATGCAGCAGCCGGGTTGCGCTGTTCCAGGGTGTAGGTCCGATCTCGGTCGTCACGCGGAACGGCGTCTTATCGGAATCCGGCAACGGGTAAGCATAGGAAAAGTAGTTGATCATCTCCTCGACACGCACCGCGTCGCGCACCGGCAGCTGGCCGGCATTGATCATGCGCCGCACGTTGCTGTAGGCACCGCTGTCCACGTCGATACTGAACGTCGACAGCGGGTGCTCGGCGGCCCGGCGCACCGGGTTGTCAGTGAAATGCGCGTAGTTTTCGCGGTTGACCGGTTCGACGGGTACACGCACGATCGACAGACCCTGCGCCACCAGGGCATCCGCCATGCGCATTTTGGCGGCCGGCCGGGTCAGCACCGGGACAGCCGGCAGCAGCTTGTGCTCTGCTTCCCGGTGCACCTCCTCAATCACCACAGTCTGCTCCTGCGGCACCTGTGACGGCGCTTCCACACGGGCCGGCGCTGTCGGTTCGCTGTTCTGTACACATGCCGCGCCCAGCACCGTGGTGATGGCCACGGCCAGGCTTATCAGGGATTTTCTGATCATGATTGTCTCCTGCGTTTCTGTGAGTCTCTACCGGGTAAACGCAGTACTGTGCAATCGGGGTTAAATACCCCGAAAATAGCGGCAGGCGTGCCGGCTGTGCTACCCTGCGCCGCAAAATCGGGAAGGAAGCACATGGACAAAGCCGAAGCCACCATCCGTGGCCTTGTTGAGCTGGCCGGCATCGAAATCAACGGCAGTGCGCCGCATGATATCCAGGTCAACGACCCGCTGTTTTACCGGCAACTGCTGGGCGGCGGCGCGCTGGGTTTCGGCGAGACCTACATGCAGGGCCTGTGGGACTGCGAGGCGCTGGACACCCTGATCTACCGCCTGCTGCGCGCCGACCTGGAACACCGTATCTCGCCGCTGAAACTGCTGTGGCCGGTGCTCTGGTCAAAACTCGTCAACCTGCAAAGCCGCAACCGCGCCTTCCACATCGGCAAACACCACTACGACATCGGCAACGAACTGTACCAGCGCATGCTGGACCCGCGCATGACCTATACCTGCGGCTACTGGAAAGAGGCCGACAACCTGAACGATGCCCAGGAGGCCAAGCTCGACCTGGTGTGCCGCAAGGTCGGGCTGGAGCCGGGTATGCGGGTACTGGATATCGGTTGCGGCTGGGGCAGCTTCGCCGGCTTTGCCGCCGAGCGCTACGGCGTCAAGGTGGTGGGTGTGACGGTGTCCCGGGAACAGATCGAACTGGGCCAGGAACGCTACCGGGATCTGGACGTGGACCTGCGCTTCCAGGATTACCGCGATGTGAACGAACGCTTCGACCGCATCATATCCATCGGCATGTTCGAACACGTCGGTCCCAGGAACTACCGCACCTACATGAAAGTGGTGGAAAACTGCCTGGAAGACGACGGCCTGTTCCTGTTGCACACCATCGGCACCAATACAAAGGCCACGGCCGTCGACCCCTGGACCAACAAATACATTTTCCCCGGCGGCGTACTCCCGTTGCCGGAGCAGATCGATGCGGCCGTGAGCGGCATCTTCATTATGGAAGACCTGCACAATATCGGCACCCACTACGACCCGACGCTGATGGCCTGGATGGCGAATGTCGATGCGCACCGCGAGGAACTGGAAAACCTGGGCTATGACCCGCTGTTCTACCGCATGTGGCGTTACTTCCTGCTGTCATCCGCAGGCTCGGCACGCGCACGGCGCAACCAGTTATGGCAGATTGTCTACAGCAAGAAGGGACTGGATGGCGGTTACGACTCGATCCGCTAGCGGGCAGCGTTCAGGTCCCGGGTAATTCGGGCGCCGGTTTACCCAGGAAGAAGCCCTGCGAATAATCCACACCCAGCGCGGTCACCTTGTCCTGCACCGCCTGTGAATCGACATACTCGGCAACGGTTTCCATACCCAGCCGACGGGCGAAGTCCACCAGGGTACGGGTAACCAGCTCCGAGTTCCTGTCGTCGTTGATGCGCTTGATAATAGAACCGTCTATTTTCAGGTAATCCGCGTTGAGATGCATGAGGTGGGTGAAGTTGGAGTAGCCAGTGCCAAAATCATCGATGGCCACACGGCAACCCAGGTCCTTGATCTCGGTGATAAAGCGACTGACCTCGGCATAATTCTCTATACCCTCGCTCTCGATCAGCTCCACCACCACCCGCTCCGCGACATTGTATTCCTGCAACTTGTCCTTGAAGAAACGCACGGTCTCGTGGTTGCGGATATCCTCCACGGTAAGATTGAGCGAAATACTGATGGGGCGTTCACCCAGCATGGCGAGACTCTGCTCGATCATGGCACGTGTCAGCATCGCATACTGGCGCGTACGCTTGGCGGCTTCGAGAAAGAAAAACGGAGTAACGATACTGCCGTCCTCGTCGACCAGGCGCACCAGCGCCTCGTATTTATCCCGTCTGCCGCTGGCATTGTGGATAATCGGCTGAAAAAAGGGCCTGATACGACCGGCTTCCAGCGCTGAACTCAGCTTATTGGCCCAGAGGATATTCTGTTTCTGGCGCTCGGCATCTTCCAGCGCATCCTCGTCGACCGCGTAGCCCTCGTTGCGATCCCTGGCCATGTGCAAGGCCTGCTCGGCACCGGCAATCAGTGAGGTGCTTTCACGACCGCTGATACCCGCGCTGGCGGTAAGATGTATTTCCGGCTCGCCAATCGGCAGGTGGTTATGCCTGAGTGTCTCGACAATCCTTGCAATCAGCTGTTTGAATGCAGCGGAATCCAGGGAGCGGTCCGCCAGCACACCGAACTGGTCGCGCCCCATGCGGTACAGCCGCACCCCGTCCGGGAGCAGGCCGGCGATTTCCTGGCTGACAGCAACCAGCACCGCATCACCGGTATCCAGTCCGTAGAAGGTATTTATCGCCTTGAAGTTATTGATATCGATCACGGCAAAGCGCGGTGCGGGCATGGCCAGCGTATCCTGCAACAGGCGGGTACGGTTAGGCAGGCCGGTCAGTTCGTCGGTGGTCTGTTCCCGGATGATACGGTTCTTGTGCCGGGTAACCAGGATAAAAATGCCGATAACAATCACTGTCACGACAATAAATACCGCCAGTGCCCAGCGCACCAGCAGCGGGTGACGTTCCAGGAAAGGCAACGGCTGGTTCAGGATTTTTGCCCTGTCATGGAGCGCCCTGTCCAGCTGCACGGAAAAGTACTGCAATGCATTCCAGTCGAACACCAGTTCACCGGGACTGTCTGTGACAGGCTCGACCAGGGAAACTGCCTCACCCCGGACAATGCGGGTCGCAAGCCGGGCCGCCGTCTCGCCCTGCAGCCGGGCCGTGGTGACATAGCCACCCAGCACGCCCGGAAACAGGTAGGCGTCTTCCATGACCAGCACCATGCGCTCCGTACCTGTAATCAGGCCTATGACTTCATCGAGTTCGAGCACGCGCCCGCCGCTGCCGCGCACACCGCCTATCGTGGTCACGATAACCACGCCGGGGCCGGCCGTGTGCAGCCTTTGCAGTAATTCATCACGCGAACTCTCGCCGATATGGATGATTTCCAGCCCGGGGTAGCGTTGCGCAACCTGCCTGATCCTGGTGCCGATAGCCTGGTCGGTAGGCCCGCCATCGCCCAGGAAAATGATACGTTCCGTCGCCGGTCGTATCTGCTGTACGAGGCGGATACTGGGCTCCACACCCTTGCGTTCGAATACGCCGGTGACATGCTGCCGGTCCAGCGTTTCCGCGAGCGCCAGGTTATTCACCCCGGAAAAAACCACGGGCGATGCCTGGAAGGTCGCCACGCCGGCACCCAGCATGAAATTTATGGCATTGTCATCGGTGACGTAGATGAGGTCGGGCAGGTCGTCGCGGTGTTTGGCCTGCAGGTAAGACAGGAATGTCTGCAGGTATTCGGAGCTGGGGCTGACCCGCTTGGTGTCAAGGTACTCGACGGAGTAATTGATGTCGTACTCCGGCAGCGCACGGGACAGCGTGCCGGTAAACCCCTCGTGCTGGAGAGCCGTCCAGGGATAGTCCTGGTGGTAGGAGTGAATAACGAGCACTTCCAGCCGCTCGCCTGCCGCAGCAAGGGCCGGCACCGCCAGCAGCAGGAAAAATGCCGCCCTGCGCAGCTTCTCGCCGAACCAGCGCACACACCGGGTAACCCGTGATATATTCAGTTACATCTCCCTGAAATTATATTTGTTTTCAAGAGTCTAGCACAGACAGAAACCCTGCTGTCATCTCACCCGGCCAGACCCCTGTGACACTACACTGTGGAAGAAAATTGCAGTGCAGGGAGACCAGCCTGTACATCGAATTTCACGGCAGTCACCTGTGCACCACTACTCACGAGTATAGACAACCGTCTCGCACACGACTGTAGCGACAGAATCATCTATAGTTAAAGCAGAACCCGCCATTCAGGCTTGCGGGAGGAGGATTGGTATGCGTTTTATCTGGAATCTGTTTGGGCTGCTCGGCTTTCTGGTCGTGCTGCTTTTTCTTACAGCAATCGTACAAATCGGGCCGTCGATTACCCGGCTGTTTGAGTTCGACGACCAGGCGCTCACCACCTACGCGGGCATCGGCAGGTCGCTGCTCGAAACCGGCAGCGGGCCGGAAGCGACAGTCTGGAAAATCCCGGTCGCCGACGGACTGAGCGCACAGGAAGTCGAAGAGACCATGCGCTTCGTCGCCAACGAGCACAACATCAAAAATGTTGGCGAACTCCCCCTGTACAAGGAAGTGGAAGCCATGAGCGGCAAACCGTTCCGCTTCATCACCGTCTACATGTTCTGCAATGCCATGACCGCCTCGCGCATGCTGGAGATCAACGATGCCTTCTCGGCCTACCTGCCCTGCCGCATCAGCATGGTCGAGGACAAGACCGGCAAGCTGTGGCTGTACACACTCAACATGGACCTGATGATCTACGGCGGCAAGACACTGCCCCCGGCCATGAAAGAGGAAGCCGTCAAGGTCAAGGACATCATCCTCGACATCATGAATCGCGGCGCCAACGGGGACTTCTAATACAACCCCAGCGGGTTATCGGGGTCGATACCGTCCATGAAGGGAATGCGCCGGTCGCTGTGCGTGACCTGGTAGACCACACCCATCCAGTTGCCGACCACCGCCTCGGCGGTATCGTGCCAGGTGTTCTCCAGGCGCGGTTCGATCAGGCGTTCCGGGAACTCCGGTAGCGCCCCGCCCTGTGCCAGCGCGGCTTCGAGCCGGCCGCTGTATTCGTCCAGCAGCGCCCGTTCCCGGGTATGAAAATAGTTCACCGGGAACGGCGGGTAATTACTGCGCTGCCCCTGCGCATACAGGCTGACTTCACGCTTGTATTCTTTCAGCAGTGAAATTGTGTCGTACTCGGGATGCCCCTGGAAAAACACCACGCGCAGACCGTCCGGGCTGGTTGCCAGGTGCACACCGACCGGGCTGTCGACCAGCACGTGCAGGCCCGCAGCCTCGAACTGTTCACGCGTAACGGCATTCCAGCGAGAATGCGGCACGTCAAAGCGCGTATTGACGTCATTCACCAACGGGTGCTGCTTGTCGACCACGCGGTGCGGGAACACGCCCCAGATCTTGTCCGGTTGCGGCGTGCGCAGCTTGCCATAGCGAAACTGCAACATGGCATGCGTGGCCAGGCAGGAGCAAAGTGTCGAGGTGACATTCTCTGTTGCCCAGTCGATGACGCCGATCAGCGGTTCCCAGAACGGCTGGTTGGCGAGTTCCGGGCCGGCCACGTTGGCGCCGGTAACAATCAGCGCATCCAGTCCTTCGGCCCTGATCCTGTCGAACGGTTCGTAAAAGGTATCGATATGCCGCTGCGCCTCCGGGCTGCGCTCGAGTTCCGGCAGCGTGAAGGGGTGCACGTAGAACTGCGCAATCGGGTTGCTTTCACCGATCAGGCGGAAGAACTGGCGCTCGGTGGCCGCCAGCGCGGCGTCGGGCATCATGTTCAGCAGGCCGACGTGCAGCTCGCGGATATCCTGTTGCGAGGCACGCCCCGGCGGCAGCACACTGGTGCCCTCGGCACGCAGGCGCTCGAAGGTCGGCAGCTTGTTGTGGGCAACCAGTGGCATGCGCAGGCTCCGCCTCAGTCGGTCCGGGCAATGGCGGTTTCGAGCAGTTCGAGAAAATCCCCCTCGTCACGCACCTGCGCAACCTCCTGCGAGGTCACGGTATAGCCGTGCGGTCTGGCGATTGCCTCGTAGCGCGGGATACGGGAATGGAACAGGCGCGGGAAGACCCAGCGCGTGAACGCATCCGGGTCCATCTCGGCGGCGTAGGACAGGCCGTTCTCGCGCAGGTAGATCTCCAGCTGCTCCGCCAGGAACGCCGGCCGGTAGTAGAGAGGCTTGGGGTCGCTCTGCGCGCGCTCGATCAGTTTCTGCTCCTCTTCCTGGTCGGTGACCTGGATATAGAGAATCAGGGTATGCTCAACCAGCAGGTCGAGCACGGCCGGCTCGTCCAGCTCACACAGACTGCCGCCCACGTCATTGACGAAGTGCCGATAGCCGTAGATCTCCTGCGACTTGCGGATGAACGCAGGCACGTCATTCATGGCGGCGATTTCCGCCTCGCGGTACTGTGCCTGGCGGCGCGAGAACTCCTCCAGCGCCACCCCGCCCAGTTCCGGGTTACCCAGCTTGCCGACAAAACTCAGCACCGGCCCCAGGTCATCCACCTTGATGTTGTTGCGGATATAGATCCAGTCACGCCGCAACAGGTCGCGCAGGAACGCCACCTGCATGGCCTGCTGCTTGATGATATCCAGGATCGGCTCGTCCAGGTAACGGGTGCCGATACGGTAATCGCCGGAATAATGGAACCAGTTATGCCCGCACAGCAGGCTGGACAGGTAGGTCTTGCCCACCCCGGACATCCCCAGCAGGGTCACTTTCTTGTTTTTCCAGGCGCGGAACTCGCCGTTGCTGAACTTCACAGCCGATTCTCCAGAAGATCGGAAAGCGCTTGATTATGCAGCATTTACCGCCATGCGGGAATAGCTGCCGAAAAACCACCGGGCAAAGGATACAGTTTATTTAGCCCCGCAATTCCGGTAAGGTGCCTGATTTTCCAGATACTGAGGCCCGCCTGGAGCGGCCAGAGGATGCAACATGCAGATCGAGACACAGAAAGTCGTCACCCTTAATTACACCCTGACCGACAACGAAGGTACTGTCATCGATCAGTCCAACGACGGCAGCTTCGCCTACCTGCACGGTGCCAGCAACATCATACCGGGCCTGGAAAATGCGCTCACCGGCAAGGCTGCCGGCGATACCCTGAGCGTGTCTGTCGAACCGGCCGACGGTTACGGAGAACGCGATGACAGCAAGACCCAGAGCGTGCCGCGCGACATGTTCCCGGAAGACGCTCCGATCGAGGAAGGCATGCAGTTCCACGCCCAGGGACCGAACGGCGAGACCATCGTGGTCACTGTAACCGGCGTTGCCGACGACAGCGTTACCGTGGACGGCAACCACCCGCTGGCCGGCGTTGCGCTGAACTTCGCGGTAGAAATCGTCGAAGTACGCGATGCATCACCGGAAGAACTCGAACACGGCCATGTGCACGGTCCTGATGGTCACCATCACGACTAGGCCGTTGCGCACAGGAACGGAAATATACTCTCGCCAAGGCGCAAAGATCGCAAAGAATCAGCTTTAATGATCTTCTTCCCTGGCGTCTTTGCGCCTTGGCGAGTGTCATTCTTTCCTGGTAGTTACTAAACCGGCACAGTGTCCTGCTGCTCCGCATGGATGAAGGTCTCGCCCTTGTAGAAACGTGCCAGCAGGGCAAACAGGACGGCCGTCGCCAGCATCAGCAGCGTAAAGAACAGGTAGTAATCAGCACCCTCCAGCCGGCTGCTGCCGTCGTCGTTCTGTATAAAAAAGTTCACCGCGCTGGTGAACAGGTTGCCGGCAGCGATCGACATCATAAAAAACGCCATCACGAATGACTTCATGGTTTTCGGCGCCTGGGTATAGGAAAACTCCAGCGCCGTAATTGACACCATCACCTCAGCCGAGGTCAGCACCAGGTAAGCCAGCAACTGCCAGCCAATAGAGGGCATCCCGCCCTGGTCGATCTGCAACTGCACCCAGGTCGGTATTGCAAACGCCAGCACCGTGACAAACAGCCCGATGCCGATCTTGCGCAATTCCGTCAGCGGCCAGACGCGCTCCAGCAAGGGATAGACCCGGTAGGAGAACAGCGGGATCAGCAACATCACCAGCAGCGGGTTCGCCGCCTGTATCTGCGCCGGTAACAGCTCGATACCGAACAGCTCGCGATCCATATGTTGCGCCTGCAACACCCAGGCCGAGCCGGTCTGGTCGAACAGCGCCCAGAACACGGCAATGAACAGGTAGACCAGGCTCAGACGCGCCAGCACCTTCAATCCGGTGCCGCTGAACACTTCGCGCATGAATCCCGTGCCGGCCGGCGGGATATGCACAAAACGCCGGCGCCCCGACCAGAACACCAGCGTGGCAAGCAGCATCAGCACACCCGGCACCCCGAACGCCAGCGACGGGCCATAGTGTTCCATCAGCCAGGGCGTCGCCAGCATGGAAGCAAAGGCGCCGAGATTGATGGAAAAATAGAACCAGCTGAACACACGTGACAGCAGGTGCCGGTTACTCTGCCCGAACTGGTCTCCCACGTGTGCCGACACGCAGGGCTTGATACCGCCCGCGCCGACGGCGATCAACCCCAGGCCTATCGCCAGGCCCAGCCGGGTATGGTCGATGGCGAGCGCGAAATGTCCCAGCACATACACCAGCGACAGCAAAATAATCGTCCGGTACTTGCCCAGCAGGCTGTCCGACAGCAATGCCCCGAACAGCGGAGTGAAATACACGGCCGACACGAACAGGTGATACCAGCCCTTTGCCTCCGCCTCCCCCATCATGTCCTGCGTACCGTCGGCATTCAGCAGGTACTGGGTCATGAACACCACCAGGATGGCGCGCATGCCGTAAAAGCTGAAGCGCTCGGCGGCCTCGTTGCCGATGATGAAGGGAATTCCTGCGGGAAGACGGGGGCTCGCGACAGGCGCGGTGCGATAGGCACTCATGCGCGGATAATAAACGCCAGGGGTGTAAATTCCCAACTATGTTGCACTACTGTGACAACTTCAGATGTACGGCAGTTCGCTGTCACCCGACAGGTACATATCCACCGCCCGCGCGCACTGTCGCCCTTCACGGATGGCCCACACCACCAGTGACTGGCCACGGCGCATGTCACCGCAGCTGAAGACGCCTGCCAGGCTGGTTTGATAATCCTCGTCAGAAGCCGCCACGTTGCCGCATGCATCAAGTTTCAATGCCATGTCCGCAAGCAACGCATCGTGTACCGGGTGGGCAAAACCGATGGCGATCAGCACAAGCTGTGCGGGCAGGTGTTGCGGTGGCTCATGGCCGTGATGTTTCTCCCAGTGGCCGCAAGGACCTCTTTTCCAGTGCAGGCGTTGCACCAGAACGGCCGTTACATGGCCATGGCGGCCGCTGAACGCTACGGTACCCTGTCCCCAGATATGCCGGCAGCCTTCTGCGTCGGTATCGGTGGCACGCAGTAGCGGCGCGGGCTCAGGCCAGAAGTTCAGGATATCCGCCTGTCGCGGTGGAGATTCGTGGTACTGGACCTGGGTGACACTGCGCGCGCCCTGACGGATGGCGGTGCCGACACAGTCCTGACCGGTATCACCGCCACCAATGACAACCACATCCCTGTCGCATGCATCGATCAACTGCTGCGGATCGATGCTGTCACCTGCATTGCGCCGGTTCTGCTGCTCCAGGAACGGTATGGCGTAATGGATGCCACGCAGGTCGCAGCCCGGCACGTGCAGTACGCGCGGCTGGCCGGCGCCACAGGCGAGCACCACGGCATCCACCTGGCGGCGCAATTCTTCCGGCCGCAAGCCGGTACCGACCTGCACGGCGCTGCGGAACGTCACACCCTCCGCTTCAAGTTGCACCAGCCGCCGGTCCAGCACGTGCTTCTCCAGCCGGTAATCCGGAATGCCGTAACGCAACAGGCCACCGATACGGTCCGCCCGCTCGAATACCGTCACCTGATAGCCCACGCGCACCAGTTGCTGCGCGCAGGCCAGGCCGGCCGGGCCGGAGCCGATCACCGCCACGCGCTTGCCGTTGTTGTGTTTGCAAGGCTGTGGCAACACCCAACTCTCCTGCCAGGCGCGTTCGGCAATGGCGAGTTCGACCGACTTGATGGTCACAGGGCTGTCGGCAAGCTTCAGGGTGCAGGCATCCTCGCACGGGGCCGGGCACAACCGCCCGGTGAACTCGGGGAAGTTATTGGTGGAGTCGAGTTGCCGCCAGGCACGCCGCCAGTGTGCATTGAACACCAGCGCATTCCATTCCGGGATCAGGTTGTGAACGGGACAGAAACGGTGGCAATACGGCGTGCCGCAATCCATGCAGCGATTGGCCTGGCGCGACGCCTGCCCGTCAGGCATGAGCTGCACGTACTCATGCCAGTGTCGAACCCGCCGCGGAACCGGTTCCTTGCGCGGTTCCTGGCGTGGATAGCGCAGAAAACCATAGGGATCGTCCATCGCCGCGAACCATGAGTGACTCTGATAGTAAGTCTAGTCCAGCCTCGCGCCACGAGGCCGCAAATGGTCCACGGATCCGAAGGTTATTTGGTCGCGCAGGCCAGCCAGGTGGTGCCGCGCAGGCGCACCATACCGTCCTGCTTCAGCGCCTCGGCGCTGCTGATGACATCTTCCACGAACTGTTCGCGTAGCGCGGCATCCAGCTGCTCCACCAGCAGCATGACCGGTGCCGCCAGGTCTGACATGGTCTCCCAGTACGCCTCGCCGCTGTCGACCTCGATAAAATCGATCACCATTTCTTCCAGCTCGACATCCTGAAAACCCGCCGCTTCGATCACAGACTGCAGGCGTTGCGGGTCGGCAAAGGCAAAAATACCCGGCGCGCCGGGCGGTGCTTCGGGCAGTTCCATGAACTTTCCCAGCGACCGGGTGAGCAGACTGATAAAGGGGTTCTTGTCCGGGTCCGACCAGCACGCCAGTGTCATACGCGCACCCGGCTTCAGGAGCCGGTGCACGCTGGCAAGGCAGTGTTCCGGCTGTGGCATGAACATCAGCCCCCAGCGCAGCGTGGCCGCATCAAAACTTGCCGGCGGGTACGCCAGCAACTCACCGTCGGTGCAATGGAATTCGATATTTTCGGCCCCGGCCTGCTGCGCTTTCTGACGCGCAAACACCAGCATTTCCTCAACCAGGTCGGTGCCGATAACGCGCCCCTGCCGTCCCACCCGGTGCGCGGCAGAAATTGCCGGTTCCCCGGTACCCGAGGCGATATCGAGCACCCGGTGTCCGGCAGTGATGCCTGCGCGCTCCAGCATCCATTCACTGACCGGTGCCGCACCCTCGCGTAACAGGGCATCACGCCGCTGCCAGCCATCCGCCGCTGAACGCCAGCTGTTGCGCTCACGTTCCTTGATCGCCTGTGGATCTATGCCTGTCATAACACTCTCCTGCTTGCCCATATTATGCCGGCCGGCGGGCCTGACACCCGGGAACAGCGGTGATTTCATTGAGTTCCGACTGTATCAGGCATTCCTTGTCGGGGCGCCGCAGTTTCTTGATGGCCGCCTCGCGACGACTGGCGCTGCTGCGGTCATGCCCCCCCTCCAGATACACCAGCTGTTGCGGCTGGCGGCCACGGAAGTAGCGTGCGCCGCGCTGGCTGGCATGTTGTTGCAGACGCCGCTCGACATCATTACTGATGCCGGTGTACAGCGAGTTGTCGCTGCAGAGGATGATATACACCTGCCAGTTATCCGTGCTCAATCGATCACCAGCGGTTGGCCGCAGCGGCGGCAGTGATAGCGCGCCTTGCCGCGCTGCACGCGGTTGTGACGACAGGTGGTGAGCTGGTGGGTATTGCAGGCACAGCGATAAGCAAAACGGCGTTGCCTGCGCCCCGGCAGGCCGGTCAGGTCATAGCGCGCCGTGGCGCGTGGTTCGACACCCAGTGCGCGCATTACCGATTGCCATTCCGCGCCGTGCGCACGCACCCGGCGCAGGCCCCAGAGCTGGTCAACCACGAAGTGCGCCACTTCGTGCGGCACCGTCTCGTTGAGATTATCCTCGAAGTAGCGCGCAAAGATAAACGGGTTATAGCGGATGCTCACATCACCACGCAACACCCGGTACTGGCCGGCGGCACGGCCGATGAGATCGAACTGCACCGGCGGTGCGACAAACTCGCGCTCGAACAGGCCGGCTGCGCGCGCCACACACGCCAGCGTGGCCTGTCGCACCTGTGCCTGTTGCGGCGCATCGATGGGTTGCGGTGACATGGCGGCTATCATAGCGAAAAACCACCGCGACGGGGATTGGATATACTGTCAGCCATGGGACGCTACCGGCCACCACAACCCGAATCCTCGCTGTACATCACCCGTGCCGGCTTCGCCTGCCTGCAGCAGGAGCATAGCGACATCTGGAAACGTCGCGCCGAGGTCACCAAAGCCCTGTCCGCGGCCGCCGCCGAGGGCGATCGCTCCGAAAATGCCGAATACATCTACCGCAAGAAAGAGTTACGCGAAATCGACCGGCGCATCCGCTACCTGCAAAAGCGCCTGCCGGAACTGAAAGTGGTGTCAGAACCGCCGAGCGACCGCGAACGCGTCTTTTTCGGCGCCTGGGTCACGCTGGAAAACGACGCCGGAGAGGAAGTTACCTACCGCATTGTCGGCCCGGATGAATTCGACCCCGGCAAGGGCTGGATCAGCATGGACTCCCCCATGGCGCGGGCGTTAATGAAGAAAACGCTGGACGATGAAGTGGTTCTGAACATCGGAGAGCAGGTGGCAGGCTACGTAATACTGGACATTCGTTATACGGAATGAAATAGACAGCAACTGTTACACGTCTCATTATATTACCGGCCCAACCGCCCAAGGAGAATTGACATGAAACCTGGCATCACAGCCCTGACGCTGATTACGGCATTTTTGTTTTCCCCGCTGTGCCTGGCAAACAAGGGCCCCGCTATCAAGGATTATCCTGCCGACAAGGTGGCCGATAATATCTACGTCATTCACGGCCCGCTGGGTTTGCCGGATTCCGGGAACCAGGGATTCATGAACAACCCGGCTTTTGTCATCACCAATGACGGGATTGTGGCCATTGATCCGGGCTCCAGTGTGCAGACCGGTGAAATGATGCTGCGCGTCATGGCTAAAATATCGGACAAACCGGTCATCGCCGTATTCAACACACATATTCACGGTGACCACTGGCTGGGCAACCAGGCGCTCAGGGCCGCTTACCCGGATGCCCCGATTTACGGCCACCCGAATATGATTGCCCTGATCGAGGCCGGCGAAGGCCAGAACTGGGCCGACCGGCTGGAACAGATGACCGAAGGCAAAACCGCGGGCACCGTCGTTACCGGCCCCAACAAGACCGTCGATCACGGCGCCACCTTCAAATACGGGGGTACTACTGTAAAGATTCACCATTACGGCAAGGCACACACCACATCAGACCTCATGATCGAGATCCCTGAACGTTCCGTCACCTTTCTTGGCGACAACGTGCTGAACGACCGTATCCCGCGCATCGACGACGGCGACATCCAGGGCAACATCGGTACCATCACGCAGATCCTGGAAACCGGCAGCAAGGTCTATGTCCCCGGCCACGGGCCGAGCGGCGATGCCGGCGTTCCGGAAAGCTTCCGGAAATACCTGGATGTCCTGTATACAACCGTGAAAAAATACTACGATGAAGGTCTGAGTGACTTTGAAATGAAAGACCAGGTCGCCGGTGCCCTGGGCGCATACGCCGGCTGGTCGGGGTTTGAGGAGCAGCTCGGCAAACATATCAGCCTGGCCTACCTGCAAATCGAAGCGGCTGAATTCTAGGCGCCCGACCCGGCAAACCGGGAAACAGACACAGGCGGAGTAGCCATGAAACATCTTGTCCGGATCGTAACCACCGCCCTGTTACTGGTGACAGGCAATGCTTTCGCCGGCGATACCGAGCGGCTGATACAACGTGCGAACCGCTATTTTTCACCACTGCCGCCGACCATGCCGGGATCCGGGAACGACACCCCTGAACGTATTGCCCTGGGCAAAAAACTCTATTTTGAAAAGCGTCTGTCGATAAACGACACCCAGTCCTGCGCCTCCTGCCACCGTCTCGAGTCGGGTTCCGCAGGTGTCGATAATCTGCCCACTTCACCCGGCGCGAAAGGCAAGCCGGGAACCCGCAACAGCCCGACTGTACTGAATGCCGGCTGGCAGGACAGCCAGTTCTGGGATGGCCGCGCCGATGACCTGGTCGAACAGGCCAAGGGGCCGATTCTCAACCCGGTTGAGATGGGTATGCCCGACGCAGAGGCAGTCGAGAAGAAGATACGGGATATTGCTGAATACCGGGAGGCCTTCGCCGTCGCCTTCCCGGCAGACAGGCCGGCTGTCACCTACCAGAATATTGCCGAAGCCATAGCGGCCTTCGAGCGTACGTTAATAACACCGGGCCGTTTCGATGACTTTCTGAATGGCGATGCCAGCGCATTAAACGAAGCTGAACAACGCGGCCTTAAAACCTTTATCAAGCTCGATTGCAGGTCATGCCACGACGGAAAACTGCTTGGCGGTGAGACCTATGAACGGCTGGGCAAGGAGAACCCCTACGAGAACCAGGCTGACCCGGGGATATATGCGCTCACAAAGGACGAAGATGACCGCATGGTTTTCAAGGTGGCGCAACTGCGCAATGTGGCCCTGACAGCCCCCTACTTCCACGACGGAAAAATCAGTTCGCTCGAAGAAGCGGTGCGCAAGATGGGCAAACTGCAACTGGACAAAGATCTTACCGATCAGCAGGTAAGCGATATTACCGGCTTTCTCGCAACATTGACTGATAAAAACAGGGAATAACAGGATGTCCGCATGCCTGTAACCATGAAAGAATATCTCTTGCATGAGGCCAATATTGCTGAAGAAGTTCTCAATATCGTCAACGCAGTCATCCTGGTCATGGACAGGGACGGGCGCATCATCCTGTTCAACAAGGCAGCCGAATCACTGACCGGGTACTCATTCGAGGAAGTTAAAGGCAAATGCCCGTGGGACTGCTTTATTCTTCCCGAGGAGGTCGACGGCGTTCGCAGTGTATTTGCCCAACTCACCTCCGGTGATTTCCCCAACAGCCATATCAACCACTGGATCACAAAGGCCGGCAGCCATCGATTGATAGACTGGTCAAATACTTCAATTACCGGTGAAAACGGGGCTATCGTCTTCATTATCGCCACAGGAATCGATATCACAGACCGCAAAGATGCCGAGCAGGAAATAGAAAAATACCAGAAGAACCTGGAACTGATCATTGCGGAACGCACCGCCGAACTGAACCATGCCAACGAACAACTGGAGATAATCGCCCGTATCGACGGCACAACCGGGATATACAACCGCCGGTATTTCAACGAAGCACTGGAAACCGAATGGCGGCGCGCCATGCGCACGCAGGGACCGATTTCGCTGATGATGTGCGATGTTGATTATTTCAAGAATTACAACGACACCTATGGCCATGTTGCCGGCGATAAATGCCTGAAAATCATTGCGACAACCCTGGACAATGCCATAAATCGCGCATCGGACCTCGTTGCCCGCTATGGCGGGGAAGAATTCGCCATCATCCTGCCGGGCCTCGATTCCACAAAGGCCATGGAACTGGCCAACCGGCTAATCGGGGAAATCCGGGGGAAATGCCTGCCCTATACATCTTCCCCTGTTGGTGACGTGGTTACTCTCAGCATTGGTGTTGCAACCATGCAGGCTGAAGAACCGGAAAATCATGTGGCAATACTGTCTGCCGCCGATAAAGCGCTTTACAAGGCCAAGATGCAGGGGCGCAACAGGGCACAGCAATATTCGGCTGACACCTGACAGCAGACCCAAAAGACCGCTTGTATGCTGACGATGCCCCAGGGATTGTCCGGGCAGTGCTTACAGACTGCGTCTCTTGAATTGTTGACGGTATCCGGACCGTATAACGGTGAAAACAGGTGAGCGATGACTACGATTGATGCTGCGGATAT
>DRNU01000003.1 GCA_011374975.1 Gammaproteobacteria bacterium | reverse complement strand
GTTCATGAAAGCGCAGGGCGGACAGCAGGCAGACCACACCCTTCGGCACAAGTTTGCATGCCTCGGCAAGCGAGTGATGTTCGGTCACATCGTTGTCAGGAAGGACGTAGAGGCCCCGGCCGATTCGTTGCAGCTTGCCGGCGGCAACCAGGCGGCTCAGACAGGTCCGGGGAATGCCATAAGGAATGAGATCCCGGGGACGCAGAACCCCGGCCCTCCTGACCAGTGCGAGGACTTTGTCATTTTGTGTTGTCTGGGTGGTCATGGGAATTGATGTTACATTAACTCGGGAGTTATGTAAATACCCCGAGACATAGTAACACCTGTCAATGAGGATCGCGCAAATCTGGTGTGCCCAAAAATGTGCTAACGCAGGATATCACTGCCGTTCATTGTCAGTATCTTGGCGCTCATTATGGTAATTGGCAGGTCTCGCAAGATATCGAAAATAAAGGGTTTATGTTAATCGCCCTTGCCTACGAACCAGGCGGTCGGGAGTTCGAATCTCTCCGGGCGCGCCATTTAACCGACAAAGCCCGCCTCGTGCGGGCTTTGTCGGTTAAGCCGTACAAGAAATTTAAGAGTTTCCTGCTTTCGTCGGGATATTCGACCATTTCGCTTGGGGCGAAGAAATGGGATGCGCTCAGAACAAAGGCCACGGATAGCCTGAGACGATCTTTTCGGCTGTGCCCTACATTACGCCCGCCATAGTTGGCGTGGTTTTCACCTGCATTCTTGTGCCACATACCTGTCACACCCGGCAGCATGAAATACCCCATTTTATGATTTCACGTAATCCCCCTGTTTTGAAACAGGCTTTGCCCTGCCAAGTATGGGTTCAGGGTTGCGTGTTTTAGGGCCGTCGCGCCATAATGAGCGCTGCGTCTGGGGCGCAGAAACAATAATTACAACGGACTGGGGGTTGAGGGTGGAAGCAATAACAAGAACAGCTTCTTTGGCAGGGTTTGTCCCTAAAGATTGTCAACGGTTTTTTCAGGATTGCGGATGTTTAGGGAAACTCCGCTTGTTGGGGTTGACACTGGTTCTGTCCCTTCCCGCTGCGCAGGCAATGGCGGGAGACCTGCTCAGCGTATACCGGCAGGCCAAGCAGAACGACCCGGTTTTTCGCAGCGCCTTTCACGAGTACCAGGCATCCAAGGAAATCATTCGCCAGGCGGATGCCGACATGTCTCCCAGCGTAAATCTCGATCTGGTGCGAGCAGATACTCGCCAACGCATCATCAGCAGTGACAATACCGTATTCGCCAGCGGCTCGAGCACTTTCGATAACGACAATGTCACTCTGAGTATTGTCCAGCCCATTTTCAACTGGAGTATCTTCAAGCGCTATGAGCAGGCACAGGCAAAAACCGACAGTGCCGCGGCACGGTTTGATATGGCCAGGCAGGATTTGGTCTTGCGTGTGGCGGAACTCTACATCGATGTACTGGCAAGCCAGGATGTACTGACCTTCTCCATGGCAGAGCAGGCTGCGGTAGAACGCCAACTGGAACTGGTCACGGCGCGCAAGGATGCAGGCAAGGCGCGGCTTACAGATTTGCTGGACGTCAAGGCGCGGTTTGCCAGTGTCGAGGCATCGCGTATTGAGGCGGAGTACGCCAATGACGATGCGCTACAGGCCCTCGATGAGAGCAGTGGCGGCAACAGTGGCATACTGGAAACGCTGGGCGACAACGTCACCCTTTCAAAACCCTATCCCGCCGATGTGGATGCCTGGGTAAGGCTGGCGCTGGCCAGTAATCCCGCCCTAAAGTCGAAGCAGCATGAGCTGGAGGTGGCCCGCAAGGAGCGGGAGATTCAGCGTGCCGGGCATTATCCCACCCTGGATTTCGAGGCGCGCAAGAATCGCCGTGACACTGATGGCAGCCTGTTTGGTGGCGGCAGTAACGTGGATACCCGCGAATACATGATCAAGCTGCATGTGCCGATTTATGCCGCGGGCAAAGTGAAGTCCCGTGTGCGCGAGGCCAACCAACTGTATCTCAAGGTCAAACAGGAAATAGAGGCCGAAAAACGCGCCATTTCACGGCAGGTGCGCTCGGCCTATTTTGGGGTGATCAGCGCCATGAGCAAGGTCAATGCCCTGGGCAAGTCCGTGGAGGCGCAAAGCCTCACCCTGGAAAGCAAGCGGGAAGGCTACCGGGCCGGCTTGTACACCAATCTTGCGGTATTGGATGCAGAACGTGATCTGTATCTCGCCAAAAAAGAATACACCCAGGCGCGCTACGATTACCTGCTGAACAGCCTGCGGCTCAAGCATGCCGCAGGGGTATTGACCGAAAGCGATCTGGTTTTCATTAATCAGCGTTTGCAATAAGAAGGATTAGTTTCAGGAGTTTGGCCAGAGAATGATTATGTTGTCACGCATAAAGCAGTCATTGTCGGCCAGGCAGCGTAATCGTGCGCAGGTTGCGGCGCGCAAGGTGCATCAGGCGCGGCGCAAACTGGTGTTCGAACCCCTGGAAAACCGTTATCTGTTGTCCGCCGAATTCTTCGTGCCGCCGGACGATATTCAGGAAGCCCCTGCCGAGCCCGCGGACTTACCTGATTTTGCCGACAACCCCATCTTGCAGGAGAACGAAGCCGGAACGGCTTCTGCGGCACCTGCTGAAACGGTGGAGCAACCGCAGGCCGATACTCAGGAGGAGGCAGGCAGCTCTCCCATCACGCTAAGCGAAGATGCCTTCACCCAGACCGATGTCGACGATAGCGTTCCGGCCGACACGCAGGATGCCGAGCCCGTTTTATTGTCCCCGGCCGAGGCCAGCCTGGTCAGCGATTACAGCGGCCTGCAACTGGTCATCATCGATCCCACGGTGCCCGAATACGCCTCCCTGCTGGAACAATTACAGGCCCAGGCAGAAAGCACGGCGCCCGAAGATGGGCCGGCCGATGCCCCGGACAGTGAAACCCGCGCCGCCCAAACCCTGGCCGCCAGCAGCCCTGACAACACGCCCGATGCCCATGACGCCAGTGACGGGCCGAGCGTGAGTGATTCCGGGGTATCCACGGTTCCGCCGAGTTCCGCGGCAGCGAACGAAATCCCGGCCGACGACAACACCGTCTATATCGTGTTAGACGCCGAACGCGATGGCGTCGAGCAGATCAGTGAAATACTCGCCCAATACCAGGACGTGACCGCCGTGCACCTGTTCTCCCACGGTGCCTCCGGTTTCCTGCGTCTGGGCAACAATGCCCTGACCTCGGCTCGGCTGGAGGATTACCGCGAGCAACTGGCGGGCTGGGGAGCGTCGTTGACGGAAAACGCCGACATCCTGCTCTACGGCTGCAACGTGGCCGATGGCGAAACCGGTGTCGCGTTCGTCAACAAGCTGGCGACCTACACCGGCGCCGATGTGGCGGCCTCCACGGACGAAACGGGCAGTGCGGCGCTGGGTGGCGATTGGCAGCTGGAGCTGGCGAGCGGAAATATTGAAGCAGCCACGCTGGGGGTCTCTGATTACAGTTATCTTTTACAAATTGTTACCAGCACCACGGGTGATGACAACCTCTCGGCCGCGGCTGATGGTAGCGACGATAATTTTGTCTTCGATGATGCCACCTGGGGCGGGGTGGACACGGTTACCGGTTCTGCGGACACGGATATCCTGGATTTGTCGGCTGTCAGTACCGCGC
>DRNU01000002.1 GCA_011374975.1 Gammaproteobacteria bacterium | reverse complement strand
GAAATCATTGCGAAACAGCCGGTGCTCATAATGCGCAGCATCAAATCGCCGGAATTACGCAGCAGGGGAACGACTTATGGGTGCCAGGAATACAGCCACCAGATTACACATCTTGCTGACATTGCTCAGCCTGCTCATGTCCGGCAGCAGCTGGGCCTCTGCGATCGGGGACCGGATCGAAAACGCCCCGGGCCGGGACAGCCAGGCGCAGGGCGCGGTTGTCGAGATGCCGCCGGCCTCTGCACCGGAGGTGTTGCTCAAACAGGTGCGCGTCAGCAGCAGGAAACAGGCCGCCGAGGCCGCTTTCAATCTGAGTGTCATTGCCGCGCAGCGCGGGGAGCTGGTATCGGCCGCAACGCTGATTGAAGAGGCGCTGCTACTGGCGCCAGAGAACCCGGTCTATCTCAGGGCCGCGGCGGGTATTGCCTATACAGCCGGCGCGTATGACAGGGCTGAAGCGTACCAGCTGCGGGTGCTGGAGATGGCCCGCTCGGCGTATGGGCCGGATGACCTGCGCCTGGCGACGCTCATGGATGAACTCGGTGCGGTGTATTTTGAACTGAACCGCTACGCCAGGACCGAGACGTTGCTGCGGCAGGGCCTGGCGATTCGTGAGCAGGGCGCGGGGAAGATGCACCCGTCCCTGGCCGGGACGCTGAATGACCTGGCCGGTTTTGCCATGCAGGACGGGCGTTTCGACGAGGCCGAGCAGTTGCTGCAGCGGGCGCTGCATATCCTGGAAGCCGATGCCGGCACCAACCTGTCGAATGCCGCCATGGCGATGCATAACCTCGGCGATTTCTACACCAACCGGAAACGCTTTCCCGAGGCGCAGGTACTGTACCGGCGCGCCACGCTGGTCTGGGAAGGCCTGCCTGAAGAAGAGCGCCTGGACGTTGCGGCCAGCCTTAACGAACTGGGCAGGTTCTACGCCTCACAGCAACGCCTGGATGAAGCAAAGCCCCAGTTCGAGCTGGTGATTACACTCCTGAGCAGCGACTTCGGGAAAGACCACAGCTACGTCAGGACGGCCATGTCAGGCCTGAAAGCGCTGGCCGCCGAGCGCCAAAGGCGCGTTGAGGCCAGGGAATTCAGCCAGAAGATGTTTGACGAACTCCGGGCGCAACTGGCCGGCAGCAACAGCGTGAACTGAGCCGGCGCATCAAAGGGTAATGTAGCTGCCGCTCGCAATGCCATCCACCCGCCAGTCGCCGACCCGGTGACGGACCAGGCGCAGGGTGGGGAAGCCGATGTGTGCAGTCATGCGCCGTACCTGCCGGTTGCGGCCCTCGCTGATGGTGATGTCCAGCCAGCTGGTGGGAATGTTCTTTCGTTCCCGGATGGGCGGCGTGCGCTCCGGGACATCCGGTGCATCGATCAGCTCCACACCGGCGGGACGGGTCAGGCCGTCTTTCAGCGTGACGCCCCTGCGCAAGGCCTGCAGGTCCTGTTCCTGCGGAACCCCTTCCACCTGTACCCAGTAGCTTTTCTGTTTGCCGTATTTCGGGTTGGCGATGCGCTGCTGCTGTTGGCCGTCATCGGTGAGTATCAGCAGGCCCTCGCTGTCATAGTCCAGCCGCCCGGCAGGGTAGACCTTCCTGATATCGATGTAGTCCGCCAGAGTTTGTTTATCGCCTTCGGTAGTGAACTGGGACAGCACGCGAAACGGCTTGTTGAACAGGATAATCATTTATCGAACAGTAGCGGCACCACGTCGGCAAAGCGGCTGGCGAAGTGCACCGTGATACCTTCACGGATGTAGTCCGGTATCTCTTCGTAATCGCCCCGGTTGGCTTCCGGCAGGATCAGCTCCCGGATATTGATGCGCCGTGCGGCGATGACTTTTTCGCGGATACCGCCGACCGGTAACACCTGGCCGGTCAGGGTCAGTTCGCCGGTCATGGCCAGTCTGCGTACCGGTTTGCGGCCCCTGGCCAGTGACAGCAGGGCGCTGGCCATGGTGATGCCGGCGCTGGGACCGTCCTTGGGTGTGGCGCCGGCGGGCACGTGCAGGTGGATCATGGAGTTCTCGAAGAAGTCCGGCGAGGCGCCCCAGCGTTCGGCATTGGCCAGGATGTGGCTGTAGGCGATCTCGGCCGACTCGCGCATCACGTCACCCAGCTGCCCGGTGAGTTTGAAGCCGCGGCTGAAGCTGTGGGTGCGTGTCGCTTCGATGCTGAGGGTGGCACCGCCCATGGCGGTCCAGGCGAGCCCGGTGATGATGCCCACGCCTGACATGCGCTGGTCTTTGGCGAAAACGGGTTTGCCCAGGTAATCCTCGACGTCTTTGGCGCGCACATGGATGGGCGGCTTTGCGCCCTCCAGGATTTTTACCACCGCTTTGCGGGCAATGCTGCCCAGGTATTTCTCCAGCCGGCGCACGCCGGCTTCACGCGCATAGTCTTCGATAATGCGGCGCAGGGCGGCCTTGTCGATACGCAGCTGCCCGCGTTTCTTCAGGCCGTTACGTTCGATCTGGCGCGGCAGCAGGTGGTTGCGGGCGATCTCCAGTTTTTCACTGGCCAGGTAGCCGGACAGCTGGATGACTTCCATGCGGTCCAGCAACGGGCCGGGGATGGTGTCCAGCTGGTTGGCGGTGCAGATGAACAGGGCTTTGGAGAGGTCGAACGGCACATCCAGGTAATGGTCGAGGAATTCGGCGTTCTGTTCCGGGTCCAGTACTTCCAGCAGCGCGGAGGCCGGGTCGCCCTGGTAGGAGGCGCCGACCTTGTCGATTTCATCCAGCATGATGACCGGGTTTGCCGACTCGGTGTCCTTGAAGGCCTGGATGAACTTGCCCGGCATGGCGCCGACGTAGGTGCGGCGGTGGCCCTTGATCTCCGCCTCGTCGCGCATGCCGCCCAGCGAAAAGCGGAAAAACTTGCGCCCCAGGGCGCGCGCGATGGAGCGTCCCAGCGAGGTCTTGCCGACGCCGGGCGGGCCGACGAACAGGATGATGGAGCCGGACACTTCGCCTTTCATGATGCCGACGCCGATGAACTCCAGGATGCGTTGCTTGATGTCTTCCAGGCCGTCGTGATCCTCGTCGAGGATGCGTCGCGCTGCACCAAGGTCTAGCTGGTCTTTGGTGTGTTTGCCCCACGGCAGGCTGGTCAGCCAGTCGAGGTAATTGCGCGTGGTGGCGTATTCCGGCGAGCCGGTCTCCAGCACCGAAAACTTCTCCAGTTCCTCGTTGATACGTTTGCCGGCCGCCTCGGGAATGTCCAGCGCCTCGATACGCTCGCGGAACTTGTCAGCCTCGGCGGTGCGGTCATCCTTGGAAATGCCCAGTTCTTTCTGGATCACCTTCATCTGCTCGCGCAGGATATGTTCGCGCTGGTGAGCCTGCATTTCCTCTTCGACCTGGCGCCGGATGTGAGTCTGGGTCTTGGCGATTTCCAGTTCCTTGTTGATCAGGATGTGCACACGCTGCAGCCGGGTCAGCAGGTCGACGGCTTCCAGCACTTTCTGCTGCTCGTCGCGCGCCGAGGTCGTCAGGCTGGCGGCGAAGTCGGCCAGGTGCGACGGGTCGTTGGGGTGGAAATTGTCCAGGAACAGCTTGAACTCCTCGCCGTAGAGCGGGTTGAGGGGCACCAGTTCCTTGATGGTGTTGATAATGGCAATAGCGTAGGCTTTGATCTCCGGGATTTCTTCGTAGCGTTCTTCCGGGAAATACCTCACGCGCGCGGTAAATGGCGCGTGGTCATTCAGCCATTCGGTAACACGGAAACGTTGCAGTCCTTCGAGCAATACCTGCATGCGCCCGTCCTGGCGGCTGACGCGGTGGATGCGGCAGGCGGTACCCATGCGGTAGAAGTCATCCTGCTGCGCCTGCTCGGCATGCTGGGCACGGACCAGCATCAGGCCGATGATACCGTTGGTGTTTTCCTGGGCCGCCTTGACTGTCTCACCCCAGTGCTCGGGGTCCACCAGTAACGGGATGGCCTGGCCGGGGAAAAAGGGCCGCTCGGTCTGCGGCAGAACAGGTATGGTGCCGGGAAGAATATCTGTGGCACGGACCAGTTCGCTGCCGACGTCGGCGGCGTTATTGTTTTCTTCGGGGTGATCGATATCCATAGCCGGTTTTTTGTCTCTATGTAGGGTTCTTAAAAATGCTGTCAGATGAAGCGGAATTCAAGGGGTTGGGGAGATTGATTTGCAGACCCTGAAAAGTTTTCCACAAAAGCTGTGGATAACTTTGTGGATGAAGTGGGTGAAAGAAGCGCGAAGCCCTTAAAATACGGGATTTACGTTAAATCGGTCAATTTTGCAGCAATCGGGACATTATCTTATTATACAATGTATTACAGACTTTTGTTAGATCGGAGATGAGACGGTAATAGCTTCGTGCATGCATTTTCTTACCGTTGTGTTACGCCTGTGTATAACGGTACCCCGGTGCTGCCAATCCATAACAAGAAGTCAATAGCCTGTGAGCGAATTATGCAAATTTCCCCGGCCTGTTTTTGTAAAATACATAACAAATTTGCGCCGGTTTTTTGTCGGAAAGGAGCCCCGGGACCGTCTGACGGGGTGTGATCCCGTACCCGGCAGGGGCATGATCAGGGAGGTCATGGTATGACGTATCGTATAGGGTTGATCAGTGACGTGCATTGCGCGCCGCAGCCGGTAGCCGAGGCTCTTGCCGTTTTTGACCGTGCGGGTGTGGACCGTGTGCTTTGTGCCGGTGATATCGCCGGCTACGGCGGGGCGCTGGACGAGACAGTGGACCTGCTGCGGGAGCATGGCTGCGGCAGCATCTACGGGAACCACGAGCTGCGCTACCTTGAGTGCAACCCGGAGCCATCCAGCCCGGTCACCGATTATATCCGCAACCTGCCGGCGACACTGGAGCTGGAGATCGAGGGCCGGTCTCTGTATATGGTTCATGCCAGTCCGCCCTGCGATGTCATGGATGGCATCCAGCTGCTGGATGAGGCGGGTGAGGTGATCGCGGCGCAGAAACACTACTGGGTGCAGCGGCTCGATGACTTTGTGCCGGACGTGCTGGTGGTCGGCCATACCCACCAGGTTTTTGCCGAGCAGCTGGGTGATACGCTGGTCATCAATCCCGGCAGCACCCGCTTTAACCACACCTGCGCCGTGGTGACTTTCCCCGCGCTGTCGGTCGAGGTGTTTCCGTTGTCCGGCCAGATCCCGGTAAAATCATGGCACTGGAAAGGGGTGGAATAGCATGTTGAGAATACTGGCGACACTGGGCGCAAGCCCCTGGTACTGGCTGGCATTGCTGGTGTTCGGACTGTCAATGGAGGCAGTGGCGTTATACTACCAGTATGCGCTGGAGTACTGGCCCTGCGTGCTGTGCATTCATGTGCGTATCTGGGTGGCGGGTTTTATTCTGGTGGCGTTACTGGCACTGGCCTTGCGTCGCTCACGTCCGTGGCGGATTGTGCTGCACCTGTTGACGGTCGTGCTCAGCATCGGCCTGCTGGAACGCGCCTGGATGCTGCTTGGCGTGGAGCGCGGTACTGTGGAGGGCAGCTGCAACCTGGAATCCGGCCTGCCCGGCTGGTTCGCGCTGGATGTCTGGTTCCCGTCGGTGTTCAAGGTCTGGGAAGCCTGTGGTTACACCCCGCAGTTGCTGTTTGGTATCACCATGGCCGAAGCGCTGGTGGCGCTCGGGGTGTTGCTGGTGCTGGCTACGGCAGCGCTGACACTCGCGACACTGTCTGTCAGGTCTGTCTGACGTCAACAATCATTGCATAACACGGGAAGCTGATGCTTTATGGACTATGAAATAGTCGATGCACGTATAACACCGGAAGGCCGCCTGGACCTGTTGTCACAGGTCGAGGTCAACCGGTTGCTGGATACCAGCCAGGGCGGCTTGTACACCCTGTTCCGTAACTGCTCGCTGGCGGTGCTCAATTGCGGCAGTGCGCTGGATGACGGCAAGGAACTGCTGGAACGTTACAAATCCTTCGACATCCGCGTCATCCAGACCGAGCGCGGCATCAAGCTGGAAGTCATCGGTGCGCCGGCGCACGCCTTTGTTGACGGGCGCATGATCAAGGGTATCAACGAGCATCTTTTCGCGGTATTGCGCGATATCGTCTACGTCAGCGATGAAATCGATGGCAATCCCAGGTTCGACATGAACAGTTCGGACGGGGTGACCAACGCGGTGTTCCATATCCTGCGCAATGCCGACATCCTGCGACCTATGAGTGAGCTGAACCTGGTGGTGTGCTGGGGCGGCCATTCCATTACCCGCGAGGAATACGACTACACCAAGGTGGTGGGCTACCAGATGGGGTTGCGGGGTCTCGACATCTGCACCGGCTGCGGGCCGGGCGCCATGAAGGGGCCGATGAAAGGCGCAACCATCGGTCACGCCAAGCAACGCATCAATGACGGGCAGTACCTGGGTATCACCGAGCCGGGCATTATCGCCGCGGAATCACCCAACCCTATCGTCAATGACCTGGTGATCATGCCGGATATCGAAAAGCGGCTGGAGGCTTTCGTACGCACCGGCCACGGCATTGTGGTGTTTCCGGGTGGCGCCGGTACCGCGGAGGAGATCCTGTATATCCTGGGCATCCTGCTGCATCCTGACAACGCATCCATCCCGTTCCCGCTGATTTTTACCGGGCCGGAAAGTGCCGAGGGTTACTTCAAGCAGATCAACCAGTTCATCGGCGATACCCTGGGCCTCGAGGCGCAGCAGCGCTACCGCATTATCATTAACGACCCGCAGCGTGTGGCGCGCGAGATGCAGGACGGTATCCGGCAGGTGCGCGAGTACCGCAAGGAGCACGGGGATGCCTATTACTTCAACTGGATGCTGAATGTTGACGCGGAGTTCCAGCAGCCGTTTATCCCCACCCATGAAAACATGCGCAACCTGGCACTGAGCAGGGACCAGAACCGCCATGTGCTGGCCGCCAACCTGCGGCGTGCGTTCTCGGGCGTGGTGGCGGGCAACGTCAAGGATGAGGGTATCCGTGCCATCGAGGAGCACGGCCACTTCGAGATTCATGGTGACAGCGACATTATGGAAACCATGGATGCGCTGCTGACCTCGTTCGTGGCGCAGCAGCGCATGAAGCTGCCGGGCAAGGAATATGTGCCCTGTTACCGTGTTATCAAGTAAACCGGTCCTGTGACGTCACCCCGGCCCGATACGGACACCGTGGTTGCGCATTGCCGCCGCTGGGTCGAGCAACTGGTTATCGGCCTGAACCTGTGCCCGTTTGCGCGCAAGCCGTATGAAAACGGACAGGTGCGTTTCGTGGTCAGCCATGCCACGCAGCCGGAAGCGCTGCTGGAAGACCTGCACCGCGAGCTGGAGACCCTGCGCAGCACGGACCCGCAGGAACTCGACACCACCTTGCTGATCCACCCGCAGGTATTGCAGGATTTCCTCGACTACAATGATTTCCTGGGTGTAGTGGACAACTTCCTGGAACAGGGCGGCTACGCAGATGAGTTCCAGGTTGCCAGCCTGCACCCGGATTACCGGTTTGCCGATACACAACCGGACGATGCGGAGAACTACACCAACCGTTCCCCGTACCCGCTCTTGCACATCCTGCGCGAGAACAGTGTGACCCAGGCACTGGGCAGTATCGCCCACCCGGAAAAAATACCCGAACGCAATATCCGCAGCCTGGAAAAACTGGGTGCCGCGCAACTGCACGAGCAGCTGGCGGGCTGTCTGAAGAGCGATCCCGCGCTTCCTGTACTGTATACCTTCCGCCGTTGTCCGTATGCCATGCGCGCACGGCTGGCGCTGAAATACAGCGGCATCGCCCTGGAGCTGCGCGAGGTGGACCTCAAGGCAGTACCTGAAAGCCTGTCACAGGCCTCAGCCAAAGATACCGTGCCGGTGCTGGTGCTGCCGGACGGCAAGGTTATCGATGAAAGCCTGGACATCATGCTCTGGGCGTTACGCTGCAATGACCCTGACGGCTGGCTTGGTGAAGATGAAGGCCATGTGCTCCCCGCTGACCGCCTGCTGGAGATGAATGACTTTTCTTTCAAGCAGGACCTGGATCACTACAAGTACGCGGAGCGCTACCCGGAACATACGCAACAGGAGTACCGCGCGCGCGGCGAGGAGTTCCTGCAGGAACTGGATGACTTACTGGGTGAACATGACTTTCTGCTGGGTGACAGTGTCTCGCTGGCTGATATCGGGATTTTCCCGTTTATCCGCCAGTTTGCCCTGGTCGACAGGGACTGGTTCGACAGCGCGCCTTACCGGAACCTGCAACGCTGGCTGGACGGCTTCCTGCAATCCGGGTTGTTCACCGCGGTGATGCTCAAACACCCGGTGTGGAAGCCGGGGGATGCGCCGGTGATTCAGCGTCCGGAATATTTGCCTCCAGGTGACGGATAATTTCGTCGGATTCGTACAGCCAGCGCGTCTCGCCCTGTTCATCGGCAATCTTCAGGCACGGCACCTTGATCGTGCCGCCGCCTTCCAGTAACTGCTGACGGCTGACCGGATCCTTCAGCGCATCGCGTGTCTCGATATTGAGCGACAGGCGCTTGATAACGCGCCGTACCCGGATGCAGAACGGGCAGGTGAGGAACTGGTACAGGGTCAGGTTGCGGGTATAGGCATCCACCTGCTGTTGCTCGCTCTCGGGACGTTTAATGCCCTTTGGCGGGGTCAGCCATTCCCACAGCAGCATCAGCGGGCCGAGGATGGCACGCAGAAGTTTGAAAAAGTATCTGATCAGGAGTCTCATGGTGTGGTTTTCCGGCAAGTATCCCCGTTATGCCGGCCTGTGCCGGAATGACGGCTCCAGACAGGTTCGGTGCAGGGGTTGCATATCTCTTCGATTAGGCGCGACAGAATAACATGAATTAACGCGGATTTTCCCCACTCCGCCTCAGGTGGTTGCTGTTTCGATGTCCAGCAGTTCCGCTATTTCGGCTCGCGCATTGAGGCCGTCCTGGTAACCCAGTTCGATCAGCTCCCGGCAGAAACCGGATTCGAACAGCAGGTAACTGACCAGCGGCCGGCCCTCGTGTGACAGTGCGCCCAGCCCCTTGAGCAGTACCCGTACCGAACGGGGGAAATTCCGGGCATGCCGCTGTGCGATTTCACGCACGTCCCGGCTGGGCGATATCATCAGGAACTCGATCGGTCGCAGCGCGGTATCCTCGAACTCGACGCGCTTGTCCGGTGTTTCGCTGATGGTGTGGTTGATACGGCTCATGCGCTCGATATCGGAGTCCAGGCTGTCCATGAACAGGGTATCGAGCATATAGCCGGTGATCTGGCCGATGGAGGGGTAGGGCACGTGTTCCTCGGCGCGCGGTGCGGTGTCGAGGACCGGGTTGCGCACACCGATGATCAGCAGCCGGTTGGCACCGAGGTGCAGCGCCGGGCTCAACGGCGCGCTTTCGCGCATGGAACCGTCGCCGTGGTATTCATTGTTCAGCCACACGGCCGGGAAGATCAGCGGGATGGCGGAGGAGGCCATCAGGTGGTCGATGCTGATTTCCTGGTTGATGCCCAGGCGGCGTGCCCGCTCCCAGGGACGCAGTTCCTCGATGCCCTGGAAGTAGCTGATGGAATGCCCGCTGCTGTAACTGGAGGCGGTCACCGCCAGCGCGCGCAGGGCACCGCTGTCGATGGCGTGCTGGACGCGCGCCAGGCGGATATGGCTTTCAATCAAGACCCGCTGCGGGCTGTTGTCGAGCAGCGCGCGCGGCCCGGAACTGCCGAGGCTGGCGGTGGCAAAGGCGGTGGCCCAGCGCAGGCCGCTTTTTACGGCGGTCCAGGTGTCAGTGTAAAAAATCTTGTCGCAACTGAAGTTTTCCCAGAGGCCGGTGAGGTGTGCAATTCCTTCCTGGAAACGGGTGGCATTGCTGGCGAGGATGGCGGCATTGAGTGCGCCGGATGATGTGCCGCAAATGACCGGGAAAGGGTTTTTGGCATCCTCCGGCAGCAGTTCCGCGATGGCCTTGAGTACACCCGCCTGGTAGGCATTACGTGCGCCACCGCCCGGCAATATGATGCCGTTGAGCGGTGGCGATGGTTTTTTCTTGCGTAAAAACCAGTACAAGCAGTACTCCTGCGTCAGGCTAGTGGTAACGCGTTATGGCCGACCGTCAGCCGGAGACCGCCTGTTTACGCGTGTTGTAGTCATCGACCATGGCCTGTACGCGTTCCGCGTCATGGGCGCGCAGGCCGCTTATCACCATGGTTTTTTCGCCATGCCCGACCTGTTCACCGTCGGCCTTCAGGCTGAACCCCAGGCGTACATTACCGCGTTTGCCATTCACTTCGAGTTGCGGCCGGTCAAGCTCCAGCTGCGCCTGCCCGAAATCCAGCCGTTCCAGGTCGATGCTCATGCTCTCGTAGATGACCAGCGGCCGGTCGGGGTTGATCATGACCTGCTGTTCGCTCATCAGCGGTACCAGGATGTGCGGAAAAGTCTGCCCGGAGAACTGCACGTAGCTGCAGGTCAGGTCATGTACCAGCGCCGGGTCCCGGCTGTTGTCGCCCGAGCGCTCCAGGCTGAGGTATTTCCTGTCGTCGGCATCGACGATATCGATATTCTCGGCATCGGAGTCCGGGAACAGCAGCGCCACACCGTCGTTCACCATGCCGGCAAAGGTAAAGCGCATGTGCTGGCTGAGCCCGTACTTTTCCAGCACCACGGAGAACAGCAGATCGCCCGGTACGCAGAAGCGTTTGGCGTCGATGTCGTGGATGGGGTTGAAGTCACCGGCAACCTGTTTGGCAAAATCGCTGGCCTGCCGGCGTGAGAAGCTGATGCTGTCATCCTGTTGCGAGTAGTAGTCTTGCAGTTGCATACCTGTCTGTTCCATCAAAAGGGTGTGGCACTTGAAAAGTGCAGGGGCTCGCTGTTCAGCGGGTGCGTGAATGCCAGCGTGGTGGCGTGCAGCAACAGTCGTCCGGCGCGCCGTCTGCTGTGCCGGTCCGCGTACAGGCTGTCGCCCAGAATACTGTGTCCGAGTGCCTGCAGGTGTACGCGCAGCTGGTGGGTGCGTCCGGTAAGCGGTTCCAGTTCGACGCGCGTGGCATTGTTTGCGTTGTCGCGTGCGACCACCCGGTAGCGCGTGGTGGACGGCTTGCCGTGCTCGGAGTCGACCTTCTGGCGCGGCCGGTTGGGCCAGTCAGCAGCCAGTGGCAGGTCGATTTCGCCCTGCCCGGCCTGGAGCGTACCGTTGACAACGGCGATGTAGCGCTTGTGAACCCGGCGTTGCTCAAACAGCCTGCCCAGGCTGCGCTGGGTATCCTTGCCCAGTGCCAGCACCATCAGCCCGGAGGTTTCCATATCCAGGCGGTGCACATTGAGCGCCTGCGGGAACTCGCGCTGCACGCGTGACATCAGGCAGTCCTGCTTGTCCGGCCCGCGGCCCGGCACAGAGAGCAGGCCGCCGGGCTTGTTCACCACGAGCAGTGCATTGTCCTGGTAAAGGATATCCAGCCCGTTATGTGGGGGCGGGGTGTATGCGTTCAAGGTTGAGTTTCCCGGGCAGTTATCAGGCTTGCCAAGTGTATCCCGCCCGGCGGGTGTTCTCCAGTTGTAACGCCGCCCGGGACAAACCGCTACAATCGCGTTCATGTTACATTTTCACGAACTGTCCCTGCGGCGCGGGGTGCGCCTGCTGTTCGAGCAGGCCAGCCTGCAAATCCATCCCGGCTGGAAGGTCGGTGTGACCGGTGCCAACGGCTGCGGAAAATCCAGCCTGTTTGCGCTGATCCTGGGCGAACTGCACGCTGACAGCGGCGATTGCCGCTACCCGAAAGACTGGGTTATCGCACAGGTCGCGCAGGAGATGCCTGCCGATGAGCGTGCGGCGATCGAGTACGTGCTGGATGGCGATGCGGAGCTGCGCAGTGTCGAACGGCAACTGGCGCAGGCGGAACGGGACGACGACGGTGCGATGCTCGCCACCCTGCACGCGCGTTTCGAGCACATCGACGGCTACACGGCGCGCAGCCGCGCGGCGCAGTTGCTGCACGGCCTCGGTTTCAGAGGCCGTGACGAATTGCGGCCGGTGCGGGAGTTCTCCGGTGGCTGGCGCATGCGCCTCAACCTGGGGCGGGCACTGATGTGTCGCTCCGACCTGTTGCTGCTGGACGAGCCGACCAATCACCTGGATCTCGATGCGGTCATCTGGCTGGAGAGCTGGTTGCGCGCCTACCGCGGCACGCTGCTGCTGATTTCGCACGACCGCGACTTTCTCGACAGCACTTGCACGCATATCGCCCACCTGGAACGGCAGCGTATCACCCTGTACAGCGGCAATTACTCCGCCTTCGAATCGATACGTGCTGAACGCCTCGCCGGCCAGCAGGCGGAATACGTCAAACAACAGCGTGAAATTGCCCACATCCGTTCCTACGTCGACCGCTTCCGTGCCAAGGCGACCAAGGCGCGCCAGGCACAGAGTCGGCTCAAGGCCCTGGAGCGTATGGAAGTCATCGCTCCTGCGCACGTCGACTCGGCGTTTCATTTCTCGCTGCGCGAGCCGGAGAAGCTGCCGGACCCGTTACTGACACTGGATGAGGTTTCCGCGGGCTACGGCGATACCCGCATTTTCAGCGCGGTCCGGCTGGGGCTGGCGCCCGGTGACCGTATCGGCCTGCTGGGCCCCAACGGTGCGGGTAAATCGACCCTGATAAAACTCCTGGCCGGGGAACTGGTGCCGCAACAGGGCAGGCGCGAGACGGCTAAAGACCTGAAGATCGGTTACTTCGCCCAGCACCAGCTGGAACAGTTACACGCGGAACACAGCCCGTTGCAACACCTGCAGCAACTCGACCCGCGGGCGCGTGAACAGGAGCTGCGCGACTATCTCGGTGGTTTCGGTTTTGTCGGCGACCAGGCTTTGATGCCGAGCGGCCCTTTTTCCGGTGGCGAGAAATCCCGCCTGGTGCTGGCGTTGCTGGTCTACCAGCGCCCCAACCTGCTGCTGCTGGACGAACCCACCAACCACCTGGACCTGGAAATGCGCCAGGCGCTGGCGCTGGCGCTGCAGGATTTCAATGGCGCCATGGTGCTGGTCTCGCATGACCGGCACCTGCTGCGCGTCACCAGTGACCGGCTGGTGCTGGTGCACGATGGCAGGGTGGATGATTTTCCGCTCAGCCTCGATGAGTACCCGCAATGGTTGATGGAACAGAATCGCGGTGAGCGTGGCTCCACGAAGCAAACCGCCCCGGGGCAGGGTGCCGTGGCCAGGAAAGAAAAGAAGCGCCAGCAGGCGGAACAACGCCGCCAGTTGCAGCCGCTACGCAAGAAAGTCAGCGCGGCCGAGACGCAGCTCGATGCGCTGCATGCCCGGCAACGCGAACTGGAAAGCCGGCTGGCCGATACGGAACTCTATGCGGCGGACAACAAACAACAGCTTAAAACACTGCTGCTGGAAAAGGCGGAGCTGGACAGCCGCTGTGCAGCGCTGGAGAGTGACTGGCTGGCGTTCAGCGAGCAGCTGGAAGTGATGCAGGCAACGCTGACCTCTGACTGAAAGGGGGCCGCGCTACAGGGCTAGTCGAGCAGGGGTTCCCGCAGCCGTGCAAACTCACCCGGCGCCACGTACTGCAATGCTTCCTTGCCTTTCCTGTCGATGATCAGGTCCAGCCCCTTTGCGGGGTAGAGCAGGTGTGTGATCTGGTCATCGGTGTCGATGACCTCGTCAGGTTCGCCAAAGCGTTTGATAGCGGTCTCCCGGTCGAGGTTGACGGTGGGGATAAAGGTGATCGCCGTGAGCGGGGCCTGCCAGACGTCAGGCAGGTCGTCGGGGTGAACGCGCACCTTGCGGGCACCGGTTTTCAGATAGTCTTTTTTTAGGGAGTGCGCAATCATCTGTGTCAGCCGCTCGGCCGGCAGCTCTGCGCTCAGGATCAGCTTGCCGGAAAACACGCCGGCGGTGTACCGGTCGTAATACATTTCGAGATTGCTGTCAGTACCGTCGGTGCCGATGATGGCCAGTTCCATATCCGGGCCGAGCCGTTCACGTGCCTGGCCCAGGGTATCCCGGCCGAGGGTGACGCCGAAGACCCTGGAACGGCCTTCGGGGAGGATCTCGATCTGCCAGGGCAGTCCCTGGACCTGTCTGGCAGTATTCTCTCCGGCGGGTTTCAGCGACATGAATGCGCCCACCAGGATGGTCAGGAAGATAAGCAGGGAGAAGAGTTTGGTCATAGGTGGAGCTGTTCTCGGGAAACTTCTGATGTGTCCGCACATTCTGTCATTGCCAGCGTAGCGCGGCAATCTTTTACAGCCAGGCGCCATGCCAAAGAGATTGCCGCGCTACGCTGGCAATGACGAATTAATCAGCCGGCTGGCTGACGGATCAGGCTTTGCTCACCGGGGGATTCTCTGCCTGGCTGTCACTCTGCCGGAAATTCTGCAGGCGCGCTGCCAGGGATTTGCGCAGGATCT
>DRNU01000001.1 GCA_011374975.1 Gammaproteobacteria bacterium | reverse complement strand
GATCTATCCCGTCATTAACAGGCACATAGCCTTGGATACTGAGCAACAAAAACAACAGGTGCGCGAGGTTTTCGAAACCGTCGCCGGTGACTACGACAACCCGGTCACGCGCTTTTTCCCGTTTACCGCAGATCGCCTGCTGGGCTATGTCAAACCCCGCCCGGGCACCCGCGTACTGGATGTCACCACCGGCACCGGTGCCGTGGCGGTGCCCTTCGCCCAGGCGGTTGCGCCCGGTGGTGGCCGGGTGACGGGTATCGATCTGTCGCCCGCCATGCTCGACCGGGCCGAGGCCAATATCCGCAAGATGGCGCTGGACAATGTCGACCTGCACGAAATGGACGCCGAACGGCTGGATTTCCGCGCCGATTATTTTCACTACGTGGTGTGTTCCTACGGCCTGTTCTTTCTGCCTGACATGGAAGCCGCGCTGCGCGAATGGGTGCGCGTCCTGCAGCCGGGCGGCAAGCTGGCCTTTACCAGTTTCGAGGAGACGGCTTTCCAGCCCATGCTCGATGATTTCGTTAAACGGGTTGAGACCTTTGGTGTAAAGTTGCCGGAAGGGCCGTTCGGTTCGCGCCATATCACGTCGCTGGATCATTGCCGCGAGTTGCTGGCCGATGCCGGGCTGGTTGAAGTCGAGGCCGAATGTGTACAGATGGGCTATCACCTGAAGGATGAAAACGACTGGTGGGAAGTGGTCACCAGCACCGCTTTGCACGCCCTGTTTGAGCAGGTGCCGGAAGCGTGCAGGGAGGAGTTCCGGCAACAGCACCTGGCTTTCGCTGGCACACTGAAAAACGACAAAGGGCTGTGGATGGACGTGCAGACCCGCTTCACTTCCGGCATCAAGCCTGACAGCCGCTAAGCAATGAGTGCGAATCAAGTTAACCTGTTGTATTAAATAAATATTATTCTTTGTCCGGTTGTGCGGGACGGCACTTTTCACGTGCCTGCAAGTGTCCCGGGTTCAGGGATCAGGGTGTGTATCCGATACAGGCCCTGTATCACTGGAGCTTTATATAAAGGTGTTCGGACAACCACTTACCCAGACTCTACTCACGCCCTGGCTGGATTTGCAGTGCCGCATGATCGGCGGCACGGTGCGGGGTGTCGTGCTGCTGCCGGTACAGGGCAGGGACAGCATGGATGCGGCTGCCTGCTGGCCGGAGGCAGCGTCCGCCAGTGCCCTGCTGGCAGCCGCGTGTGGCGGGCACATCAAGCCCGCCGGGCAGATCGAGCCGCTGCCTGCCCGGGACAACTGTGCGCCGCACCACATGGTGGCCTGTCCGATCACCCTGGGTAAGGATGCCGTCGGTGTAGTGGCCATCGAGGTGGCACAGGAAGACCGTGCCAGGCTGGAGACCGCGTTGCAGTTGCTGCAATGGGGCGGCCACTGGCTGGAATTGCTGGTCAGGCAGCACGGTCGCCAGCAGGATGCCGGCAAGGCGCGCCTGCTGAAACAACTGGCGCTGTTGCTGGGCGGGCAGGACCGGCAGGCCTGGATCGACCACCTGGCGGACAGTCTGCACTGCAGCCATGCAGCGCTGGCCAGCCGGCGCGGCCATCACTGGCAGCTGGAGCAGCTGTCCGGCAAACGTGAATTCGATGCCCGCAGCCAGCAGGCGCGGGCGATGGCTGCACAGATTGCGGCCGGCCTCGAGGAACCTGCGGCGGTACAGGGCCGGCAGTTACTGGTCGCGCTGCGGGACAGTAACCGGCAGATTTGCGCCGGCCTGTTGTTCGAGCGTACGGAGCGTGCCTTCAGTCGTGCCGAACGTCTCTGGTGTGAGCAACTGGCATTGTTCGCGGGGCCGGTGCTGGCGCTGACACGGGCTGCTGAACCCGGCTTGTCGGGCCGGCTGGCACAACATGGCCGCGCTGTCCTGCAGCGCTTGCTGGGCAGCGGCCACCTGCGTTTCAAGGCGGCGGCTGCAGCTCTGGTGCTGGTTGCCGCCATGGCTGCATTTGTTCCTGTAACTTATCGTATCAATGCGCCGGCCAGCCTCGAGGGCCGCATCCAGCGCGCCGTGGTGGCGCCACGGGACGGGTTTATCAAGAGTGCACAGGTGCGCCCCGGCGATACCGTACAGGCCGGTCAGCCCGTGGCCTTGCTGGAAACCCGTGAGCTGGAGCTGGAGCAGGACAAGTGGCAGAACCAGCTGGCCCAGTACCGCAAGGCCTACCGCCAGGCACTGGCTGACCATGCGCGCGCCGACGCCCGTATCATGCACGCCAGGATGGCCCAGGCCGAGGCGGAGCTGGCGCTGACCCGGGCGCAACTGCAACGCAGCGAGTTGCAGGCGCCGGTTGCGGGTATCGTGGTCAGCGGAGATCTCACCCAGGCACTGGGCGCGCCGGTGGCGCGCGGTGACCTGCTGTTCGAGATCGCCCCGCTGGACGATTACCGTGTCGTGCTGCGTGTCGATGACCGCGATATCGCCGATCTGGCTGTCGGTCAGCGTGGTGTCCTGGCCCTGAACGGCTTGCCGGACCGGCAGCTGGATTTTACGGTAACCCGCATCACACCGGTTTCCGAGGTCGAGAACGGGCGCAACAGTTTCCGTGTCGAGGCAGCCATGCAAGACCGCCTGCCGGCACTGCGGCCGGGCATGACCGGCACCGGCAAGGTCGAGGCCGGGCAACGCAGCCTGCTGTGGATGCTCAGTCACCGCATGCTCGACTGGCTGCGGCTGCAGGCCTGGACGTTCTGGTTCTGAGCCATGCACCAGGCAAGTGATATCCAGGAATTACTGGCGCCGCTCAGGCCGCGCCTGAAGCGTGGCCTGCAGCTGCAGTCGCAGATCCATGCGGGCAAGACCTGGTATGTACTCGGCGACCCGCTCAATGGTCGCCATTACCGCTTCAGCCCGGCCGCGCAACGCGTGCTGGAGATGCTGGATGGCAAGCGGTCATTGGCCGAGATTGCTGCCGTACCGGGTGGTGACGTGACAGAGACTTCCGCACATTTCGAACAACTGCTGGGCCTGTTGGCGCGCCTGTATGCCGCCGAGCTGCTGGACTGGAAACTGAGCCCGCAACAACGTGCGGTGTTCGATCACCTGTCCGGCAAGACAGCCGGCCAGGCGCCACCGCGAAGGCCGTTCAACCCGCTGGCAATCCGCCTGCCGCTGGCCGACCCGGATGCCCTGCTGCAGCGCCTGTTGCCCTTTGTGCGCCCGCTGTTCTCCCCGTTGTGGTTGTTAGCCTGGTGTCTGCTGGTCGGCTGGGGCCTGCTGCAGGCAGCAATGAACCTGGACGCCCTTGCCGGTGAACTCGGTGATCGTCTCCTGACCTCTTCCAACCTGCTGCTGTTATGGCTGAGCTACCCGTTGGTCAAGTTGTTGCACGAGCTGGGGCATGCCTTCGCGGTCAAGGTGCGCGGTGGTGAAGTGCACGAAATGGGCGTCATGCTGCTGGCCCTGATACCGGTTCCCTATGTCGATGCCTCGGCTGCCAGCGGCTTCCCGGAGCGCCGCTGGCGCCTGCTGGTTGGCGCGGCAGGCATGCTGGTGGACCTGGCCGTCGCGTCGCTTGCCCTCGCGGTCTGGCTGTCGGTATCCCCGGACAGCTGGCTGCATGCGCTGTGCTACAACATCATGTTGATCGCCGGCGTGTCGACGTTGCTGTTCAACCTCAACCCGCTGATGCGTTACGACGGCTATTACATGCTCGCCGACCTGACCGGTATACCCAACCTGTCGAGTCGCGCCAGCCGGTACCTCCTGTACCTGCTGCAGCGCCATGCTTTCGGGCTCAGGACCGGCAAGTCACCGGCTACCGGTGCCGGTGAGGCGCGCTGGCTGCTGCTCTATGGATTGGCGGCTTTCGTCTACCGGGTGGCGATACTGGGTGTAATCCTGTGGCTGGTCTCCGAGCGCTATTTCCTGCTTGGGCTGGTGATTGCCGTGTGGGGCGGCTGGATGATGTTCATCGCGCCGCTGCTGCGCGGCCTGCACGCCCTGTGGCGGGGGCCTGAACTGGCGCCGGTGCGCACCCGCGCGATCGCGGTCAGCAGCGCCGCAGCAGTTTTTGCCGCCGTGTTTCTGTTTGTTGTTCCGGTGCCGTCCTGGACCCAGGCCGAGGCCGTGGTCTGGTTGCCGGAACGTGCCGTGCTGCGTGCCGGCGCCGACGGTTTCGTCAGCGAGCTGCTGGTCGAACCCGGGGCGCAGGTGCAGGCCGGCAGTGCACTGATTCGCAGCGAGGATCCCCTGGCACAGGTGCGTATCAAGCGGCAGCAGGCCTATGTCGAGGAACTGCGCCACCGTTATACGGCCGCGCGCAGCCGGGACCGTAACGAGGCGGCACGTGTCAGGGACGAGCTGGAGACGGCACGTGGCGACCTGGAGCGGGCGCGCAAGCGGCTCGCCGCTCTTACCCTGTACAGCGCGGCGGATGGCCGTTTCGAGCCGCTGCGGGGCCGTGATATCGAGGGCCGCTTTGTGCGCCAGGGCCAGGTGCTCGGCTATGTGGTCGGCAGCGTACAGCCAACCCTGCGCGCGGTCGTCGGGCAGGACGATATCGGCCGGGTGCGCAGTGATGCCGGTAATATCCGCGCGCGGCTCGGTGAAAGTACCGACCGGTTGTTGCCGCTGCGCCTGGTAAGGGCCGTGCCGGCCGCCAACCGGCGTCTGCCGAGTGCGGCGCTGGGTACCGCGGGTGGTGGTGCTGTTCCCGTTGATCCCGCGGATGCCACCGGGCGTACCGCGCTGACACAGGTATTCGAGGTTGAACTGGCGCTGCCACCGGGTGTGCGGGCGCACCCCGGCGCGCGGGCACGGGTGCGTTTTGAGCATAGTGCCGCGCCACTGGGGCAGCGCTGGTACCGTTCGCTGATGACAGCAATTGACAGGCGCCTGGCCGGTTGAGGCGGGAGAGGAAAATGGACATGTTCAATACAAGGATGCTTGGCGTCTGGTTCGCGTTGTGCGCTGTGCTGCCGGTTGCTGCTGCCGAGGACTACGACTGCCTGATCGAACCGGACAAGGTGGTGTTGTTGAGCCTTGCCGTGGAAGGTGTGCTGGCCGAGGTCAATGTCGACCGTGGCGATACCGTACAGGCCGGCCAGGTGATCGCCGGGCTGGAATCCTCGGTCGAGCAGGCCGCCGTGGCGCAGACACGCGCGCGGGCCGAACAGGGCAGTGAAGTCAGTCTGCGCAAGGCCGAACTGGCCCTGGCGCGTCGCAAGGCAGCGCGTATCGAAAACCTGTTCAAACAGAAAAATGCCTCCGGCCAGGAGCGCGACGAGGCACGCGCCAATGTGGATATTGCTGTCGCCAGGCTTGGCCAGGCGCACGAGGCAAAGCGCCTGGCGGAGCTGGAAGTGATGCGCGCCGAGGCAGTCCTGGCACGGCGCAGCTTGCGCAGCCCGTTTGCGGGTGTCGTGGTGGAGCGGTATCACGTCGCCGGTGAGTACGTGGAAAATGAACCGGTGGTGAAGATCGCCCGTATCGACCCGCTGCGCGTGGAAGCTATTTTGCCGGCGGAGCGGTTCGGCACAGTCGCGCCGGGGCAGGCGGCCGGCCTGATACTGTTGCTGGACGGCCGTGAAGTGGTGCACGAGGTGCGCATCGAACGTGTGGACCCGGTGCTGGATGCCGCCAGCGGCACCTTCGCCGTGCGCCTGCAATTGCCCAACAGCGATGCCGCCATACCCAGTGGCCTGGAGTGCCGGATGCGGATAAGCCACTGACAGAAAATAAATTGATCCGGGTATAGACAAAAGTCTATTCAGAGGGTCAGGTTGACGGCCGATAGGACTTGTGAACCAGTTCACAAAAAAAGCAGTGCTGGGCCACCGGCCCTGTTATCCCATAAGCATTTGAAAAATGGCATAAAAAAATACAGGGATGCCAGTTTACTGATGGAGCAGCTCGAACCACGCATGTTATTGTCGGCTGGCGTGGCGGGTATCGTTTTGCCCGTGGACGGCGGGGATTTCAATACGCCTGACACCCTTCCCGAGTTATCTGTCCTCGCTACAGCGCCCCCGGACCCCGGCCAGGCGGCAGTCCGCGAACTCGTCATCGTCGACCCACATACCCCCGACTACCAGGTCCTGATCGACAGTCTGCAGGATCTGCCCGGGCGTTCGATCGAGGTGGTGGTGCTCGATGCCGGGTCTGACGGCATCGAACAGGTCAACCGGGCACTTTCCGGATACCAGTCGCTGTCAGCGGTACATATCATTTCGCACGGCAGCGACGGGCGTATTCAGCTGGGTAACACCTGGCTGGATAATGTGTCACTGCAGGCGCACAAAAACACCATCGCTGCCTGGGGCGATGCCATGGCCGGGGGTGGCGACCTGCTGTTCTATGGTTGCGACCTGGCCTCGGGCAGTGAGGGGCAGCAACTGTTACAGGCATTACAGACACTGACCGGTGCCGATATTGCGGCCAGCGACGACCTGACCGGGAGTGCCGCACTGGGTGGGGACTGGAATCTCGAGTTCAACGCTGGCCGGGTTGAAACAGCAATTATCACCGACGGGAAATCCGCCGACGGCTGGGTTGCCACGCTTTCGAGTGCTCCGACCGTGATCAGTAACACCGGTAGCACAGTCCTCGAGGGTGGCACTGACTCCATTTCAACCAGTGAGCTGCAATACACGAGTTCACACGGCAGCAGCGATATCGTCTACAGCCTGACAACTGCGCCGGCCTTCGGGCAGCTGGAGCTGACAACAGACCCGGGCGTAGCTGTCAGCAGCTTCTCCCAGCTCGACATCGACAATAACCGGCTGGTCTATGTGCATGACGGCAGCAGCAGTTCCACGACCGACAGTATGGTGTTCGATGTCCGTCGTTTGTCGGGGGGCGGTGTCAATTTCAATGAGGTGTTCACTTTTACCGTGACACCGGTTAATGATGCGCCGGTCATCAATAACCAGAGCTTTGCGGTCAACGAGAACAGCGGCAACGGGACGAGTGTCGGTGTTGTATCTGCGACAGATGAGGACCCGGGTGATGTTCTGACCTACAGCATCACGGCGGGCAATACCGGTAACGCATTTGCGATCGACAGCGCGACCGGCGAGATCACGGTCAGCGATGCCACGCAGCTGGATTTCGAGACTAACCCGGCGTATAGCCTGACAGTGCAGGTGCAGGATAACGGCACCGGCACACTGACCGATACCGCCACGGTCACAGTCAACCTGACCGACCTGAACGAAGCGCCGGCCATCAACAACCAGAGCTTTGCGGTCAATGAGAACACGGCCAACGGGACGGTTGTGGGGATGGTGTCGGCTTCCGACCCGGATACCGCGGATACCCTGACCTACAGCATCACGGCGGGCAACACCGGTAACGCATTTGCGATCGACAGCGCGACCGGCGAGATCACGGTCAGCGATGCCACGCAGCTGGATTTCGAGACTAACCCGGCGTATAGCCTGACAGTGCAGGTACAGGATAACGGCACCGGCACACTGACCGATACCGCCACGGTCACAGTCAACCTGGCGGACCTGAATGAAGCGCCGGTCATCAGCAACCAGAGCTTTGGTGTTGCCGAGAACAGTGCCAACGGG